>JAEYAL010000073.1 GCA_023404805.1 Actinomycetes bacterium | reverse complement strand
CTGCTGGCCCTCGCGCCGTTCTCGGCTGAGATGTCGGCCGTCGTGCAGGCCGCGATCGTGATCACGTTCGTCGGCGCGCTCGACGACCGCTTCGACCTGCTTCCGGGCGTCAAGCTGCTCGGGCAGATCGCAGCCGCGGTGATCGCCGTCCGCGGCGGCATCGTCGTCGACAACATCACGATCCCGCTCGGCATCGGCGCCGTGAACTTCGGCTGGGGCGCCGCGCCGCTCACCGTCTTCGGTCTCGTGGCGGTGATGAACATCGTGAACTTCTCCGACGGCATCGACGGCCTCGCCGCCGGCATCACCGCGATCGCCGCCATCGCGTTCACGGTGGTGGCGTTCGACCTCGGCCGCGTCGAAGGCGCCACCCTCAGCGCGATCACCGCGGGCGCCGCGCTCGGCTTCCTGATCTTCAACTTCCACCCGGCCTCGGTCTACATGGGCGACGCTGGCGCCAACCTGCTCGGGCTCCTCCTCGGCTGCTCGGCCGTGATGGGCGCCGTCAAGACGCAAGCCGTCTTCGCGCTCGGCTTCCCGTTCATCATCCTCGCCGTCCCCGTCCTCGACACGGCCTTCGTGGTGCTCAAGCGGCTCAAGTACCACCAGCCCGTCTACGGGGCTGACCGCGAGCACTTCCACCACCGCCTCGACCGCGTGGGCTTCTCGACCCGCCGCGCCGTCCTCGTGCTCTACGCCTGGACCGCCGTCCTCGCCATGCTCGCCGTGGCCGCGCGCTTTCTCGACGTCGTCGACAACGAAGGCCGCCTCCTCAGCCCCGACGCCTGGATCCTCGGCATCCTCCTCGCGCTGACGCTCGCCGCCTCGATCGCGGTCATCTACGTCCTCGAGATCCTCAAGTTCGAGCGCGGCGGCCGCTGGCTCCGCGTCCGCGTCGGCGGCCCCGCGCCGCAGCCCCGCCAGCGCGGCGGCGCCTCCGATCCCAGCGCCGACACGCCAGCCGCCGGAACCCCGCCTACCGCCGGCTGACGGCCCCTCACCTCCGGCGAGCGCCAGGCGAGTACTCGTCAGTACAGTCCGGTCCCATGAGCGACCCCCTGACTCAGAAGTGGATCTGCGAGCCCTGCGGGATGATCTACGACCCCGAGGAAGGCGATCCCGACGGCGGCGTCGATCCGGGCACCCCGTTCGACGACATCCCGGACAACTGGGTCTGCCCCGTCTGCGGTGCCCGCAAGCGCGACTTCGTCCCGCTCGACGAGTAACGGCTGCGAGCGGCCCGAACCGCCCGCCCCGCGTGCTGACGGCACTGCCTCGTACGCACGCTGAGCCACCCGCGATCCTCACTGGCCCAGGGGGCCACCTCCGGTCACGCGCGGCCCATCGCACGCACGATCCAGCGCCCTCAGCAGCACGGTTCGGCCGGTTCGGACCGCTCGCAGCCGCGGCTGGGTGGTCGTTATGTGACCAACCCGGCGCGGCGGCGGCCTAGGTGGGACTTGCCGGTGCGTTAGCGACGCCCCCGTAGCTCTTGGAAAAGCGCCGTGTTTCGGGGCTTTGGTTCCAATTGTCACAAGTTGTCACTAGCGCTCTCGGGTTCTGTACTGTGGTCCACGTCGACGGGTAGGACCGTTCTCCTGCCCGCCCACTCTGAGTCCCTGTGACCGCTCTCCTCCGCAACCTCGATCTGCTGCTGCTCGGCGTGGCCCTGCCCGTCTTCGTGGTCGCAGACCTCCCGCTCCTCGGCTGGCTCACCGCCGCCATCGTGTGGGTCCTGTGGCGCGGCATCGGCGAGTGGACCGACCGCAAGGCGCGCGCCATCGGCGCGAGCAACCCCGGCAAGCTCGCCGGCGTCGCGACGGGTTCCCTCATCGGCCGCGGCTGGATGATGGGCCTGATCCTCATCGCGGTCGGACTCCTCACGGACGACGCGACCGGCCTCTCGGCCGCGCTTCTCTGCGTCGTCCTCTTCACCAGTTCCTTCGTCGTGAAGCTCATCTCACGACCGACGCACCAGGCGAGCCCCGCTTCATGAAGAAAACGCTCAAGATCCTGCTGTTCGCGGGAGTCTTCGTCGCGCTGATCGGCGCGCTCTACGCGCTCACGGGCTCGTCGGGCAAGAATGAGGAGTTCAAGCCCGTCGACGAGTTCCGCCTCGATCCGTGGATCGACCTGGGCATGTTCTCGATCAACAAGGCCGTGATGTACCTCTTCATCGCGGCGATCCTCACGACCGTGACCATGGTCTGGATCGCGAACCGCATGGCGGCGCGTCCCAACCGCGTCCAGACGGCGGTCGAGACGCTGTACCAGCTGATGCGCAAGGACATCACTGGCACGAACATGGACGCCAAGATGGCGACCACCTGGTTCCCGTTCATCGGGGCCCTGTTCCTCTTCATCTGGATCTCGAACCTCATCGGCTACCTGCCGCTGCCGACGAACACGCACCACACGTTCGAAGTCTTCGGCGTCGAGATCCCGTCGTTCGCGCTCTACGCGGCGACCGCCAACATCTCGGTCACGATCGCGCTCACGCTCGTCGTGTGGTTCTCCTACCACTACGTCGGCATCCGCGAGAAGGGCGTCGTCAAGTACGTCAAGGGCTGGATCCCGGGCGGCATCTCCGGCGCGATGGTCGTCCCGATCTTCTTCATCGAGGTGATCTCGCAGTTCGTGCGTGTCGTCTCGCTCTCCGTCCGACTCTTCGCGAACATCCTCGCGGGCCACCTCCTCATCCTGTTCATGGGTGGCGGCCTCGCGGTGATCCTCGGCCTGGCGGCGCTCAACGTCGTCACCGTGCCGATCGCCATCGTCTTCTTCCTCTTTGAGATCGGCCTGGTCGCAACGCTCCAGGCCTTCATCTTCGCGACGCTCGCCTCGATTTACCTCGGCGAAGCTGTCTCCGATCACCACTGACCCTTCCTCAGGAACCAGGAGCTACCCCGTGGATCTGACCACCATCACTTCCCTCGTCGCGCAGGCTGAGGTCTCCGTCGAGGTCGCACAGGCCTACGGCGAGACCGCCGGCAAGGCGATCGCCCTCGGCATCGGCGCCGGCCTCGGCACCATCGGCCCGGGCATCGGCGTCGGCTTCATCTTCGGCAAGGTCATCGAGTCGGTGACCCGTCAGCCCGAGATGAAGGACGAGATCACGTCGATCCAGTGGCTGGGCTTCGCCCTGACCGAGGCGATCGTGTTCTACGCCTTCATCTTCGGCCTCATCGCCTTCTTCCTCTAGGCCTATGGCGATCGCAACGCTCATCGCGCCCCTGGCCTCCGGGTCTGAGGGCGCTGTAGAAGAGGGCGGGAGCTTCCTCGTCACGCCGGGCCTCGGCCTGATGCTCTGGACGTTGATCGCGTTCGGCATCACGCTGCTGATCCTGCGCAAGCTCGCATTCCCGAAGATCGCGGAGTCCCTCGACATCCGCCAGCGTGCGATCGAAGAAGCGATCGATCACGCCGACGCGACGAAGGCCGAAGCTGACCAGCTCCTGGCCGACTACCGCGCACGCCTCAAGGAGGCGCGCGTGCAGGCCGACGAGATCGTCTCCAAGGCCAAGCAGAACAGCGACGCTGAGACGGCCGCTTCCCTGGCCAAGGCCAAGGAAGAGCGCGAGAACCAGCTTGAAGCCGCCAAGCGCGACATCGAGCAGGCCACGCAGAAGGCCATCGGCGATCTCCGCCGCGAGGTCGCTGACCTGACCGTCTCGGCTACCGAGAAGATCACGAAGCGCACCCTCACCGGTGACGACCAGCAGCGTCTCGTCGACGAGGCGCTGGCGGAGCTGGACTTCTCCAGCCTCGGCGAGCGGGCAGGCTAGTCATGGAAGCGCTTGCTGAGGTCTACGCGCGCTCGCTCTACGAAGTCGCGCAGAAGCAGGACAACATCGCGGTCATCCGCGAGCAGCTCGGCCAGTTCACTGACGAGCTCGCGAAGAACCGCGAGCTCCAGGTGTTCTTCTTCTCGCCGTACTTCTCCACCAAGGAGAAGACGGAGGGTCTGCACAAGGCGGTCGATGGCATCGACCCCACGCTGCAGAACTTCTTCGAGCTGCTGATCGAGAAGCACCGCATGCCTGCGGTGCTGCGCATGCGCACCATTTTCGACCGGATCACCGAGGACCACGAGGGCCTGCTCCCCGTGGAGATCACCTCGGCGATCCCGCTCGACCCCGCCACCGCCGACTCCCTCGGCGACCGCATCGGCACGCAGACGGGCCGCAAGATCCGCCTGAACACCACGGTCGACCCCGAGATCATCGGTGGACTCGTCCTTCGCGTCGGGAACCAGATTCTCGACGCCTCTATCCGTACTCGGCTGGAGCGCCTGCGTCGCCAGGTCGCCACCGGCGCGTAGCCAGCTGTAACCAGGAGCCTCTTTCCGATCATGCAGATCAAGCCTGACGAGATCACCTCGATCCTCAGAAGCCGTATCGAAGGCCTCGACGCAGGCCAGGCTGAGCTGACCGAGGTCGGCACCGTCCTGTCCGTCGCCGACGGCATCGCCCGCATCCACGGCGTCGAGAACGCCCTCTCCTTCGAGCTCCTCGAGCTGCCGCACGGCGTCACCGCCCTCGCGCTGAACCTCGAGTCCGACAACGTCGGCGCCGTGCTCTTCGGCGAGTGGCAGAAGATCGTCGAGGGCGACACGGTCAAGCGGACCGGCAAGCTCCTCGACATCCCGGTCGGCGACGGCTTCCTCGGCCGCATCGTCGACCCGCTCGGCAACCCGCTCGACGGCAAGGGCGACATCGTCGCGGACGGCACCCGCCCGCTCGAGTTCAAGGCCCCTGGCATCATCGAGCGCCAGCCGGTGGAGGAGCCCCTCCAGACCGGCATCAAGGCGATCGACGCCATGATCCCGATCGGCCGTGGCCAGCGCGAGCTGATCATCGGCGACCGCCAGACCGGCAAGACCTCGGTCGCGGTCGACACGATCATCAACAACAAGGACCAGGGCGTCGTCTCGGTCTACGTCGCGATCGGCCAGCGCATGGCCACCGTCGTGAACATCGCGCGTGAGCTCGAAGAAGCCGGCGCGCTCGCGAACACGATCATCGTCGCCGCTGGCGCCGAAGAGGCAGCCCCGATCAAGTACATCGCCCCGTACGCGGGCGCGGCCTTCGCCGAGTACTTCGTCTACAAGGGCGGCCACACGCTCTGCGTCTACGACGACCTCACGCGCCACGCCTTCGCGTACCGCCAGATGTCGCTGCTCCTGCGCCGCCCGCCGGGCCGCGAGGCGTACCCGGGCGACGTCTTCTACCTGCACTCGCGCCTCCTGGAGCGCGCGGTGAAGCTGAGCGACGAGCTCGGCGGCGGCTCGATGACGGCCCTGCCGATCATCGAGACGCAGGCAGGCGACGTGTCGGCCTACATCCCGACGAACGTCATCTCGATCACCGACGGCCAGATCTTCCTCGAGCCGAAGCTGTTCAACTCGGGTGTCCGCCCGGCCATCAACGTCGGCATCTCGGTGTCGCGCGTCGGTTCCGCCGCGCAGACCAAGCCGATCAAGAAGGTCGCCGGCAAGATCAAGGGCGAGCTGTCGCAGTACCGCGACCTCGAGGCGTTCGCCCAGTTCGGCTCCGACCTCGACGCCGACACGCGCCGCACGCTGGCTCGTGGCGAGCGCCTCGTGAAGACGCTGAACCAGGGTGAGCGCTCGCCGCTCGCCGTCGCTGAGCAGACGGCGACGATCTACTCGGCCACCAACGGCTACGTCGACCGCATCCTCACCGAGAAGGTCGAAGCGTTCAACGACGGCCTGATCCGCACGCTCAACGCGCAGAACCCGGGCCTCGCCGAGAAGATCAACGGCGGCGACTGGTCGGACGACACCGTCTCGGCCCTCGAAGCCCTGATCAAGGACTACGCCGACGACTTCGGGTACGACTTCGACGAGCACGGTGATCCGATCGCCGACGGCGGCGATTCCTCGCAGGTCGTCAGCGCCGGTGCCGCCGCTCAGGAGGCGACCACGGCGTGAGCCAGCGCGACGTAAAGCAGCGCATCGCGTCGATCGGCAACATCAAGAAGATCACGCGTGCCATGGAGATGGTCGCTGCGGCACGTCTCCGCAAGGCGGAGGAGGCCGTGGCTGTCCTCCGCCCGTACGCGGACGCGATCAGCGACATGACGCGGCAGGCCGCCCTGGCGGCCACCTCGGCGGAGCGCAAGGCGTTCCCGCTGCTGCAGGGCCGCGACGAGGTCAACACCGTCGGCATCCTTCTGATGACCGGCGACCGCGGCCTCGCCGGCGCCTTCAACTCTCAGATCGTGCGCGCAGCCATCAAGCTCGCGCAGGAGCACGAGGCTCAGGGCCGCAAGGTCATCATCTACTCGACCGGCCGTCGCGGCGTCTCCGCCATGACGTTCCGCGGCCGCACGCCGGAGGCGTCCTTCACGGGCTTCACCGACGCGCCGAAGTACGCCGATGCGCGTGAGGTCGCCGAGACGCTGATGGCCGCCTACCTCGACCGCAAGGTCGACCAGGTCGAAGTGCTCTTCAACCACTTCGTGTCCGCGCTGACGCAGGAGGTCTCCCAGACCACCCTGCTGCCGCTGCAGGAGGACCCGGTCGCTTCGGCGATCGCCTCCGAGGACCCGAAGGGCGCCCACGCGCTCGTCGAGTACGAGCCGGGCCCGCAGGAGATCCTGGAGCGCCTGATCCCGGACTACGTGGAGATCGCGATCTACCGGTCGCTGCTGGACTCCGCCGCATCCGAACACGGCGCGCGCATGACGGCCATGCGCAACGCATCTGAAAACGCCGGTGAGCTCATCACCACCCTGACGCTCGAGATGAACCGGGCCCGTCAGGCTGAGATCACCCAAGAGATCATGGAGGTCGTCGCCGGCGCGGAAGCGATCTAGGCGACGACTACGAATCAGAGGACTCATGGAAGCTTCAACCGCTACCAAGAACATCGGGCGGATCGAGCAGATCCAGGGCGTCGTCGTCGAGGCCGTGTTCCCGGACAAGCTGCCCGAGATCAACAACGCGCTCGAGGTCACCCTCGGCGAGGGCAAGCTCGTGCTCGAGGTCCAGCAGCACCTCGGCGACAACAAGGTCCGCACCGTGGCCATGGACTCGACCGACGGCCTCGCCCGTGGTGTCGAGGTCCGCGACCTCGGCGCTCCAATCTCCGTGCCCGTCGGCAAGGCCACGCTCGGCCGCATCTTCAACGTGCTCGGCGAGACCATCGACGGCGGCGAGCCGGTGCAGGGCGAGGCGACGTGGTCGATCCACCGCTCCGCTCCGAAGGTCGAGGACCTCACCCCGACGACCGAGATGTTCGAGACGGGCATCAAGGTCATCGACCTCCTCGCCCCCTACTCCAAGGGCGGCAAGGTCGGCCTCTTCGGCGGCGCCGGCGTGGGCAAGACCGTGCTCATCCAGGAGCTGATCAACAACCTCGCCACCGAGCACGGCGGCCTCTCCGCGTTCTGCGGCGTGGGCGAGCGCTCGCGTGAGGGCACCGACCTCTACCTCGAGATGAAGGAATCGGGCGTCATCGACAAGACGATGCTCGTGTTCGGCCAGATGAACGAGCCGCCGGGAGCCCGCATGCGCGTCGCCCTGACCGGCCTCACGATGGCTGAGTACTTCCGTGAAGAGGGCGGCCAGGACGTGCTCCTGTTCGTCGACAACATCTTCCGGTTCGTGCAGGCCGGCTCTGAGGTGTCCGCACTGCTGGGCCGCATGCCGTCGCAGGTGGGCTACCAGCCGACCCTCGAGTCCGAGATGGGCCAGCTCCAGGAGCGGATCACCTCGACCCGCCAGGGTTCGGTCACCTCGGTGCAGGCCATCTACGTGCCTGCCGACGACCTCACCGACCCGGCTCCGGCCTCGGTGTTCGCGCACCTCGGCGCCCAGACCGTGCTCTCCCGCGCGATCTCGGAGAAGGGCATCTACCCGGCCGTCGACCCGCTCGACTCGACCTCGACCATCCTCAAGCCCGAGATCGTCGGCGAGGAGCACTACGAGGTCGCGCAGCAGGTCAAGCGCATCCTGCAGCGCTACAAGGAGCTCCAGGACATCATCGCCATCCTCGGCATCGACGAGCTCTCGGAGGAGGACCGCGTCCTCGTCCAGCGTGCCCGCAAGGTCGAGCGCTTCCTCTCGCAGCCGTTCTCGGTCGCTGAGATCTTCACCGGCACCCCCGGTGAGTACGTGCCGATCGCTGAGACGGTCCGCTCGTTCAAGGAGCTCATCGAGGGCAAGCACGACGACCTGCCGGAGTCGGCCTTCTTCCTGAAGGGCTCCATCGAGCAGGTCATCGAGGCGGCGAACAAGCAGTAATGGCCCACACGCCCTACACCCTGGAGATCCTCACGCCCGAGGGTCTCGTCTTCTCCGGCGAGGTCGAGTTCATCTCGTCGCGCACGGAGACCGGCTCGATCGGCATCTACGCCCGTCACCAGCCGCTGCTCGCTCTGCTCGCCCCGACCGAGCTGCGCGTGACGCTGCCCGGCGGCGAGACGAAGAGCTTCGTGCAGGGCGAGGGCTACGTCCAGGTCAGCGACGAGCGCGTGCTCGTGCTCGTCGAGGAGGCCCTGGACGAGGCTGACGTCGACGTCGAGGCCGTGCAGGCCAAGCTCGCGAAGGCCGAGGCCCTCGTCGAGAAGTCCGAGGATGGCACGGAGGAGCACAAGCGCGCCGAGCGCGACGCCCGCCGCTACCGCGTCTTCCTCGACATCGCCGGCGCCAAGACCGCCGCCTAGCCAGCGCCGCCCGGCACCCGCCGGACACCGGATTGCCGAACGCCCTTCGCGCCCTGAGCGCGGAGGGCGTTCGCCGTTTCAGCGGCGGTCCGGCTGGCGCGTCCCGTCGAGGACGATCTCCTCAGGACGGCCGAGGACGGTGCCTGGCGGCGCCTGGAGCACGACGCGGTAGGTCGCGGCGTCGCGGCTCGCCGGCACGGGCAGCGTGAGCACGCGCCCCGGCACCTTCTGCTCGGGGGTGACGCACGGCGACAGCTCGCCGACGGGCTGCTGGATCAGCGCGACCTTGGCGTCGGCTGCGCCTGCCGGGAAGCTGACGACGGGGATCTGCAAAAGCCGCGGGTGCGGCGAGCGCGCGCCACCCGCGGGGATGACGCTCGCCGGCAGCTGCCCGCTGGCGCCGACGGTCACGGTCGGCGCGGCGATGCGGCGCCCGCCGATCGCGTACGCGCTGGGCCGCCCGCCGAGCCGCTCCGTGAGGACCGACACCGCCCGCCAGCAGCCGTCGCCGATCTCCTTCGCGTTGCGGCCGACGGTCTCGTAGACGAAGCTGGTGGACCGGCGCATCGCGTCGTCGCAGCGGCCGTCGGCGTACTCGTCGCGCGTGCAGTGCACGGCCGACGGCAGGAGCTGGTCGATCAGCGCTGGGTTGGACGTCGGGCGCCTGGTGAACGCCGCCTCCAGCTGAGAGTCGCCGATGAGCACGACGCCCTTGCCTGCCGGTTCTCCTGCGGGCCGCGTCGGCGCAGCGGGCGGCGTGTAGGGCTCGCTGAGCGGAACGCCCATGAGCCTCCCGAGGTCGCCCGCGTGGCTGACCGTCTCTGGGCCAGGTCCGAGCTTGGCGGCCGCCGCCAGGCCAGGCCGGACAGCCTCCGCGACCGCGCGCGCGAAGACGGCTTGGCCTGCGCCGTTCCAGTGGGTGTCGTAGCGGTAGTAGGCGCTGCCGGCAGGCGCCAGCCGCGCCGCGGCTGCCATCGGGGCTCGGAGGTCGACGCCGCCGGGCGTCTGTCCGAGGCGCTCGTGGACCTCAGCTTCGAGCTGGCGGACGCAGTCGAGGTCGGTTCGGCTGAAGCCCTCAGACCGCAGGCGGCGCCGTTCGGCCACCATCTTGGACCCCGCCAGCGTCACGAGCGTGCGGCGGCCGGAGGCCACCGAGCTGAGGGCCATGAGCGACATCGCATCTGCGGTGCTGACGACCGGCCGGGCGTCGCTGCAGGCGCGCAGCTCGTCGCGGAAGAACAGCCAGCGGCCATCGCCGAGCAGGACCTGCTCGGAGGGCGAACGGCCGAACACGTCGAGCGCGAGGTGGCCCCGCACGCTGAGCGCCGCGCTGCGCAGCGGAAGCCGGTCGAGGACCGCCCGCTCGATCCGCGGATAGGTCTTCTCGTTCGGCAGCGAGGACCGGTTGAACGCCGGGAACGGCTCTTTCGGGCGCTGCTCGACCTGCTCCTGCCGCACGCCGCCAACGTAGGCCGCGGCGGGGAGGACGAGCAGCGAGGCCAGCCAGGCCGCCGGGGCGTAGGTGCGCAGCGGCGCCATCAGAACTGGAAGTAGAGGAAGGGGGAGAAGCTCGAGGCGAGCGCCATCGCGAGCGTGAACGGCAGCACCACGGCCAGCAGCGCCAAGCGCGCGGTCAGGTCTGAGCGTGTCGGCGAGGGCGTCAGCAGCCACCCGCGTTCGCGCTCGCGCGGGAGGAACACGACGGCTGCGCCGATCGCCAGGAAGGTCAGCGCTTGCGCCGAGAACGCGTCGCGCAACGCGGGCGTCAGGCCGAGGTCGGGCGTCACCATCGCGGCGTAGTAGTCCAGCGCGAGGCCGAGATCCTCTGCGCGGAAGAGCACCCAGCCGACCAAGACGATCAGCAGCGTTGCGGCCCGCCGCAGCGCCGGGCGCGCGGGCGCGGCATCCACGGCGCGCCAGCCCATCTTGCGCTCGAGCAGCAGCCACGCGCCGTGGTAGAGGCCCCAGAGCACGAACGCCCAAGCAGCGCCATGCCACAGCCCTGTGAGCGCGAAGACGATGATCAGGTTGCGCTGGGTGGCGCGCTCGCTGCCGCGGCTGCCGCCGAGCGGGATGTAGACGTAGTCGCGGAACCAGCGCGACAGCGTCATGTGCCAGCGACGCCAGAAATCGGTGACGGAGTACGACGAGTACGGGCGGTTGAAGTTCTCCGGGAGCCGGAAGCCGAGCATCATGCCGATGCCGATGGCCATGTCGCTGTAGCCCGAGAAGTCGAAATACAGCTGCAGGGAATACGCCACAGCGCCGAGCCAGGCGGCGCCCATCGTCAGCGTGCCGTCGCCGCCGGCGGCGAAGCAGGCGTCGGCGATCGGCGCGATCTGGTCGGCGATCAACACCTTCTTGGCCAGGCCCTGGCTGAAGCGCAGGGCGCCCGCCGAGGCGAGATCGGCCGTCGGCTGAGGGCGGCGCAGGTCCGGGGCGATCTCGCGCAGCCGCACGATCGGCCCTGCGATCGAGCGCGGGAAGAAGGCGACGAACAGCAGCACGTCGAGCGGATCGGAGCGGGGCTCGACGTCGCCGCGCCAGACGTCGACGAGGTACGAGATCTTCTCGAAGGTGAAGAACGAGATCCCGATCGGGAGCGCCACGGCGATGACGCCGGGCGAGCTCAGTCCGACCGCGTCGGCGATGCGGGCCGCCTGCTCGGACGCGAACCCGCCGTACTTGAAGTACGCGAGAAGACCGAGGTTTTGCAGGAGGCCAAAGCCCAGCAGCCATTTGGCGGCGCGGCCGCGTCTGGCGATGCCGAGAGCGAGCGCCCAGTCGACCAGCGTCGAGGCCACCACGACGAGCAGGAACTCCTGCACGCCCCACGCGTAGAACACCATGCTCGCGCCGAGCAGGACGAACCGGCGCAGCGCCGCAGGCGCGATCCACGCCGCGACGAGCACGGCGGGGAGGAAGACGAAGAGGAAGGTGGGGGAGCTGAAGACCATCAGCGGCCCGCCTCCGAGCAGGACGCGGGCGGGGAAACCGGAAGAGGAGGACGGTAGCGGGCTTCTGCGGTGGACGGCTCGGCAACGCGGGGTTCAGCGGCAAAGTGGCGCTCTCCCGCGAGGAGGCCGCGTAAGGTAGCCGGAACGTGTCGACGCCCCGCCGATACTGGCCCCGGTACCTCGGGGCGCTCGCGCTCGTGGTGGTCCTGATGGGGGCCGGCACGGCGTTCGCAGCTCTTCGCATGGGCGAATGCCTGGTCACGGGTTGCGACCCAAACGACCCGTGGAAGCCCGGCGAGGGGATTCCGAAGGACCCGCTCGACCCGGTCGAGCCTGGCGAGCCGCAGACGCTGCTCCTCGTCGGTTCCGACGGACGAAGCAAGAAGTCGGCCGACGGCGAGTTCGGCGCGCACTCCGACACGATGATGCTGGCTCACCTCGACGCCGACCGCGGCGCTGCCGTCATGTCGATACCGCGCGACACCGAAGCAGCGATCCCGGGATACGGCAGTCGGAAGATCAACGAGGCATACACCCTTGGCGGCTCGCCGCTCACCGTCAAGACGGTCAAGAACCTGCTTGGCATCGACATCAACCAGGTCGTCGAGATCGACTTCGAGGCGTTCATGCGATCGGTCAACCGCCTCGGCTGCCTGTTCCAGGACGTCGATCGCTCCTACTTCAACGACAACTCGAATGGCGAGAACTACGCCGCGATCGACGTGAAGTCCGGGTACCAGCTGCTGTGCGGCGGCGACACGCTCGACTGGGTGCGCTTCCGGCACGCCGACAACGACCTCGTGCGCGGTGCGCGTCAGCAGGAGTTCCTGCGCTCCGCGAAGGCGCAGGTCGCCTTCTCCCGCTTGCTGTCGAGCGGCAACGACCTCGTCAAGATCTTCCGCCACTACACGCGCACCAGCATCACCAGCGGGACCGAGCTCCTGACGCTGATGAAACTCGCGGTCGAAGCCGGGAAGCACGACTTCCGCTCGGTCCGCTTCCGCGCCTACGACAAGCCCGGCACCTCGAACCTCGAAGTGCGTCCGGCCGACATCGCCGTGATGAAGCGCGAGTTCGAGCGCCTCGAAGGCTCGACGGGGCAGACGACGTCGACGAAGTCCCAGAACAGGGGCAAGACCTCGAAGAAGGCCACGACGCAGAAGCGCGGCCTCGCCACCGGCCTCGTCAAGATCGCCGACGAGACCACCAAGCCCGAGCTGCAGCAGGCGTCGTTCAAGCTGGCTGCCGGGCGGCTGCCGGTCTACTACCCGGCGGTCCGCATGGCGGTCGGCGGCTACGCGATGCGCGACCCCGTCCGCGCCTACGAGATCAAGAAGACGCGGTTCTCGAAGGTCCGCTTCCCCGCGTACCGGCTCACCTATGCGCTCGGCGAGGGCAAGTACTTCGGGCAGTACTACGGCGTCCAGGGCACGACCTGGAAGGACGCGCCGATCCTCAAGACGGCGCACACCACGATCAAGCGCGGCGGCCGCACGCTGCAGGTCTACAAGGCCGGCTCGCGGATCAAAATGGTCGCTTGGACCACGCCCGAGGGTGTCTACTGGGTGAGCAACTCGCTGTCGCTCGCGCTCACGAAGGACCAGATGTACGACATCGCCGCGAGCCTCAAGCGGGTCCCGGGCTAGCGCGGTCGCGCGAGCGGATGAGCGGTCTACGCGACGGCCCGCTGCGGCGCCGGCGCGCCCGCTGAGCGGCGCTCCCGCCGGGGCTGTCCCCTAGAATCGCGCGTCGGTGCAGCCGCACCGCCCCGGCGAGGTTCCTGTAACCGGCTGGCCTGGAGCAAACGCGCGCTGCCCTTACCGCCCCGCCCGTGGGCAAAGAAGGAACGTCCACTCAGTGCAGCCGGTAAACCGCCAATGGCCCCAGTACATCGGGGCGCTCTTCGTCATCGTGCTGCTCGCCGGAGTCGCGTCGGCGTCCGCTGCCTTGCTCCAGCTCGAGGGTGTGTCGGACACGATCGAGGAGTTCGGCACCGCGCTCGACACCAAGGCGAAGGGCGCGCTGGACGACGTCCCGCCGGGCAAGCCGCAGACGCTGCTGCTGATCGGCTCGGACAAGCGCAGCAAGAAGGCCGTCGACGGCTACCGCGAAGGGGCCCTGTCCGACACGCTGATGCTCGTGCGGCTCGATCCCGAGCAGGGCGCGACCGCCGTGCTGTCGATCCCGCGCGACACGAAGGCCGAGATCCCGACCAAGGGCGGCGGCTTCCGCACGGCGAAGATCAACGAGGCGTTCTCCGACGGTGGTCCGAACTTCTCGATCCGCTCGGTTCGCAAACTCCTCGACGTGCCGATCCACCACGTCGTGATCATCAACTTCGGCGCGTTCCAGCGGGCCGTCAACCGGCTCGGCTGCCTCTACCAGGACATCGACCGCACCTACTTCAACGACAACAGCCAGGGCGGCGACCGCTACGCCAAGATCGACGTGAAGTCCGGCTACCAGCTGCTGTGCGGCGAGGACTCGCTCGACTGGGTCCGCTACCGCCACCTGGACTCCGACTTCGTGCGCGGCGCGCGCCAGCAGGAGTTCCTGCGCTCCGCCAAGTCGCAGATCGCGGCGTCGCAGATCGTGAACGACCGCAAGACGCTGATCCGGATCTTCGCGACCTACAGCCAGACCGACATCACCAGCTCGACGGCGATCCTCTCGCTGCTCAAGCTCGCGCTGAACTCCGCCGAGCAGCCGGTGCGCAACATCAAGTTCCGCGGCGACACGAGCCTGGACCCGTCGAACACGTTCGTCACGATCAGCGACAAGAACCTCGCCACGATGCGGCGGGAGTTCACGCAGCTGCGCGCCGCGCGCGGTCCGTCGGCCGACTCCACCGAAGTCGAGAAGGTCCGCAAGAAGGCGACGAAGAAGGCCGTGAAGAAGAAGGGCCTCGCGAAGGGGCTCATCAAGGTGCCGGACGAGATGAACAAGCCCGAGCTCACGAAGGCCTCGTTCGACCTCGCGGGCGGCAAGCTGCCGGTCTACTACCCGAGCGTGCGCCTGGCGCAGGGCGGCTACACGTCGACCGATGGCGTCCGCGACTACGACATCGTCTCGCGCACCAAGAAGCGCTACCCGGCCTACCGCGTCTCGCTCTACTACGGCGAGAACGGCCAGTACTACGGCGTGCAGGGCACCACCTGGCGCAACCCGCCGATCCTCTCCGAGCAGCACCGCACGACGACGAAGAACGGCCGCAAGCTGCTGCTCTACGGCGCACCGGGCGGCCGCTACCGCCTGATCGCCTGGAAGACCCCCAAGGGCGTGTACTGGGTCAGCAACACGATCTCGAACCGGCTCACGAACGCGCAGATGCTCGACATCGCCTCGAATCTGCGCCGGGTTCCGGGGTAAAGGCGCCGAAACACCTGCTGAGACGCGCTCAACACTCGTCCCTTGTGTGAACAGGGCGACGACGGACGAGCCGCCACCTCGGTAGGCTCCCCGGCCATGTCTGTTCGGGAACCGATTGGTGTTATCGGCACGGGCTACGTTGGTCTCGTGACCGCCGTTGGCTTCGCCGAGCTGGGGAGCGATGTCGTCTGCGTCGACATCGACGCGGGCAAGATCGAGCGGCTCAAGCAGGGAGAGATCCCGATCTACGAGCCCGGTCTGGCGGAGCTCGTCGAGAAGAACCGCGACCGCCTCACCTTCACGACCGACCTGACCGAGGCGCTCGACCGCGCACGCCTGCTGTTCGTCGCCGTCGGCACCCCGCCGACCTACTCGGGCGACGCCGACCTCTCGGCCGTCCACGCGGTGGTCGCCGCGATGCCGCCGTCCGACCAGCACGCGCTGGTGATGAAGTCGACCGTGCCGGTGGGCACCGGTGAGGCGATCAAGCGCGTCTTCGAGGAGCAGGGCAAGGGCGGCTTCCGCTACGTCTCCTGCCCGGAGTTCCTCAAGGAGGGCTCGGCGATCGACGACTTCCTCGACCCGGACCGCGTCGTCGTCGGCGACGACGGCGGCTGGGCCGGCGACGCCGTCGTCGAGCTGTACCGCCCCGTGCTCTCGCCGGAGCTCGGCGGCAGCAAGCGCGGCGAGCTCGTCCGGACCGACATCAAGTCGGCCGAGATGGTCAAGCTGGCCTCCAACGCGTTCCTCGCGACGAAGATCTCGTTCATCAACGAGATCGCCAACGTCTGCGAAGAGACCGGCGCCGACGTGACCGAGGTCGCCAAGGGCATGGGCCTGGACGCCCGCATCGGGCCGAAGTTCCTGCAGGCCGGCATCGGCTTCGGCGGCTCGTGTTTCCCGAAGGACGTCTCCGCGCTCAAGCAGCTCGCCGGCAACTCGGGCTACCACTTCCAGCTGCTCAACGCGGTCATCGAGGTCAACGAGCTGCAGAAGCGGCGCGTGATCCAGAAGCTGCAGAAGCACCTCGGCTCGCTGGTCGGCAAGCGCATCGCGCTGCTGGGCCTGGCGTTCAAGCCGGAGACCGACGACATGCGCGAGGCGTCCTCGCTCGTGCTCTCAGCCCGCCTGATCGCCGACGGCGCAGAGGTCGTGGGCTACGACCCGATCGCGGCCGAAGAGGCAGGCAAGCTGCTCAAGGGCGTCGAGATCGTCGAGTCGGCCGATGAGGCCATCACCGGCGCTGACGCCGTCGTCCTCGTGACCGAGTGGCCGGAGTTCAAGGGCCTCGATCTCGTCCACGTCGAGAGCATCATGCGCGGCAACGTCTTCATCGACGGCCGCAACCTGCTCAACCCTGCCGCCGCGATCGAGTCCGGCCTCGCCTACGAAGGCGTCGGCCGGGGCCTCTCGACCTTGCCCGCGCAGGCCAAGCCCACGCCGCAGACCGTCTAAGTTCGAGCACTCGCATGGTCACGCAGGCCGTCATCCTGGTCGGCGGCGAAGGCACGCGCCTTCGGCCGCTCACGTCACAGCTGCCCAAACCGGTGCTCGACGTGGTGGACCGGCCGTTCCTCGCGCACATGCTCGACTGGCTCTCGAGCCACGGCATCCGCGAGGCCGTGCTCTGCTGCGGCTTCAAGGCCGACGTCCTGATCGAGCACCTCGGTGAGGGCGTCGTGCACGGCATCAAGCTGACCTACCTCACCGAGCCGGAGCCGCGTGGCACCGCGGGCGCGCTCAAGTTCGCCGAGGAGCACCTGCACGACCGCTTCGTGATGCTCAACGGCGACGTCCTCACGGACCTCGACCTGACCGCGCAGCTAGAGGCCCACGAAGCCACCGGCGCGACCGGGACGCTCGGCCTCGTGCCGGTCGAGGACCCGTCGTCGTTCGGGCTCGTCCGGACGACCGGCGAGAACGTCGTGAAGGGGTTCGTCGAGAAGCCGAAGCCCGAGGAGATCGACACCGACCTCATCTCGGCCGGCTGCTACATCCTGGAGCGGTCCGTCGTCGACCTGATCCCGCCGGACGTCAACGTCTCGATCGAGCGCGAGGTCTTCCCGAAGCTGGTCGGCAACGGCCTCTACGGCTTCCCGCACCGCGGCGCCTACTTCATGGACCTCGGCACGCCCGAGCGCTACCTCGACGGCCTGCGTGACGTCCTCACCGGCGCGCTGCCCACGCAGACGCAGTCGCTGCTCGGACACGACGGAAGCCACGTCGCGCCGAGCGCCACGCTCGGAGCCGGCGTCAAGCTCGACAGCCCGTCCTGGATCGGGCAGAACTGCACGATCGGCGCCGGGGTGCGGATCGGACCGAACACCGTCATCGGCGACGGCGTCACGATCGCCGCCGGCGCGGCCATCCGCGACTCGGTCGTCCTGGCCGGCGCGTCGATCGGCGAGCGCGCCGAGCTCTACCGCTCGCTGGTGGGCCACCGCGCGAGCGTCGGCGACGACGCCGTCGTCGGCCACCTCGCCGTGGTGGGTCCTGACGCGCGCGTCGAGCCGGGTGCGATCATCCCGCACGAGACCAAGGTCGACGCAAGCGTGGAGGTCGGAGATGGCTCAGCAAACTGACGAGCTGGCGCTCGACGCGGCGGCCATCGCGGCGGCCGATCCCAGTGAGATGCTGGCCGACGTCCTCTCGCTCCCCGACCAGCTGCGCGACGCCGCGTGGAAGGTCGAATCCGCCGGACTGCAGCCGTGGGAATCCCCGGGCGGCCTCGTGCTCGCCGGCATGGGAGGCTCCGGCATCGGCGGCGCCCTCGCGATCGAAGCGATCGGCGACACCGCCTCGCGGCCGATCACGCAGGTCAGCGGCTACGAGCTGCCCTCGTGGACGACCGCGGACACCACCGTCCTCTGCACCTCCTACTCGGGCAGCACCGAAGAGACGCTGGCGTGTTACGAAGCCGCCGGCGTGATCGGCGCTCGCCGCGTCGTCGCCACGACCGGTGGCGAGCTCGGCAACCTGGCCCGCCGCGACGGCGTGCCCGTGATCCCGATCGCCGGCGGCCTGCAGCCGCGCGCGGCGCTCGGCTATGTCTTCGTCGCTGCGATCGAGGTCGCCGCGCTGGCTGGCGTCGCTCCGCGCCGCACCACCGAGATCGACGTCGCTGCTGCCCACCTCGAGCAGCTCACCCGCGAGTGGGGCGCCGACGCCGCTGACGACGCCCTTCCCAAGGCCCTCGCCCGCCAGCTGCTCGGCACCGTGCCGCTGATCTACGGTGCAGGCCCGACCTGCGCCGTCGCCTACCGCTGGAAGTGCCAGTTCAACGAGAACGCCAAGCTCCACGCGTTCTCGCACGCGCTCCCCGAGCTCGACCACAACGAGCTGATGGGCTGGGAGCGGGCGGCAGAGTCCGCGCCGTTCTCCGCGGTCTTCCTCGACGACTCCGACCTACATCCGCGCATCTCGCAGCGGATCCAGATCACCCGTGAGCTGATCGAAGACCAGGCTGCCACCACGGCCGTCGTCCCGCCGCGCAGCGGCACCACGCTCGAGCGGCTCCTGTCGCTCGCGCTCCTCGGCGACCTGACCTCGGTCTACCTCGCCGTCCTGCGCGCGCAGGACCCTTCGCCGATCGCCGGCATCGACGCGCTGAAGCGCCAGCTCTCGGAGTAACGCGAACGCCCAGGCGGGGTGGGCGCTTTCGGCCGACCGCGGCACGTCACCCGGGCTGCGTTCGGATTCCAGCGGTTTCGTCCGCAGGCGCGGAAACGCAACTTTGGCGCGCGCCCGGTGCTTCCATCCGATGTCTGCGGCCGCTGCACGACACGCAGCGGCGCTTCAACCGAACATCGTCCGAGGAACCACCACCCATGACCGCCTTCGTGTCCATCCTGCGGCGCCACCGCGCCCTTTTCCCCGTCGCCGCGGCCGCGGTGGCGTTCGCCACGCCCGGCACGGCTTCAGCCGGCGTCGCCCTGAGCACGTCCGGCTGGGAGTGGAGCGACCCTTCGCCGCAGGGCTACTCGCTCAACGACATCCAGTTCGCAGGCAACCGCGGCTACGCGGTCGGCGCCGGCGGCACCGCGCTGCGCACCGATGACGGCGGCGCCACGTGGTCGGGCCTCTTCACGGGCACCAGCACCACGGCGAACAGCCTCGACGTGATCGGCCCGGACACCGTCGCCGTGTCGACCGGTGGCGGCGGCAACTGCTCGATCCGCCTCTCGACCGACGGCGGCGCGACGTTCATCAACCGGCGCCTCGGCGACTCCGACACCGATTGCGGCGAGACCGGCTTCCGCGGCTTCGACTTCGTCAACGCGACGACCGGCTTCGTGATCCGCAACGACGGCAAGGTCCTCACGACGACGAACGGCGGCGACACCTTCGCGCCGCGCTCCGGCGTCGACGGCGGCACCTCGATCCGCTTCCTCAACGAGACCACCGGCTACGCGGCCAGCTCCAACGGCAAGATCTACCGCACCACCGACGGCGCGCAGACCTGGACGCCGATCTACGACGCCGGCAACTCGCTCAGCGAGATCCGCCTCACGAGCCCGACGAGCATCCTGGCCTGGGGCGACAAGACGCTCGTCCGCTCCGTCGATAGCGGCGCGACGTTCACGCCCGGCACCGCGGTCGGCGGCGCCTTCCGCGCGACGTGGGCCGACGAGAACCACCTCGCGTTCGTCAACGGCGGCAAGCTGATCCTCAGCGACGACGGCGGCACGACGACCCGCGAGATCACGCTCGGCAACAAGGACGTGATCGCGGCCGGGTTCGTCAGCCCCACGCGCCTCTACGCGGTCGGCACTGGCGGCGTGATGTACGTCTCCGACGACGCCGGCGCGAACTTCGCGCGGGTCTCGTCCGACCGCATCGGCGGCGCGCTGAGCCGCATCAACGAAGGCCCCGGCGGCCCGGTCGGCATCGGCACCGCCGGTGCGATCGCCCGCCTGGAGAACGGCAAGTGGGTGCTGCGCCCGACGCTGAGCGCGGCGCCGGTCGTCGACGCCGACTTCAGCTCGGCTGAGCGCGGCTACGTCCTGCAGGGCAGCGACCGGCTGCTGCAGACGACCGACAACGGCAAGTCGTGGAAGATCGTGAGCACCGGCGCGCCGAGCAGCGTCTACCTCGTGGTGACGCCCAACGACGACACCGTGCTCCTGTTCGGCGGCTTCGGTATCCGCCGCGCTACCAGCGGCGGCACGTTCGAGGCGGTCACCGGCAAGCTTGTCGGCAAGATCAAACCGCAGGGCGCGCGCTCGCTCGGCGGCCGCGTGGTGGTCTGGGAGACGAAGAAGGGCCAGCCCGTCATCTCGCCCGACGCCGGCCAGACCTGGAAGGCGATCAAGCTCCCGAAGGGCATCAAGCGCACCAGCGACCTGCGCCCGCTGCCGGGCAAGGGCCTGCTGCTCGAAGCCCAGGGCCGCACCTTCCGCTCGTCGGATGACGCCGGCAAGAAGTGGACCGAGATCACGTCGATCGGCGGCCTGACCGGCGGCATCAACGCCCGGATCACCGTGGCCAGCGCCAGCGAGTGGTTCACCGGCGTCGACGAGGAGTGGCCGTTCCCGGTCGTCCTGCACACGACGGACGCGGGCAAGACGTGGACGCCCCAGGCCGTCGGAGCCGCGGGCACGTCGATCACGTCGCTGGTCTCGTTCGGCGCCAAGACGGCGTTCGCGCTGTCGGGCTCGGGCACGCCGGCGGAGAACGCGATCTTCTCGACGACGTCGGGCGGCTCGCGCGGCGCGCAGACGAAGCTCTCGCTGGATCAGACCAAGACCAAGCTCAAGCGGTCGGGCGGCAAGGTCCAGATCACGGGCGTGCTGACCGGCGGCCTCGGCGGCGAAGTCGTGCACGTCGCGATCCGCAAGGTCGGTGGGGCTGGCTGGCTGAGCTCGAACGTGATCGTCGGCGCCAACGGCGGCAGCTTCACGGCCTCGATCAAGGCCGGCAAGGGCAAGTACGTCGCCGTCGCCCAGTGGGCTGGCGACTCGGGCCGCGCAGGCGCGGGCACGCCCGCGAAGGCGTTCACCATCACCAAGTAGCGCGGAATGTGCCGGGCGCGTTCCTCGGGGCGCGCCCGGTACCGTTTCGTCTGTGGAGGGCCTGACGATCCATGAAGCCGCTGCGACGACCGGGTGGTCGCCGCGCATGCTGCGCTACATCGAGACCGTCGGCCTGATCGAGCCCGAGCGCTCAGCCGCCGGCTACCGGCTCTACGGCCCGGCCGAGCTCCAAAGGCTGCGCACACTGCGCGAGCTCACCGAGGAGCACCAGCTCGGCCTCGGCGACCTCGCGTTCGCGCTGCGGCTCCGCGAGGACGCCGCGCTCCGCGGCCGGGTCGACGGCTGGCTCGAGGCGGGCGCGTCGCGGCCCGCCGAAGTCGCCGATGACTCCGCCTGGCTCCGCTGGGAGCAGGAGAAGCATCAGCGACTTCTCGCGGAGCTCCGCGACAGCGCGTCCTAAACCGAGCCGCCGGGGGCGGTGTAGGCCCACGAGCCGGTGACGCCGGTGGCGCCGCCGGCGGTGCCGACATCGATCGAGAGGGCGAACGCCTGCTTGGGCTGGAAGGTGACCTTCATACCCTCGACGGAGTTCACGTCGCCGGTGGGCTCCGTGATGTAGATGCAGACCTTGCCGGGGGCAGCGGTCGGGTTGGCTGCCGAGCCGGTGCAGTCGCCAGGGTCGCCGTCGGTCGGCACGTTGCCCGTGTTGATCACGTGGACGTCGTCGTCGCCAAGCGCCACCGAAGCGCTCGCCGGCAGCGAGATCTGGTGCTTGACGATGCCGCCGACGCCCGCGGGCTGAAGGGCCTGGTATTCGACGCTGCCGGTGACAGTGGTGCCGCTGGGGATCTCGTCCCAGGCGGCGGTGCCATCCGCGCCGTCGTCGCCGGGGGCGCCCTGCGGGCCGACGGGGCCCTGCGGACCCTGCGGGCCGACGGCGCCTTGGGCGCCCTGGGCGCCGGTGGAACC
>JAEYAL010000015.1 GCA_023404805.1 Actinomycetes bacterium | reverse complement strand
GCCGCCGCTCCGTGGGCACAGCGGCGGCAGCACGTCGACGCATTTGAGGCATGCAGACTCGGCGCTGCGACGGGACCCGGAGGACCCGTCAGGAATCGAGAAGCGCGCTCGGAATGCCAGGCGTACGTTGCTCGCATGACCACTGCCATTGCCCTTTCCTCCATCCAGCGCATCACGCTCGAGGTGCCCGATGCGGCAGCCGCGACGGCGTTCTACGCCGAAGCGTTCGGCCTCGGCGACGATCTCGCGATCCGCCAGTCAGACGCGCCGAGCAGCGGCTTCCGCGGGTTCACGCTGTCGCTCGTCGTCCCGCAGCCGAGCACCGCCGACGCGCTGTACTCCGCCGCCATCGAGGCCGGCGCGACCGCCGTCAAGCCGGTGAAGAAGAGCTTTTGGGGCTACGGCGGCTCGCTCCAGGCGCCCGACGGCACGATCTGGAAGATCGCGACCTCGTCGAAGAAGGAGACGGGCGCGCCGTCCGGCCAGATCGACGAGATCGTCCTCCTGATCGGCGCAGGCGACGTGAAGGCCAGCAAGCGGTTCTACGAGGCGCGCGGCTTCGGCGTCGACAAGAGCTTCGGCAGCAAATACGTGCAGTTCGAAGACGGCGGCTCGCGCCTCAAACTCGCGCTCTACAGCCGCCCCGCGCTCGCGAAGGACGCTGGCGTGCCCGCCGACGGGTCGGGCTCGCACCGGCTCGCGATCCAGACCGGCGCCGGCGCGTTCACGGACCCGGACGGGTTCGTGTGGGAGCCGGCCGCCTGAGCCGCGTCGGCCGCCGGCGTCCGGGTGGGCGCCGGCCGCTAGCCGTGCTCAGCCAGCGATTCGGCGATCAGCGCGTCCAAGTCGATGTCGCCGTCCATCGCCATCTCCACGTGGCCGTGGCCGTCGCGCGGCCACTGGTCGGCTGGCCGGTCCCACACGAGCTCGACGTCGTTGCCGTCGGGATCGGTCACGTAGATCGCCAGATGCGTGCCGTGGTCGGCGATCTGCCGCAGCGGCCACTCCGCGTCGCGCAGCCGGCGGATCGCGTCGCCCAGCGCGGCGCGCGTCGGATAGTTGAACGCCACGTGGTGCAGGCCAGCATGGCCGTCAGGCGTCGGCGGCCCGCCCTTGGACTTCCAGGTGTTGAAGCCGAGGTGGTGGTGGTAGCCGCCGGCCGAGAGGAACAGCACGTCGCCAGTGGTCCCCCAGCCTGGGACTCCGCGGGCTTCCTGGATCACGTCGAAGCCGAGGATGTCGACGTAGAAGCCCTTGACCCGGTCGATATCGGCGGTCCGCAGGTGCACGTGGCCGATGTGGACCCGCGGGTCGATCGGGTCGGCAGCGGTGGCGATCGGCGTCACGTTGCCCTGCGGCTGGTCAGTGCGGATAGAGCCCATGCGTCCCAGGCTAGGCTCGTGGCGTGGCTCCGTGGGGAATGTCGTGGATCTCGGACTGACTGGCCGGGTCGCTCTCGTCACCGGCGGAACGCGCGGCATCGGACGGGCGATCGCGGCGGCGCTCGCGGCCGAGGGCGCCCGCGTCGCGATCACCGGCCGCGACCCGTCCGGCACCGACGCGGCCGCTTCGCAACTCGGCGCTGCGGGCTACCTCTTCGACTCGGGCGACCTCGCCGCCGTGCCGCAGCTGATCGCCGCCATCGAGGCCGACCTCGGCCCGGTCGACATCTACATCGCCAACACCGGCGGCCCGCGCCGCGACGCCGACCCCCTCGCGTTCACGACCGCTGAGTGGGAGGCCGCGCACCGCGAGCTCGTCGTCTCACCGATGGCGGTCGTCGGCCGCGTGCTGCCGGGCATGCGCGAGCGCGGGTTCGGGCGCGTCGTCGCGGTGTCGTCGAGCGCCGCCGTCGAACCGCTCGAGGGCCTCCAGCTCTCGAATGCGAACCGCCCCGCGCTGCTCTCCGCGTTCAAACTGCTGGCGCGCGAGGCGGCCGCCGACGGCGTGACCTTCAACGCCGTCCTCCCGGGGCGCATCGCGACCGACCGGCTGAAGTCCGGCTACGCGAGCCCCGAGGCCCTCGAGGCCGCCGCCGAGCGCGACATCCCCGCACGCCGCACAGGCACGCCCGAGGAGGTCGCGGCCGCCGCAGTGTTCCTCGCGTCCGAGCCCGCGTCGTACGTCACGGGCCAGTCGGTGCTCGTCGACGGCGGGCTCACGCGCTCCTGGTGAGCTGCATTCGGGCCAGCTATGACTCGCACCCAACGCCGTCACCGTCTCGGTCCAAGTCGAACGGGTCGCTGCCGACGACCTCCACGGGGCCATCGACGTAGTCCGGTCCGTCGCCCGACCCACCTGAGCAGTCGTAGTCGCTCGAGTTGGGATCCAGACAAGCGCCCGAGTAGTTCGGGTCGCACGCTTCGGCCTGGGCCTCTGCAGCAGCCTTCGCTTCCTTCGCCGCTGCTCTCGCCTGCCGCTCTGCCTCGCGCGCCGCGGCTTTGGCTTGCCGCTCGGCTTCGCGAGCCGCCCGCCGTGCCGCTTTCTCCGAGGCAGACAGCTTCCGGGTCTTCGTCATCGAGAGCGTGTCTCCATCGGCGCCAGGACGGGACGCCTTGATCGTGAACCGCCGGGTTCCTTTGGAAACCGTCACCGGCAGCGACCATCGACTCCCAGAGACGCTCGCGGACTGCCCGTTGACCGTGACTCGGACGCCTTGCACCGAACCTCGGCTGACGGAGACGCGCCCCTTGAGCAGTGTCTGGTCGCTCGTCGTCGTCACGCCGGTGCTGCTGGTCAGCTGAAGCGCGGGACGACGGGGCTGGCGGACCGATGCAGCGCCGGTGTCCATTCCGTCAACGCTCGCTTGGACCGCGATCGCCGTGCGGTTCCGGCTGTAGCTCGTCCGTAGCGCCCAGGTCCCATCCGCATTGGCGGTGGTCTCACGCCCAAACACGGTGACGGTCGCTCCCGGGGTGGCCGTGCCCCGCAACGCCGTGATGAGCTTGCCCGCGGGCGATCGCTTGACCACCGCCGACGTGACGGCGACCTCCGTTTCGGCGACTGGTGGCGCTGGCTCTGCCGCCGCGCCCCCGGTGTCGCTGTCACCGCAGGCCGAGGTGACGAGCGCGATGAACGCCAGGACGGTCGCCGACCACGCCGCCCGACCAGTCGAAGAGCTCAAGTACGCCACGACGTGATCTACCACGCGCAGCTACGAGCATGCGAAATCCTGCCGGTTCCTGCAGCGGTCGCGCCGACGGACGACTCCGTTCGGCGCGCGGCGCGCCCGCTCGTTTAGGTGCCGCAGAAGGTGCGGTACGGCCGGTCGCTGTCGGGCGCCGGCGCGGCCCACGCTTCGAGGCCCGGGCGCTCCGTGAACGGCTGGCTGAGCACTTGGAGCATGGCCGCGAACGGCCCCAGGTCGCCCCCGGTGGCAGCCGCGAGGGCCTCCTCGACAAGGTGGTTGCGCGGGATGTAGACCGGGTTGACCGCGTCCATCGCGTCAGCGGCGTCGCGGGGGCTGACGCCTTGCGCGGCCAGCAGCTTCTGCCACGCGGAAAGCCACGATGCGAACGCGGCGCGGTCGTCGATGTGACGGTCGAGCGGGGCCGTTCCGCCGCGGAGCTCAGCCGCGAGGGCCCGGAAGAAGCCGGTGAAGTCGGGCTGGGCCGTCTGCAGCAGTTCGATGAGCTCGTCGACGAGGAGCTCGACCTCGCCGGCCGTCTCCCCCGCGTCTGCGCCGCCGAGCAGCCCGAGCTTGGCCGCCATGCCCGCCGTGAACGCCGCGCGGTACCGGTCGGCGAAGGACCGCAGCACCGCTTCCAGCGCTGGGATCGCCGCGTCCGGATCGGGCCCGATCAGCGGCAGCAGCGACTCGCCGAGCCGCGCGAGGTTCCACTGCGCGACGGCCGGCTGGTTGCCGTACGCGTAGCGGCCCTGGTGGTCGATCGAGCTGAAGACGGTCGCGCGGTCGAACTGGTCCATGAAGGCGCAGGGGCCGTAGTCGATCGTCTGGCCCGAGATCGCCACGTTGTCGGTGTTCATGACGCCGTGGATGAAACCGACGAGCATCCAGCTCGCGACCAGCTCTGCCTGCGCCGCGACGACGCGCGCGTAGAAGTCGAGGTAGGGGCTGGCGGCATCGGCCGCTTCGGGGTAGTGCCTCGCGATCGCGTAGTCGGCCAGCCGCTTCAGCAGCGCCCCATCGCCGGTCGCGGCGGCGTACTCGAACGTCCCGACCCGCAGGTGGCTCTCGGCGACACGCGCGAGCACCGCGCCCGGCAGCAGCGTCTCCCGCTGGACCGGCTCGTTGGTCGCCACGACCGCGAGGGAGCGCGCCGTCCGGATCCCGAGCGCGTGCATCGCCTCGCTGATCGCGAACTCGCGGAGCATCGGCCCGATCGCCGCTTTGCCGTCGCCCGCCCGCGCGAACGGGGTCTTGCCCGAACCTTTCAGGTGCAGGTCCTGACGGACGCCGCGCGTGTCGACGACCTCGCCGAGCAGCAGCGCGCGCCCATCGCCGAGCCGCGGCGAGTAGCCGCCGAACTGGTGGCCGGCGTAGGCCTGCGCCACGGGCTGTGCCCCGGCGGGCGCCACGCTCCCAGCGAGCGCCGCCACGCCCTCGGGACTGCGGAGCTGGTCGAGGTCGACGCCGAGCTGCGCGGCCAGCGGCGCGTTCAGCGCAAGCAACGCGGGCCGCTCGACCTCCGCGCCCTGCCACTCGATGTAGAGGCCGTCGAGCTCGCGCACGAAGGTGTTGTCGAAGGCGAACAACGCCGGTGCCGCAACGCTCATAGGCCTTTGAGGCTAGTGGCCGCCTGCTCGCCGGCGGCGCCAGTGGTCGAATCCACCCCACATGCCCTCGAACGGCGACGCCCAGTAGTAGCTGTCGAGCGCTTCCGCGGGCGCCCGCGCCTCGAGCCACGACCGGATCCACGCCGCGAACGAGAGCGCGTCCGTGTCGCGGGACGCGTCGGTGAAGGCGTCGAGCGCGTCACGCATACCGGCCAGATGCGCGGCTGCGTCGGTCGAGACTCCGAAATGCGAGTACACGAGCCGCGCCGCGTCCCACGCCGCGACCGTGTCGAGCGACGACCGCCAGAGGTCAGGATCGATGTCCGGCGGCGGGGTCGGCGGGAACGCGGGCCCGTCGCCGATCCGGATGCCGGACACGTCGCCCGTGAACGCCGTCCGCGTCGGCCCGTGCAAGAAGCAGACGTGGTGCTTGGCGTGGCCTGGCGTGTACTCGACCGTCCAGTCGCCGTCGGCCTCTCCACCGCGCAGGACCCGGATCTTCTCGGCCGGGACCGGGATGACCTGGCCCCACAGCTCGTCGAAGTAGTCGCCGTAGACGCGCCGTGCGCTCGCGACCAGCCGTGTCGGATCGATCAGGTGCGGCGCACCGAGCTCGTGGACCCACACTTCGAGGCCGGGATACCGCTCGACGAGCGCGCCAGTCCCGCCGGCGTGGTCGAAGTGGATGTGCGTAAGCAGCACAGCACGCGGCACATCGTCGCCGAGGGCGTCGATCACGCGGCCGATCGTCTTCTCAGCGCCAGGGTCGACGATCACATCGCCGAACAGGTGCGCGCCGATCGCGCCCGGGCGCCCAAGGTGCAGCAGGTCGACAGTGCGCAGCGCGGGCTCGGTCATGGCTGCGGACAGCATGACGGGCGTCGGCCACGCAGGCGCGGCGCGTCCGCGAGCTGGCGTGCAGGTCTGCGCCACTGCGGCGCAGAGGTGCGACCTCGCCGGCGCCCCAGCCGCGCGGCGCCGGGTCAGCG
>JAEYAL010000011.1 GCA_023404805.1 Actinomycetes bacterium | reverse complement strand
CCCTTCGTCCGCTCCAGCGCAGGCCGCAGCTCCAGGACGGCCCGGCCTGCGCCGCTGCGCAGGCCGGCTGCGACGGCGCGGCGTCCGAGCTCCTCGGCCCGTGCCTGCGCGGCAACCGGGTCAGTTGCGCGGCGCCAGTGCAGCGCGACGATCGGCCCCTTTTCTTCAACGTCCAGCCCAGCAAGGCCCTCGGGCTCGGCGCGAGCCGCCTGGATGACGCCTGCGACGGCAGCAGCATCGGCGGCGAACGCCTCCGGCACGACCGGCTCAGCGGCGCCGGGGTGCAGCACTTCGGCGCCGTGGAGGCCCGTGTAGGCGATCTCGCTGACGCCGAGCAGCTCGCGCGCCTGCAGCGCCGGGCGGCCGGTGACGCACGCGACCAGCGGCAGGGTGGCCGCGAGCGCGCGCACGGCCTCGGCGGCAGCCGGATCGGGCCTGGCGGCGGCGGGATCGTCGACGATCGGCGACAGCACCCCGTCGAAGTCCAGCAACACCGCCAGTTGGGCAGCGCCCGCCGCGAGCAGGCTCGCCACGGCGGCTTGGTCTTCGGGGCGTGAGTAGGCCAGCGGTGCCTCGGCGGCGGGGGCGCTGCTGGCCGGCTCGTGGGATGCCATGCCCCGTAGTATGCCGGGCCGTGGCCGGATTCCCGCCGTGTCAGTGGTCGGCTCAGGCCAGATGAGCGGTTCGGCGCATAGCGACCGCCTCGCGCCGGGTCGGCCCGGGCTCGTCCTGCTCGGCATCGGGACCGCGGCTGGCATCTACAGCGGCCTCTTCGGCGTGGGTGGCGGCAGCGTGATGGTGCCGCTGCTGATCGTGCTCCTCGCGTACGACCCGCGCGCCGCGACCGCCACCTCGCTTGCCGCGATCACCGTGATCGCCACGGCCGGGACGCTGACCCACGCGATCTACGGCAACGTCGCCTGGGTCGTCGCAGCAGTCGTCGCGGTGCCCGCGATCGCGGGCGCGCTGGTCGGCACAGCGCTGCAGCAGCGCGTCCCGCGGGACTGGATCGCGATCGGGCTAGCGGTCCTGCTGGTCATCGGCGCGGTCGACCTGCTGCGGCCCCTGATCTCGAACCTCGAGGTCGCGTTGGGCGATGCGGAGATGATCGGGGACATCGCGTCGGTCGACGTCACGTCGAGCACCGCCGTGGAGCAGCCGCTCTTGCTCGCCCTCGCGGGCTTTGCCGCAGGCGTCCTCGGCGGCATGGTCGGCATCGGCGGCGGCATCCTCGTGGTCCCTGTCCTGCTCTACACCCAGGATCTCGTCGAGCGCGAGGCGATCGCCACATCGCTGGCGGCGATGATCCCGATGTCGGCGGCTGCGGCCGCGCGCCACTACCACTACGGCAACCTGCGCCTGCGCGAGGGCGTCACGCTCGGCGTGCTCGGCATCGTCGGCGCCGCCATCGGCGCCTCGCTGGCCGAGGTCGCCCCGGAGGAGCTGCTGCGCCTCGGCTTCGCGCTCCTGATGCTGCTGATCGCCGCCCAGATGCTGCGCGCCGTGCGCCGAGACCGCCGCGCGGCGGCGGCGCCCGACGCCGAGCCAAGCTAAGCGCCTTGGCGCGCCGGCCCCTGCAAGTTTGCAGAGGGAGCCTGTATGTGCCCGGGCGGCGGACGACATGCAAAAGGGCGCCGAGCAAGGAATCCCTCGGCGCCCTTCGCATCGTCACAGCGGGCGTCCCCCCACGGGACACCTGCTCTGGTTTCCCAGTCTTGGGGTGCTACCCCCGGCGGTACGGATCTACCCCGCCCCCGCGAGGAGGACTTCCGGCGGCTGTTGCTGACGTAGACGTGGCGCTACCCCCGGCGGTATGGGTCGACCATCACCGAGTCGATCGTGACCCCGAGGTTGACCAGGCTGGCGGTCGGGCTGATGCCGACGTTCATGGCTTGGTTCACGCCGCCCGTGATCCCGGAGATGAAGCCTCCGAGGGCGTTGTTGCCGACGACGGCCGTGGCGATGTCGGAGCTCAGGTCGGCCGGGCTCGCGACGGTGAATTTGATCTGGACCGTCGCCGACTTCGTAGTGGCGTTCAGCGGGATGAGCGTGGCGAGCGGGCTGTTCGGCGACGCCTGCCACTGCGATGGCGTCGGCGAGATCGACTTCGACGAAAGGAGCTCGGTCTTCGTCACGGTGCCGCGCGCGTCCTTGTAGACGACGTGGGCAATGAACCCGGTGGCGCCCACGCTGTCGACTTTGTACGTGAACCGGAAGTGCGGGTTGGTCTCGTCGATGCAGAACTCCGGCGAGGTCGCGGTCGAGCCGATCGGCATGCGCAGCGCCTTGGAGCCCGAGGCGACGCCGAGCGACTCGTTCCCGGTCGCGACCGCCGCCGAACCGGTGAGGCTCCAGCCCTTGGCGCCAGATTCGAAGTCGCCGCCGGGGGCGACCGAGTAGTCAGCGGTGTCGCCGTCGACGCGCTGGAAGGCCTTGGTCGTCGGGAGCGCGGTGCACGCCGCGCCGGAGGCCGCTTGCGTCGCCGTCGACGTGGTGGTCTTCGGTGCGAACAGCGACCCGAGGGACGCGGCACTGGCGCCGGCCGGCGCCCCTGCGGCGCAGATGGCGGCGATGAGCAGCGTCGCGGGGAGCGGTGCTGGTTTGGGCGATTTGCGGAGTGGCATCAAGGGGACCTTTCGTTGGGACGGAACGAGATGCAGCGCGGGCGTGAGGCCAAGACACAGGTTCACGCGCGCGGGTAAATCTTCATCGGGGCAATTTACTAAGAACTAAAGCCCTAGATGGCCATTCGGTCTACCGGCTCGGTTCCTCGTGGGAGCGCGGCGCGTCGGGCAGGGATTCCATGGCTACGGCCCCGAGGTGAGGGTGAACGTCCAGGTCGAGGTGTAGGTGCCGGTGTAGGTGGTGGCTGGGATCGCCAGCCGCCACGTCGGCGTGATCGTCTGGGCGCCGAGGCCGGTGTTGACGGCGGCGTTGTAGAGCTTTTGCGCCGTCGGCGCGCTCGCGG
>JAEYAL010000285.1 GCA_023404805.1 Actinomycetes bacterium | reverse complement strand
CCGCGACCCTCTCGGGTCGCGGCCACCGGCGCGCGTCGGGCGGGGCTACCTCCCGCCCGTCAGTTTGTGCGCCTGCGGTTAGGCGTCGTCGGCGCTGAACGAGGTCAGGCCGCCGCCGGCGAGGCCGGGCTTGGTGTTCGGAACGCCGGGAAGCTCCGGAGCTTTGGGCTCCGTCGACTCGGCCTTGCCGGACACCGGCGGATCCTCGGGGCCGAAGACGTCTTCCTCGCTGCGGCCGTCGAGCAGGGCGAGGAACTCCTCGCGCTCGATGGTCTCGCGGCGCATCAGGATGTCGGCGATGCGGTCGAGCGAGTCGCGGTGCTCCTCGAGGGTGCGCGTCGCAGTCGTGTGGGCCATCTCGACGATGCGGCGGATCTCGTCGTCGATCTCGCGCGCGATCTCGTCGGAGTAGTCGGCCTGGGTGCCCATGTCGCGGCCGAGGAACGGCTGCGACTGGTCGTGGCCGAACACGCGCGGGCCGAGCTTGTCGCTCATGCCGTAGCGCATGACCATCGCCTTCGCGGTGGCCGTGACCTTCTCGAGGTCGTTCGACGCGCCGGTCGTGATCTCGCCGAAGACGAGCTCCTCTGCAGCGCGGCCGCCGAGGGTGACCGCCATCTGCTCAGCCAACTCGGTGCGCGAGGTGAGGTGCTTGTCCTCCTCCGGCATCGAGATCATGTAGCCGAGCGCCTGGCCGCGGGACACGACCGAGATCTTGTGGACCGGGTCGGCGTTCTCGAGGTAGTGGCCGACGAGCGCGTGGCCCATCTCGTGGAACGCGATGACCTTGCGCTCCTGCTCGCCCATGATCTTGGTCTTCTTCTCGGGACCCGCGATCACGCGCATGATGCCTTCCTCGAGCTCCTCCTGGCCGATCTCGCGCTTGCCACCGCGGGCAGCCAGCAGGGCGGCCTCGTTGACGAGGTTGGCGAGGTCGGCGCCGGTGAAGCCAGGGGTCTGGCCGGCGAGCGTGGCGAGGTCGATCTCCTTGGCGATCGGCTTGCCGCGCGAGTGGACCTTCAGGATCTTCTCGCGGCCCTTGCGGTCCGGGCGGCCGACCATCACCTGGCGGTCGAAGCGGCCGGGACGCAGCAGCGCCGGGTCGAGGATGTCGGGGCGGTTGGTCGCGGCGATGAGGATGATGTTGTCCTTCATCTCGAAGCCGTCCATCTCCACCAGGAGCTGGTTCAGCGTCTGCTCGCGCTCGTCGTGACCGCCGCCCATGCCGGCGCCACGATGGCGGCCGACGGCGTCGATCTCGTCCATGAAGATGATGCAGGGGCTGTTCTGCTTGGCCTGCTCGAAGAGGTCGCGGACGCGGCTCGCGCCGACGCCGACGAACATCTCGACGAAGTCCGAACCGGAGATCGAGAAGAACGGCACGCCAGCCTCACCGGCGACGGCGCGCGCGAGGAGCGTCTTGCCGGTGCCAGGAGGGCCGAAGAGCAGCACGCCCTTCGGGATGCGGGCGCCGAGCGCCTGGAACTTGCGCGGGTTCTCGAGGAACTCCTTGATCTCGTGCAGCTCCTCGACGGCCTCGTCGGCACCGGCCACGTCGCGGAAGGAGATCTTCGGCGAGTCGACCGACATGCGCTTGGCGCGGGACTTGCCGAACTGCATGACCCGGCCGCCGCCGCCCTGCATCTGGTTCATGATCAGGAGCCAGAAGCCCAGGAAGAGGATGATCGGCAGCAGCGTGCCGAGGATCGCGACCCACGGGCTCGTACGCGTCGGCGAGGAGTCGAAGCCACCCGGCTCGAGCCGGTTCGCAGCCTCGGCCTTCGTGAGCATGTCGGTGAGCTCGTCACCGAACGCCGGCGAGAACCCGACCTCGTACTCCTTCCCCTCCTTCGGGGTGACGCGGATCGAGTTGTCCTTGTTCTTGACGTCGACCGACTTGAGCTTGCCTTCGTTCAGCTGGGCGACGAAGTCGGAGTAGGTGACCTTGTTCGCGGTGTTGCTCGTGTTGCCCAGCTGGGACACGAACAGCGCGACGAGGACGACCATGACAAGGGCCAGGATCGGGGTCTTGAGGAAACGCTGCATGTACTACTTTCTCGGCCTCGGTGGCCAGAACGCGAGCGTAGCAGCCCAGTTGCGTCCAATTCGGCAGTTCAAGCGCACGATCTGGCCAGATTGGCCCCGATGGGCTCAGTCGTCGTGCGCGCCCTCGTACGTGGCGACGTACGGCAGGTTGCGGTAGCGCTCATCGGCGTCGAGGCCGTAGCCGATCACGAAGCGGTCGGCGATCTCGAAACCGACGTACTTGAGATCGAGGTCGACCCGGCGCCGCTCGGGCTTCGTGAGCAGCGCGCAGACCTCGACGGACCGCGGCTCGCGGGCCCACAGCGTGCGCAACAGGTACGAGAGCGTGAGGCCCGAGTCGACGATGTCCTCGACCACGAGCACGTCGCGGCCTTCGATCGACATGTCGAGGTCCTTCAGGATCCGAACGACGCCGCTCGTCGCGGTCGTCGACCCGTAGGACGAGACCGCCATGAAGTCGACGACGCAGTGCTGGTCGATGTGCCGCATCAGGTCGGCGATGAAGAACACGGCGCCCTTCAGCACGCCGATGAGGACCGGCTCGCGGCCCTCGTAGTCCTTGCTGATCTGGGCGCCGAGCTCCCGGACGCGGCGCGCCAGGTCGTCAGGCTGCACCAGGACTTCGCCGATCAACGCGTCACGCACGCGGCGCAGTGTACGGCGCGGCGCGCATCCGGCGCCGTCCGGCGGGCCCGCGGCGCCTGCGAACATCGCCGATCCGGCGCCGGTGACGCGCCGCGTGTCCGTTTACGCCCTGGAGAGGGCGTAAACCGGAGCGGTCACGTGCCATTCCACGCCCTCCAGCGGCTGTACCGCCGGCCGCGGCCGGCCACGCCGTGAACTCCCGTCACCCGCGGCCGCCTGACAACCACGAACCACGGAAGTTCGCCACCGCCCGCGCCGCACCGGCCGCACCGGCTGCACCAGCGAACTCCCGTCACCCACAGCCGCCTGACGACCACGAACCACGGAAGTTCGCCGCCGCCCGCGCCGCACCGGCCGCACCGGCCGCACCGGCTGCGCCAGCTGCACCAGCTGCACCGGCTGCACCGGCTAACTCCCGTCACCCGCGGCCGCCTGACGACCACGAACCACGGAAGTTCGCCGCGTCGCGACCGCGGGAGAGACTCACCCACGAGCGTCAGCGAGGGCCGCGGGCCGCGGGGACCGATGGTCTCGAACAGCGGCAAGCCATCCCCGGAAACCGCCGGGTACAGCTCCAGGAGGGTGTGATCGCGAGCGGGCGAGCGCCAGTTCACACCCTCGGGAGGGCGTAATCCGCGACGGCTTTCACGGATCAGCGGCATCCGGCCGGTCCTCCAGCGGAGCGGCGGCATCGGGCGGACCCTTCGGAGCGGCGGCTTCCGGCCGGTCGTCGCGCGGAGAGGTGGCATCTGGTCGGCCGCCGCGCGGAGCGGCAGGACCAGCCGAACGGCGGCAGCGCACCGTCCCGCCGCGAAGCTCGATGCGGGCGCCGCCGCCGACATCGACGAAGCCGCTGCCCTTGCGCGCCGCGGCGCCGCCGAGCGCGAGCACCTCGTCCAGCCGCGACGCTGCGCGCGGGCACGCCGTGCC
>JAEYAL010000319.1 GCA_023404805.1 Actinomycetes bacterium | reverse complement strand
GCCAACGCCGCCTGGCCGCCGCCCGCCAGCGCGCCCGTCGCCGTGTCGCTCGGCCACCTCGGCCGGCGCACCGACTGGGCGTGGCTGCGTGCCGCCGCCGAGGAGGTCCCGGAGCTGCGCCTGCTGTTGGTGGGCAGCTGGCACGAAGACGAAGTCGGCGGCGATGCCGACTACCAGTGGCTTCGCGCGGCGCCGCAGGCGGTCTGGCTCGGGCGCCTGAGCGACGCCGACGCCGCCGCCGTGATCGCGGAGGCCGACGCGGGCCTCGTGCCGTTCACCGTCGACGAGTTCAACGACTACGGCCTGCCCAACCGGATTCTCAAGTACGCGCGCCTGGGGCGGCCGTCGATCTCACCCACGCTCGCCGGCTGCGCCACCTGGGAGCGCGCGGTCACCTGGGCTGACGGCCCGGCCGGGCTCGTCGCAGCGCTGCACGCGGCGCGCGGACGGCGGACGGCGCCCGACGAAGCGCTGCGCGCTTGGGCGCACGAGCAGACCGCCGCGAAGATGAACGCGCCGCTGCTCGCCCGCCTCGGCGAGTGACCCAGGGGCGCCCGCTGGACGACGACCTTCGCGGCGAACGCTCTTCAGCTCCGAGATGCGGCGACAAGCGCGGCTGCACCCCCGCAGCGGCTGCGGGCCCTAGGGCGACTGGCGCGCCAGCGCGGGGAGATCCGCTTCGGCGTCGGCGACAGCGACGATGGCGGCCTCCTCAGGTGTCGGCACTCGACGGGGATCACGCCCGAGGTCTGGGATCGTTCGCAGCCCGACCGCGTGCGCCGCTTCGGCCAATGTCTTGTCCCAGGTCGCGAAGCGCATCGGCGCGGCAGGCACGCGCAGCGCCGAGGCGAGATGGATCGCGTCGAGCGTGCCGAGCCCGTGGTACTGCGCGAGCGACAGCGCATGCGTGGCGATGTGCGCGTCGACCTCGACCACGTCGAAGTCCGTCCATAGGCGTTCCCATGCCGTGAGCGCTACGGCTGCGTGGTTGGCAGTGAGCCTTCGGGGAATCGCCGCACCGACCTCCGTGTACAACACGCGACTCGCCACCAGTGCGCCTGCGTCGCCGATGGCCGCGAACGCCTCATCCGATCCCGGCTCCTCGACGTAGAGCTTGACCGCCGCACTGGCGTCGACGTAGAGCGTCTCGCCGTTCATGAGCGGCGCTCACGGTCGCGCTCGGCGACGATGTCGTCTGAAAGCGACCCGGTCGCCGTGTAGCGGCGGCGCGGCAGGAACCGGGACGACGTCTGTGCGGGCGTGACGACGCCTGACTCTCGCAGGCGCCTGATCGACGCCTCCCAGCCGTCGTCGAGCTCCTCGGGCGCCGCCGGGATCAGCTCGACGAGGGGGCGCCCGTGGCTCGTCACGCGGACGCGCTCGCCCGCCGCCGCGCGCTTGAGGTAGCCGCTCACGTCGGCCTTGAATGCTCGGACTCCGACATCGGCCATGCCGCCACCGTAGCGCGATGGACACATTCATCCAAATGTGTCCACAAACGGGCCGGGGTCGCGGGGCATCTGCGATGCACCGGCAAACAGATTCGACTTCCGGGTCGCAAAGCGACACTGGACCGCGGTCCGTTTCGAGCTGGGCGCGGTGGCGACGCATGGGCGCTGAGCCGCAGTGCGCGGTGGCGACGCATGGGCGCTGAGCCGCTGGCCCGAGGTGGCGACGCATGGGCTGGCTCAGCCGCAGCGCGCGGTGGCGACGAACGGCCCGCGGCGGGCGACTTCGGTGAAGCCCGGCGGGATCTCGTTCGTGCTGCGCGGGACGCCCGCGGCCCAGCCGAGGCGGACCTTGGCGGCGCGGCTCCCCTCGATCACGATGGCGATGCCGGTCGTCTGCGGGCCTGCGCCCCCGAGCGCCGTCGCGCGCGAGACGATGTCGCCCTCGTCGCGGCCCGCGCGGAGCGTGAGCTCGGGGATGAAGCGGTAGGTCGGCAGGGTGATCGGGCCGCCGCAGCGCGCGTTGATGACTCTGCTGTTGTCGAGGAGCTCTGCCCCTTGGCGCTGCCACTGCGCTTCGCGGAGCACACCTTGGGCGACGATGCGGAAACTGTCGGCCTTGATCGCCAGGTATCCCGCGACGCCCAGCGCGCCGACCGCCAGCGCCGCAGCGGCGCCGAGCCGCAGGGCGGCCGGGACGGAGGTCCGATCCGGGACCCCTTCCTTACCATGGAAGTGCTCTTGCGCGGCGGGCTGTGGAGCCACGTCCGCCTGCTCGAAACCTGCCGTCGCCAGCTCTCCGCCGGGGTCGCGCCGCCCCCGCGCCCATGCGACGAGCACTCCGCCCGCGACGCCGGCGAACACGCAGACCAGCACGGCCGGCACGAGCAGGTAGCGCTGGAGCAGCGGCAACCCGAGGGCGCCGACGAGGATGAACCCGGCGCAGCCAGCCGCGAGGACCACCAGCGGCAGCAGCAGCGCGCGCCAGCCCCGCAGCCAGATCACCAGTCCGACGCCGAGCAGGCCCGCCGCCGCAACGGGCGGCCGCGCGAGGTCGCTCAGCAGGACCGCCAGCTCCTTGGGCGCCGTCGCGAGCCCCGTCGGACGGCCGAGTTCCTCGGCGAGTGCCTGCGTGCCGGTGAGCGAGTGGAGCGGATCGCCGGTGAGCAGCAGCTCGGTGAGGATCCAGAGGACGGGCGCGGCGAGGACGACGAGCGCCGGGACGAGCTGCGCGCGCAGCGCCGTCGCATCGGGCCAGCGCATCGCGCCGTCGCCGTCGCGCAGGGCGCGCAACGCGACGAACAAGACGCCGAACGCCCACGCCTCGGGCCGCAGCAACCCGGCGGCAAACAAGATCACCGGCACGACCAGCGGCTCCATCTGGGTCGACCGTCCTTCCTGTCGGGTGATAGGGCGACCAGAAGGACGGTCGACCCCCGAGGCGGCGTCGGCGCCGACGGCCGCGTCCGATTCGGCGTCGGCGTCGCCAACATCACCCGGACGCCCCTCGGCGCTCCACTCGATCACGAGCGCCGTGAGCACGAGCGCGAGGAACGGCAGGTCGACATACGCCTTGAACGCGAGCAGCATGAGCGCGAAGCTCGACCCCGTGGCGACCGCGGCCAGGACCCCGGCGACGGGGCCCGCGATGCGCGACGCCAGCAGCCAGGCCGACGCGATCACGATGGTCCACGAGAACACGGTGAGCAGCTGGAACAGCCCGGGACCGAAGGACGATTGATCAGCGGGGATCGCGAGGAGCAGCCACAGCGGGTGCAGCGTGGGGGCGGCCGCGTCTTCGATCCCCGGCATGCGCCCGGCCGCGATCTCGTGGGCCCAGACGAGGTGGGTCGCCGTGTCGTAGTTGGGCGCGAGCGGGAGGACGATCCACAGGACGACCGCGACCATGAACAGCCACGCGGCGCCGCTCTCGCCGAGGCCCCACGGGTTCCCGCGCCGCAGCACGCTCACGCCGGCGGCTCGCCCGGCGGGTGCGGCCGCAGCGGCTCGTCGCTGCCGGACGGCGCAGCACCCTCGCGCTCGGCGTGCCCGTGCGCCTCCGACGCGTGGTCCTTCGGCAGGCCGGACTCCCCGACCCACGTGCCGGGACCAGCGCCTTCGCCTACGTCGACGAGCGTGACGGGGCCGACGATGTCGTGCGGCGTGTGCGGCGGCCCACCAGTCGCGCCCGCCACTGCGTCGCCAGAGGCCGAGCCGGTCGCATCGCGCGATGCCGCGCCATCGCCACCGGCGCCACCGGCGCCATCGTCGCCCTCAGCGGCGTCCTCCTCCGCTGCCGCGCCGAGGTTCAGCCCGACCGCGAGCAGCGCCCACGCGAGCGGGTCCTCGAGGAACGCGGCGTAGAGCCACGAGTGGATGATGATCGCGATAAACGCGGCAGCGATCGCAGCTCGCGCCATCGACTCCCGCGCGCGCCGCAGCAGCGCGACCACCGTGGCGACCAGCAGCGCGAGGTAGGCGGCGAGGCCGATCACACCCTGCTCCGCGGCCACGGTGACCGGGATCGTGTGCGATGCCGCCACGGCCTTCACGCCGGTCGCGCCCTCTTCCTTGCGGTAGGCGACGCGGTAGGAGCCCGAGCCCCAGCCGAACACCGGCTTGGACTCAAAGAGCCGCACGCCGCCCTTGATGAGTTCGCAGCGGCCGGAGGTGGCGAGGTCGCAGCCCTTGTCGCCGCTGAGGTCGATCCGCAGCTGGTTGCCGAAGATCAGCGCGACGCCGATCCCGACGACTGCGAGCCCGGCGCCGACCGCCACGGCCTTGCCGGCGCCGAACCGCAGCCCGAGCAGCACGAGCGACCCGATCAGCAGTCCGAGCATCGACGACTGCGAGTAGGTGAACAGCAGCCCGATCCAGATCACGGCGAACAGCACCGCGTAGAGCGCGATACGCCACCCGCGGGCGCCCCACGCCAGCGCGCTGAGGAGTCCGAGCAGGACGACCATCAGGAAGCGCCCGTAGATGTTCGGGTCGAAGAACAGCGAGTTCACGCGGACGGTCGCGTTGAGGCTCGTCGCGTCGATCACGTTCTGCTTCCAGAGGACCTCGCCCGTCACGTACTCGTAGTTGCCGAGGCCGACCGCGACGAGCGCGAGCACGAGCAGGGCGATGGCGACGTTCCGCAGCTGCGGCACGTCGAAGTCGACCTGCCGCAGCACAACGAACAGCACCGCGAAGGGCACGAGGAAGAAGCAGAGGGTCTGCACGCCGCGGTCGGCGTCCTCGGAGAACGGGATCCGCAGCGCGTAGAGCACCACCGACAGCGCGAGCAATACCGGGACGGCCGCAGCCGCGCCGCTGAGCGAGCGGGCCGTCCACGCATCGTGGAGCACGTCGGCCGTCGCGGGGCCGGAGCGCAGATCCCAGGACTCGGCGAGGCGCTTGCCACGCCGCCGCGCCCGGACCGCAAAGGCGATGGCGCCCGAGGCGATCAGGCCGTAGAGCGGCAGCAGCAGGTTGACGGACTCGCCGCCGAGCACGATCGGGAGCCGCAGCGGGATCGCGACCGCGAGCAGCGGCGGGAGCAGGCGCGGCCAGCGGACGAAGACCGCCGATGCCGCCGCGAGCAGCACGAGCCCGCCGACGCCGCCGACGAGCAGGAGCAGCGGATGGTCGAGGAGGCGGGAGACGCGGTCGTCTTCGAGGACGGCGCCCGCGAGCAGGACCGGCGCGAGCGCCATCGCGGCGATGGCGCTGGTCCAGCGGGCGGCGGGGGCGCGCGCCACGAGCGCGATCGCGACGAGCGCCGCGATCAGGATCGAGGTCAGATCGCGCACGGGCGCCGCGATCACGGCGGCCTGCACGTGCGGCGCCGCGGCGGCTGCGCCGACGAGCTGGTCGGTGAGGTGGGCAGTCGTCATCGGCTCATCCACCTCGCAGGAACGCCCACACCTGCCGCACGAACTCGCGCGCGTCGGGGTCGCGCAACGAGCTCGCGCCCAGGCCTTGGATGCCGCTGCGGATCACCGCGCCGCGGCCGAACTGCACCGCGACCAGCACCTGCTGGCCGCCGCCGGGCGTCGTCGCCTCGGCGAGCTTCTTCGCCCCGGTGGGCAGACGCAGCACCGGCTCGACCGTGAGCGGCCCGTCGAAGCTGCCGTCGGTGCCCTTGAGCAGCCCCGACTGGCTCGACGCCTGCACGACCGACGAGACCTGCTGCAGCGGCCCGAGCTCGAAGCCGAACGGGTCGACGGCCGTCGGCTGCGTCGGGCGGCGCGCCGCCGTCGGGCCGACCACGACCGAGCGCCGCAGCGAATCGGGCTCGGTGATCCACAGGCGGCCGCCGCGCCGCACCCACGACACGAGCTGCTGCTGCAGCTGGCGGTCGACGTACTTCGCGGTGCCCGCGAGGACGATGCCGTCGTGCGCCTTCAGCGCCGAGCCCTGGTTGCGCGCCAGCGCGAGGTCGGTCGTGAGGTCGTAGCGGCGCTCCTTGCGATCGAGGGCGACCAGCAGCGGGGCGATGTTGTCGCTCATGTCGCGCGCCAGGTCCGGGGCGACCGGGACGCGCGCCGTCTGCACGCTCACCCCGCGATCGAGGGTGTCCGGGGCGCCATCGCCGTCATCGTCGACCTGCATCGCGCCGACCAGCGACGTCTGCGGGACGACGACGAGGATCTTCTGGGCCTTGCTGCCCTGCGTCAGGACGGTCGCCTGGGTCACGCGGTCCTTCGTGCGCAGCTCGAGCACGTGCAGGCCGCTCGGGCCGTTCGGCACCTTCGGCCGCAGCAGCGGGCGGCGGCTCTCGCCCCGCGAGCGCGGGCGCGACTCACCGACGCGCCGCAGGCTCCAGCGGTACTGCTTGCCCGCCGAGATCACGCCGACTTCGGCGCGCTCGCCCGCCGCGATCGCCGCCTGCGGCGACTGCGCCGCCAGATACCGGACGGTGATGCCGCCGCGGCCCTTGAGCGATTCGCCGAACGGCGCGACCGGCTCGGCGCTGCCCGTCGACCAGCCTTCGTTGCCGACGAGGTCCTTCGCGCTGACGGCCACGACGTAGGTGCCCGGCGAGACCCGGCGGCCGCTGGCGGTCGTGCCGTCCCACTCCCACTTGCCGGAGTCGTCGGTGACCGGCACCTCGAGCACCGCGCGCGGGCGGACGAGGTCGGTGCGGAACACGGTGATCTTGCGGGAGCGGCCGATCGCGCGGTAGCGGACGACCGCAGGCTTGCCGTCGGCTCTGGGCAGCAGCTCGGGCCGCGGTTGATCGCCAGACTTCTCCGGGCCGATCGACAGCAGCTTGGGGGCCGGCGGGGTCGTGTCCTTGCGGAGCGTGAACGGCAGCTGCACGGCGCGGCCGGCGTCCTGGAGCACCACCTGCACGCGGTAGCGGCCGTCCGGCACGGCGCGGCCCGCGTCGTCGGAGCCGTCCCAGGAGCTCTTGACCTGCTTGCCAGCCCGCACCGGCAGGTCCTTCTGGAGCGTGCGCAGCGGCTCGCCCGCGAGGTTGGTCACGAGGAGCGTGGCCTTGTCCTGCTTCACGCGCAGGAAGAACGAGAACCGGGCGTTCTCCGCCGGGCCGGGCACCTTGGGCGAGAACAGCCGCAGCGCGTGCCAGTCATAGACGAGCGTCGGCGCGCGCTTGAGCCGCTGGGCCAGCGCGAACGAGCCCGCCGTCGCGAGGATGACCACGATGAACGCGACCCAGGCGACGGTCGCGCCCGGCAGGTCGGCGAGGACGTCGCGCTTGGGACGGCGCTCGCCGCCCGCACCACGCTCCGACCGGCGCCCCTCAGCGCGTTCGCCGCGGCGGCTCACAGCGCCACCGCCTCGCCGTTGAACGCTGCCCCAGGCTCGTGCACCTCGTACCCAGCCGCCTGCAGCGCGCTGCGGATCACGCCGCCGTGGCAGACGCACAGCACCGTCGGCGCGAGCACCCGCGCCTCAGCGACGACCTCCTGGACGCGTGCAGTCACGTCGGCCAGGGTTTCACCCCCGGGGAAAGAATGCGCAGGATCGCCTTCGACCCAGCTCTGGAAACGCGCCGGGTCGGCGGCCTGCACCTCTACGTAGGTGCGTCCCGCCCAGTCGCCGACGTCGCTCTCCTTGAGCCGCTCATCCAGCCGGACCGGCAGCTCCAGCCGCGCCGCGACGATCTCTGCGGTCTCGCGAGCGCGCGCGTATGGGCTCGCCCAGATCTCGCGGACAAGCGGTACGGGACCCGTCACCCCAGCGTGGCCGAGCCGCACGGCGCCGCTGGCGGCGAGGTCGGCGCCGGCCGCGAGCCGCTCGGCGAGCGCGCGGGCCTGCTCCCGGCCGCGGTCATTGAGCGGCGGGTTGCGGACGCCCTGAAAGCGCCCGGCCGCGTTGTCGTCGGTCTCTCCGTGGCGGGCGAGCACCACCACCGGCCGCGAGACGGCAGGCGGCTGGATCACTCGCCGGTGGTGCTGGCGGTCGAGTCGAGGTCGGTTCCGGTGAGCACGACCACGTCGGCGGTCGGCCCGGCGGCCACGCTCAGCTCGGAGTCGATCGCTTCGACGTCGCCTTCCGACAGGCCCAGGTCCTTCGCGACCGTGACGGCAGCGCTCTTCTGGCCCTGGCGGTACTTGATGGTCGTCTGGCTGACGGTCTGCCCGCCGCTGTACGTGTCCGGACGGTCGGTGCCGTAGCCCTTGCCCTTGAGCGTGTCGGTGACCCGCTGCGCCAGGCCCGATACCGTGGTGCCGTTGAGCACGCGCACGGTGACGCTGCTCGGGTCGACGGTCGTCGCAGCGGGCGGCGACTTGTCGCTGCCCCCGGCGCCCGGGTCCTCTTCGGTCTGCGTCACTGGCGGCTTGTTGCCCGCCTTGTCGGAATCGTCGCCGCCGGTGAACAGCAGGACGAACGCGAGCACGATGCCGGCCAGCAGCGCCACCACGCCGACGCCGAACAGCAGGCGGCTCCCGCCGCGCGGCTCCTCACCCGGGTGCAGGTCGAACTGATCCTCGCCGTAGCGCACGTCGGCCGGGTCGCTCGCGAGCGCGGCCTCCTGGTCGGGCAGCACATCGGCGGCCTGCGTCTCCTGGTTGAGGAACTCCGAGACGACCGCGGGCTCCTCGTCGATCGGGTCGACGGGCGGCGGGACCGACCCCTCGGCGCCGCCCGCCGGGGTCAGCGGCGCGAACTTCGGCGCATCCGTGGCGCCAGCCGCGGCGGCGTCGCCCTCGGCAGGCGCCGCGCCAGGCGGCACGAGCTCCTTGCTGGCGACCAGCTTCTGCGCTTCGGGCGTGGCGCCGAGCGTTCCTGGAGCGGCGGGCAGCGGCCTGCCG
>JAEYAL010000103.1 GCA_023404805.1 Actinomycetes bacterium | reverse complement strand
GCCGCGGATCCGCTCGGGGACAGACCTCGTTGGGCCTGTGCCGGGGGCTTCAGCCCTTTTCGAGCGGCGCCATCGAGAGGCCGGCTGAGGCCAGTTGGTCCCAGTAGTGCTCGGCGAGCTCGAGATGGCCAGACCAGACGATGGCCTGGCCGGTGTTGTGGATCTGGTGAGCGAGGCCGAGGCCCTGATCAACGGAGACGCCAGGCAGCGTGCGAGCGAGAGCGGAGGACACGCTGTCGAAAGTGTTGTGGTCGTCGTTGAGAACGATGACGCGCCAGGCGCCGCCGAGACCAGTACCAGGACCCGCGAGGCTGGGAAGCGTTGCGGTGTCGGTCATAGCGGGCCTGAGACGTTACGGAACGGGTCGGCGGTGTTCAAGCCGCCGGATGCGCCGAAGCGCCTTACTGACACCCCGTCATCGGTGACGTTCATCACGTACCGGAGTCACGCGCCGGTGAATGTCCCCCGCGCGTGTTCGACGGCGCGAGTCAACTGCCCGCGAGGCGCTCGCGTTCGATGCGCAGCCCGTGCCAGAGCGTCTCCGGCGGCATGGTCGTGGCGTAGCCGGTGACCTGCTCGCGGCCGGTTGCGGCAGCGACCGCCGCACCCAGCGCCCGCCCCCACGCCTCGGCGTCGAGCTCGGCCGCGAGCTGCGCCCACGCCTCGAGCCCAGCGCGCGTGCGCGCGATGTGCGCGTCGACATCATCGAAGGCGCCGTAGTGCGTGAGCATCAGCCGCCCCGGCTGCCAGGCCTCGATGGCGTCGAGCGACCGGTTCCACGCCGCGCGGTCGACATCGGGCGGGGTGGTCATCGGCAGGACGAACTGGTGGCCGGGCAGGCGCACGCTGGCGGTGTCGCCGACGTACGCGTCGCCGGTAGGCGTGTGGAAGAACGAGACGTGGTGCTTGGCGTGGCCCGGCGTCTCGACGACCTCGAACTCTTCGACGGCCTCGGGCCCGTCGGCCGCGACGATCCGCACGCGCTCCTCCGGCACCGGCGCGATCTCGCCGAACAGCCGCGCGAGCTCGTCGGCGCCGCCATAGACCTGCTCGGCCGAGGCCACCAGCCGCTCGGGCGCGATCAGGTGCCGCGACCCGCGGACGGACACCCACACCTCAGCGTCCGGGTGCTCGCGCAGCAGCACCCCCACCCCGCCAGAGTGGTCGAGGTGGATGTGCGTGACGAGGATGCGCCGCAGCTTCGCGCCGCCGAGCTCAGCGCGGATCGCGTCCAGCGAGACCGTCGGCCCCGGGTCGACGATCGTGTGCTCGTCGACGCGCCAGCAGCAGATCTGCTGCTCCTGCCCGAGGTAGCGCGTGTCGATCGCGACGGGGTAGGCGGCCGGGCTCGGGGTCATGCGGCAGAGCTTCGCAGGCGCCGCGCAGCCCAGGCACGCCCCGCATGCAGACCGTATGTGTGACGCCGGTCCGGGTTCCGGGGTATCGCCAAAACACGGGCGGATCGTTACGCTCCGGGACGTGTCTCGCCTCGTGCGGGCCGTCGCGCTCGCGGTGGCCTGCGTCGCCCTTCTCTCGTCCAACGCCTCCGCCGCCTCCTGGGCGGCGCCATCGGTCGTCGCGCCCGCTGCGCCCACCGGCACCGGCGTCTCGTGGGCGCCCGTCGTCGCCGCCGACGGCACTGGCAACCTGACCGCGATCTGGGCCGGCGAGGGCGCGAGCGGCTTCGGCGTCTACGCCGCCTCGCGGTCCGTCGCGCTGACCGGCCCGTGGTCGACGCCCGTCCGCATCGCCGCGACACCTGCGCCGCGCGACCTGCGCCTGGCAGTCAACGCGAAGGGCCAAGCGGTCGCTGGCTGGTTCGACGCCTTCCCGAACCTGACGCAGCGCGTCGTCACCGTCACGCGGACCGCTGCGGGCGTCTGGGCGGCGCCGACCGCCTTCTCCGCGACCGCCGTCGAGTACAGCGGCCACGAGCTGCAGATCGATCCGGCAGGCCGCGCGCTGGGCGTCTGGGCCACCGACACCAGCTTCGGCTCCATCACGCAGGCCTCCGGCGCTGCGCCCGCGCTCGACGGCGCCGGCCCGGCCAGCAGCACCAGCGCCGAGCAGGGCGCCCCGTTCGACCTCGCCATCGACGCCGCTGGCCGCGCCACGGTCATCTACATCGACAGCACCGGCCTCGGGCTCTACAGCGCCACCCGCAAGAACGGCGAGCCGTGGCAGGCGCCGCAGCTCGTCGAACGCTGGACGCCGCCGTCGAACTCCGACAGCGGGGCCCTCGCCCGCCCCCAGCTGGCCGTGAACGGGAGCGGACAGGCGGCAGCCGTCTGGGTCCGCGGCGCCGACGCTGGTACGGGGCTGCAGGCCGCGACCCGCTCCGCCGCAGGCACCTGGAGCGCCTCGACGGCGCTGGCGTCGATCGTGACCTCGCCCGTCACGAGCCAGCGGTTCGTGACGACCGCGGGCGTGGGCATCGACGCGGCCGGCAACGCCACCGCCGCTTGGGATCTGATCGGGTTCGACCTCGCGCTCAACGGCGACGTGAAGTACTGGACCGAGGTCCGCTCGCGCAGCACGGCGACGCCTGGCGCATGGAGCGCGGTCGAGATCCGCGGCGAGCGCCGCCAGGCGACGTTCTCCCAGAACGACGATCCCGAAGCCGACGTGCCCGACGTGCCCGTGTTCACCGGCGTCAACGTCGCGGTCGGCTCGGCCGGCCCCGCAGCCATCACGTGGCTGACGCGGATCGGCGACGCCACCACGCTGCAGGCCGCGGTCCGCGGCGGGAACGCCTGGGATCCGGCGACCGACCTGGCCACGCTCGATGCCCTCGAGATCGATGATGCGACGCTCGTGTCGAGCCTCGCCGTCGACGCCGCCGGCCGCGCAACCGCGGTCTGGGCCGACGGGCGCCGGGTGCTCAGCCGCAGCGCCGCGCTGGTGAACGTCCCCGCCGAGCCGGGTCCCGCCGATCCCGGCTCCGGCGACCCGGAGCCCACCACGCCAGACCCTGCCGATCCCGAACCGGCCACACCTGGGCCGCCGTCGACGTCGACGCCCGACCCGGGCCCGGGCCCCGGCCCCTCGTCGCCCGGCCCCGCCTCCCCCGCTCCAGCGGCGCCGGGGAGCCCTCAGTCGGCCGCGCAACCCGCGAAGCTCGTCGTCGCGATGTACCTCGTGCCGAGCGGCAAGCGCTGCCCGGCCGCGGCCAACGGCACCGTGGGCAAGATCCGGACCCCGCTGAAGGTGAAGGCCAGCAAGATCCGCGGAAAGCTGCGCTGCCGGGTGACGGGCACGATCCCGCTGGGCCCCGCAGTCAAAGCTGGATCCAGCGTCACGGTGCTGGTCACCGCCAAAGGCGTCAAACGCAAGACGGTCTCGTTCGCCGCGACGCGCTGACGCGGCACAGCCGTCCGGAGCAGCGGCGCCGCGACGCGCTCCGTGACGCGTCGCCCGCCCTGCAAACACCGCACTCCGTAGAATCCCGTCCATGAGCGAGCAGCCGTCGCACCGTCTTCCTGAGCGCGAGCGTCCGTGGGTCATGCGGACCTACGCCGGTCACTCAAACGCCAAGAAGTCGAACGAGCTGTACCGGGGCAACCTCGCCAAGGGCCAGACGGGCCTCTCGATCGCGTTCGACCTGCCCACGCAGACCGGCTACGACGCCGATCACGTGCTGGCGCGCGGCGAGGTCGGCAAGGTCGGCGTGTCGATCGCCCACAAGGGCGACATGCACCAGCTGCTCGACGGGATCCCGCTCGACACGATGAACACGTCGATGACCATCAACGCGGTCGCCGCGTGGATGCTCTCGCTGTACATCGCCACGGCTGAGGAGAACGGCGTCGACCCCAAGCTGCTGCAGGGCACGACGCAGAACGACATCATCAAGGAGTTCCTGGCTCGCGGGACGTACGCGTTCCCGCCCGGCCCCTCGATGCGGCTGATCGCCGACATGATCGCCTACACGGTGACCGAGGTCCCGAAGTGGAACCCGATCAACATCTGCTCCTACCACCTGCAGGAGGCCGGCGCGACGCCCGTCCAGGAGATCGCGTTCGCGATGTCCAACGCCATCGCCGTGCTCGACGCCGCCCGTGAGCGCGTCGACCAGGAGCTGATGGGCAAGGTCTTCTCGCGCATCTCCTTCTTCGTCAACGCCGGCGTGCGCTTCATCGAGGAGCACGCCAAGCTCCGCGCGATGAGCATCCTCTGGGAGGAGCTCGGCCGTGAGCGCTACGGCGTCGAGGATCCCAAGCACCTGCGCTTCCGCTACGGCGTGCAGGTCAACTCGCTCGGCCTCACCGAGCAGCAGCCGGAGAACAACGTCCAGCGCATCGTGCTCGAGATGCTCGCCGTCACGCTGAGCAAGGACGCCCGGGCCCGCGCGGTCCAGCTGCCCGCGTGGAACGAGGCGCTCGGCCTGCCCCGCCCGTGGGGCCAGCAGTGGTCGCTGCGCCTGCAGCAGGTCCTCGCCTTCGAGTCCGACCTGCTCGAGTACGACGACCTCTTCACCGGGTCGCCGGTCGTCGAGCGCAAGGTCGCCGAGCTCGTCGAGGGCGCCAAGGCCGAGATCGACCGGATCCAGGAGATGGGCGGTGCCGTGCCGGCCGTCGAGTCGGGTTACATGAAGAACGCGCTCGTCGCCAGCCACTCGCTGCGTCGCCAGCGGATCGAGGCCGGCGAGGACATCGTCGTCGGCGTCAACAAGTTCGAGACCACCGAGCCCAACCCGCTGACCGCCGACCTCGACACCGCGATCCAGACCGTCGACGCCGATGTCGAGGCCAAGGCCGTCGAGGCCGTGCGCGCATGGCGCACCGAGCGCGACGCCGACCCGCAGGCCGTCGCCGCGGCCGCCGACTCGCTCGCCCGCCTCAAGG
>JAEYAL010000101.1 GCA_023404805.1 Actinomycetes bacterium | reverse complement strand
GGACGCAGCTGCCGGCGCTCGAGCCTCGCAGCGACGCCGCGCACGACCACCGCTGCTTGGACTTGGCGCCCAACTTCACGTTCGGTGGCGGGCCCTTCGGCTTGGCGTCCTGCGACGGCGCGTCGGTCGGCTGCGGAGCTGGAGGCTGGCTTTCGCCAGCCGGCTCAGGTGTCGTCGGCTGCTCGGTCTTCGGCGCGCCGTCGCCGCCCGGGCCGGGACCGGGCTGCTGCTCCGTCTTGACGGGGTCGTCGTCGGCGAGCGTCACCAGCATCGTCGTGCGCGCGCCGAAACCGGCGTCGCCACGCGCGCTGCTGAGCCAGAGCTGGAAGGTCTCATCAGCCTCATGGACGTCGTCGTCGGTGACCGGGACCGCGATGGTCGCCTCGGCCTGACCAGCGGCGAACGCGACCGGCCACCCGTAGTCCCCGAAGTCGTCGCCGAAGGGTTCTGCGCCCGGGCCGACCGGAGTCCCCCACACGTACGCGGCGGCCGCCCGCGTGGTGCCGCCGCTGCGTCGCACCGTCACGAGGAGCTGTCCGTTCTCCGCGACGGTCTGCGAGTCGGCGGTGAACTCGATGAGCGAGCTGCCGGCGTCGAGGGCGTACTTGGCTGCGAACACCTGGCCGCTCGTCGTGCCAGGGGCGCCGGCCGGACGCTCGACCCAGCTGACGACCGGTGCGGCAGCGTACGTGCTCGACAGCGAGAACCCGCCGACCTGCGCCGCAGGGTCCCGGCGCAGCGGGCCGCCGACCGGGTACCACCCGTTGCTGGTCGCGTCGAAGATCTGGATGGCGCCGCCGAGGTTCCAGCCGGCCAAGACGCGGTTGCCAGCGGCCTCCGCCACGGCCGGCGTCGGCGCGACGGAGGCGTCGGCCTCGATGCCGTCGTGGAGGAACGTCCAGCCGCCAGGGCCGGACGCTGCGCGGACCAGGCTCCGGACTTCGGTGTAGGGCGGTGTCACGGCGGCCCGCAACCGGTAGCGGTTTGGTGCGACCTCTTCGGTCCAAGCGACGGCGAGCGCCGAGTCGAACTCGGTGAGCGCGAGTTCGGACACCGGGTGCGCGGTGTTGAGCGGCGCCACCTCGTACCAGGCATTCTCGCCGATGTAGGCGACATGGGCGGTCCCGCCTTCGACCCAGCCGACCGTCAGCTGACCCCAGTCGATGGCGAGCACCGGATCGCTCACGTCGCTGGAGGTCGCTCGCGGCACGTAGTTGTCGGCCCAGGCGGTTCCCGACCAGGCCTTGACGTAGAGCTCGCTGCTGCCGGCGCCTTCTTCGATGTATCCGACGTGCACCGGGAGCCGGAGCACATCGCCTGAGTCCCAGTAGCTCGGGACCCCGACGAGCGCGGGAGCGCGCCCTTGAACGGCGTCGATGCGGCCGCCCATCGCCTCCCAGCCCGTTCCGGTCCAGCGGGAGACGCGCACGTGATGCGCTCCGCCGACGGTCTCGGTCCACGCGGCCACGGGCACACCGTCGACGCTGGCGAGCGCCGGCTCGGAGGCGTCATGCGCGAGGTCGGCGTGCACCGGCCCGGTCGGCACCCACGCCGTCCCGCTCCACTGCGCGGCGCGCACCTGGCTCGGGCTCGACGGGCCGCCGGGGCGCTCCGTCCACGCGATCCACGACACGCCTCCGACGCGCGTGACGGCCTGGTCGGCTTCGAAGTCGCTGCCGCTCTCGGAGTTGAGCTGGCCGCCGAGCGCGGGCCAGCCGGCCTGCGCGGGCGCGGCGGCGGCGAGCAGCAGCCCGAGCGTCGCGAGCACGAGCCGAATGGTTGCCCTCGTCCCCCGAACTGACATGTCCTCGTTAACGGTCGACCTGACACGCCCTGTAGCGAATATCGATTCTCTCCGCGTTCGGTCGACCTCAGGCCCTGGTTGACCGGGCAAAGTCACGCTTCCCCGCCGCGCGGCCTGGGATGGTGGAGGCCATGGCGATGCGTTGGCTCACGCGTGAGTGGCAATCGGGCGGGCTGCCCGACAGTGAGCGCGCGTCGCGCTGGCAGACGTACCTCGAACACCGCGATGCCACGGCGATCCACCTGCCGCCCGCGCTGCACCGGCTCGCCGCCGTGGAGGTCGACGGCGCGCTGACGCTGCATCAGGCGGTCCCCGACTGGTGGTCGGTGGAGCCAGAGAAGGCGTTCACGCTCAGCGTCATCACGGGCGACGACGACCACGATCCCGGCGAGGCGCCCCAGCGCGTGGTGCTGCAATACATCGGCAACCTCGAGCTTGACGGCGCGACCGCCGACGACGTCGACGCCTGGCTCAGCCAACCCGACGCCCGCCTGCTCTACGACGAGATCGAGGTCCTCCCCGGCCGCCGCTTCGAGCAGCGCTTCCTCCTCGCGCCCGACGGCGAGCTCACGGTGCGGTTCGACAGCGTCCTGCTCGTGACGGCGCCCGCCGACGACTCCACGCGCGCCGAGCTGCTCGCGCGGCGCAGCGCCGCATCCGCCGATGGGGCGCCGCCGACCGCGTCGTCCACGGCTTCCGGCGCTGGTTCCGGGCCTGCGGCCGTCGCAGACCCGCCCGAGGGCACGCCAGCGCCCGTCCCGGCGGTGACCAGCTCGAACGGCGACGGCCCCGGCAAGCGCTCGCTCCGCGAAACGCTCCTCAGCTGGCTGCCAGGCGTGCGCGGCGCGCAGCGCTGACTTGCGCTGCCACAGCCTCGTGAGGGCGTGAAGTGGCGCGCAAGGACCACGGATTACGCCCTCTGGAGGGCGTAATCCACCACGGTTCCTGCGATCAGCCCGCGAGGCGCCGCTTGACCAGCCCGAGCTGGCTGCGCACCTTCTGGATCTGGATCTCGCGCGGCGTGCGCTGGCGCGGCACCGCGGTGCCGGTCGTGAGGGCGTGCGCGCGGGTCCAGTTCGCCACGACGTGGTCGTAGAGGCGCTCGGCGATCAGGTCGGCGCCGTGGGCGTTCGGGTGGAGCTGGTCGTCGGTGTAGAGCGGCTGCACCGGGTCCATCAGGTCCTGGATCGGGACATATTGGACGTTTCCGTCAGCGAACTCGCGGGCCACGCCGCGCTGCAGGGCGTCGATGACGAGGCGGTCTTCCTCGTAGACGTTGAAGTTCGACTTGACCGGCGCCGTGTCCCACTCGCCGGGCATCCGCGGCGCCTCGGGCAGCAGGATCAGCGGCGGCTGGACCGCCTCGATCTGCCAGTAGTTGAACGAGCCCCACTGCTTGACGTTCACGTACTCCAGGCGGATCCGGTGCTTGCCGGGGCCCAACAGCGAGCCGTCGATGCGGTAGCTCCACGGGGAGAGATCCGGGTTCTCGGTGCCGACCGTCGCCGGCGCGAGCTTGGTCCCCTCGAACACGCCGAGCTCTTGGCCGTCGAGCGTGACGACCACATCGGCCGCGGCATCCTCGTAATAGGTCCCGCCGACGTCGATCGCGAGGCCGCCCGGGTACCACTCGGGCACGTCGATGTCGACGGCGGCCTTCTCGGACTTCAGCAGCGTCATGCCGGTGCCGGAGTTGCGGGTGCGGCCCTCGAAGCGCTCCTGCAGGCCCATGATCCGCACCGACTCGTGCGTGTCGTGGTAGAGCGCGGCGGCACGCAGGCGGCGCAGCACCGTGCGCAGGACGCCCGGGTAGAGGTCGGGCGTGCGCTCGCCGGCGATCGCCCACTCGAGCTGGCCGTTCATCAGCACCACGAGCTGCTGCGGGCAGAGCAGCGGGTGGTCGGTGCGCGCTTCAGGCACGGCCGTCTGCAGCACGGTGACCCAGCCGCCTTCGGTCGCCCAGAGCGCGCCTTCGCGGTTGGGCTCGTTGTCGCACGAGAGCGCGCTGGCGCCTTTGGCGTGGTTGATCTCGACCGCCCGCAGCCGCGACGCCAGCCGCGAGCTGAGGCGGTTGGGGAACTGGGGGCCCCAGGTGTCATCGCCGCCCTCGATGAACGAGTGGCCGTAGGCGTGCAGCAGCCAGGGCAGCGGCGTGACCTCTGGCGGCACGACGAGCTCAGGCAGGTCGTCCGTGTCGGGACGGAGGGCGTTGACGTCGAACCGGGGGCTGCTCATGGGGATGGCCCTCTAGTCGGTCACGACGACGAGCTTTGCACCAGGCGAATCCGCCTGCCGCTCCCACGCGCCGGGGACGTCGTCGAGGCCGACCTCCTCGGTGTGCAGCTTCAGCTTGCCGTCCTTGACCTGCGCGAGCAGCTCCAGGAACGCCTCGCGCTTGCGCTCGATCGTCTGGTTGAAGTTGCTGTAGCCCTGGATCGTGTAGTTGCCGCGGCGCAGCTCGGTCGCGCTGAGGCCGACGCCGAGGCTCGCCGCGTTGCCGACCTGGATCAGGCGCGCGTCCTGCGCAGCGCAGTTGAGCGCGGCCATCGCGGGCGCGCCCCACGTGAAGTCGATGATGAGGTTCGCGCCGCCCTCCAGCGAGTCGCGCAGCTCAGCCTGGTGCAGGTAGAGCGGGCCGTGGAAGCGCATGGTCTGGTCGGCGCCGAGCGCCTTGACCTCTTCGAGCGCCTCGGCGCTCCTGCCGATCGCGACGACCTCCCCCGCGCCCGCGTTCCTGGCGATCTGCACCGCCAGACGCCCCGCGGCTCCAGTGGCGCCGGTCACGACGACCTTCTCGCCGGGCTGGATCGCGCCGCGGTCGATCACCGAGAGATACGCGGCGATGCCAGCGATGCCGCAGCCGATGGCGACGGCCGGGTCCGTGCCCTCGGGCAGCTCGAAGGTCTCGTCCGGGTGGAGCAGGAGCTGCTCAGCGAGGGAGCCGTGCTTGAGGTCGCCGGGGCGGCCGAAGTAGACGCGGCTGCCGTCCTCGCGCTCAGCGACGCCTTCCATGCCCGGCGTGTACGGGGGCTTGGGGCGGACCGCGTAGTACTCGCCGCCCGAGATCATCAGGTCGACGGGGTTGATGCCGGCGGCGAGGACCTTGCCGACCGGGAGTTCGCCTTCGGGCTCGGGCAGATCGCGAACGGAGGGCGTCTGACCGTAGGACTCGATGTAGGCGGCTCGCATGGCGGGGATTATGCCGTGCGAGCCGCCGTCATCGATGCATGGAGGCGCCCGGCTGGCCGGACGCTCCGAAAGCGGGGGCGCTCAGACGCGGACAGCCTGCGACGCGAACACGTCGGCAGCTGCGGACTGCGCTGCGGCGCCGTCGCCACCGGCGATCGCGCTGACCAGCGACGTGATGGCGTCGTGGCGGCCTGCCTCGGCCTCGAAGACCGCGAGGCCCTCGTTCTCGAGCGCGTCGAGACCGGCGTTGAGGCTGTTCAGCGTGAGCTGCGCGGCGAGGTTGCCGCTCGCGGACGCGATGTCGCGCCAGAGGTCGCGGTAGGCGGTGACGGCAGCTTCGTCGCTGGCGCCGGTGACGGCCTCAGCGGCGCCCGAGTCGAAGTCGGACGAGCCGGCTGCGCCCTCGACGAGCAGCTTGGCGGTTGCCGCGCGCGCGTCGACGATCTGCTGCGCGAGGCGCGTGCGGTCGCCGGACTCCAGGCCGCTGGCGACAGCGACGAGCAGTTCGGGGCCGCCTTCGCGGCGCCAGTCGGTGACGCGCGTGGCGCCGCCGTGGACGACCGTGACGAGGCCGGCCTGCTGCAGGCGCTTGATCGCCTCGCGCACAGCGTGGCGGTTGACGCCGAACGTCTCACTGAGCGTGCGCTCAGACGGAAGAGGCGCCCCGGGTTCCGCACCCGAGCCGAGAATCTGGTCGCGCAAGCGCCGGTACACGGCGTCGGACACCGTGGTCCGCGCGATGCTGCCTTCAATGTTCATCAGGGGAAGCCTCTCCGTGGCTGTGGTGATGACGCGGGTCGGGGGTGCCGCGGTTCGGGGGTCGAGAGGCCGGCATCGGGAAATACCGGCGTCATGTTCGGCAAAACGTACCGCCTGACCGGTCCGATTGAAACCTCAAAGTGCCATCGAATGAGCCCGTGGCTCGACCGGAGCGTCTTGGCGCCTAGACAATCGAGGTTCGACCGTTGCCGATTTTCGGTACCGCGCGCCATGAAATACGGAGCGTTTCGTCGCAACACGGGCCGTAGCGTAGCTCATACGGTTTCCATATTGGACAAGTGTGACCCTTTCCTGCAAGACATCCACCGAACGGCCATTCCGGGTTACCGCGACGAACGCGGAATGTCCGTTTCGGGCGAGTTGCCCCAAGGAACCTGGGAGTTCCGGACCCTTCCGACGCGACCCACAACGGGGCGAAGCGGACAACCCCACCCAGTTCTGCACGACCGCTCAGCGCCACCGCGCGACACCATCTCGGACAGCTCGCTATGCTGCCCCAGCGCAATTTGCACTTGCGAATCGCACTTGCGGCTGTAGCTCAGTTGGCTAGAGCGTCTGCTTGCCATGCAGAAGGTCGAGGGTTCGAGTCCCTTCAGCCGCTTACATCGAAGGCCCCGCCCCGGCGGGGCCTTCGTCGTTGTCGGGGTCTGCCGGCCAGCAGAGCTACCGCTCGATGCTGGACTCGGGCACGACACCCTCGACGAATTCCACGTCGAGGTGGCTGAGGTCCTCGACCTCGTGCTCGACCACCACGCCGGCCGCGCGGTCGCGCTGGCGCTGCTCTTTGCGCAGATTGCTCGCCAGGCGCTTCTCGCGCACCTTCGCCTCGCGGTTCATCTTCGCGAACGTCGTCTTCTTCTTGCCTGCCAAGGGTTGCCTCCGGTCGCACAGGCGCAACGCGGTGCTGGACAGCACGACGGGCGACGCATGAGCGTGGTTCTTCGGTCGGCGGACGCGCGACCTCCTCTATGGAGGCTAGCCGCGTCCACCCCGCGCGCGCCTTCTGCTCCGGCGAGGTGCGGCGGGCTCCTCGGTCGTTGGCGCTAAGCCGAGCGAACTCCTGCGACGGCGCCCAGGAGCTCCTCCGATGCCTGCCACATGCGCGCCGCGTCCTCCATGCCGCTGACCCGGCTGTAAAGCCTCTGCTCGGCCGGCGGGCCGCCGAGATGCCCCAGCCCCTTCGGGCCGTAGAACCGGCCGCCGCGGGCCTCGGGCGAGGTCGCTGCGTAGAGCGCGGGCAGCGCTGCCGAGGCGACCGTGCCGAGCAGGATGCCGCGCGCCGACAGCGCTCGGATCACGCTGCGGCTGAGCGTCGGCTTGGCCCGCCCGAGCTCGGGACGCGCGTCGAGCAGGCTCGTCGGCGCCACGCCCGGGTGCGCGAGGTTGCTCGTGATGCCCCAGCCCTCCGCTTGGCTGCGGCGCTCGAGCTCGGCGCCGAACAGCCCGAACGCGATCTTGGACTGGCTGTAGGCGCGCATCCCGTTGTAGGACCGCTCCCAGTTGAGGTCGTCCCAGTTGACCCCGTTGCTGTTCGCAGCGACGCTCAGCTGCGACGTGACCCGCGCGTTGCCAGCGCGCAAGAGCGGCAGCAGCCCTTGGACGAGCGCGAAGTGGCCGAGGTGGTTCGTCCCCAGCTGCAGCTCGAAGCCGTCCGCGGTGGTCTGCCGCGACGGCGGCGTCATCACACCCGCGTTGTTGATGAGCACGTGGATCGGATCGCCCTCGTCGGCCAGCGCTCGCACGAACGAGGCCACCGACCCCAGCGACGCGAGGTCGAGCTCGCGGAGCGACACGAGCGCGTCAGGCGTCCAGCGGCGGATCTCAGCGATCGCGGCGGCGCCCTTGGCCGCGTTGCGGACGGGCAGCACGACCTCCGCGCCGGCGGCTGCGAGCCGCCCGGCGATGACGAGGCCCATGCCGTCGCTTCCGCCGGTCACGACGGCTCGCTGGCCGGACAGGTCGGGGATGGAGATGTCGGGTTGCGTGCGGGCCATGTGCGTCTCTCGTTCGGATAGAGGAGTTGGGTCGGATCCACCGTGGCGCACCCGGCCGGCCGTATTCAGGGCCTGTCGATCCCAGGCTGGGGAGACCGGCCCACTGCTGGGCGCCGCAGCGGGCCGCCCACCCGAAGGGGTGGATCAACGATCCGTGGCTGCGCGTCGCCGGGCCCGTTAGAACGTGTGGAGATGGCAATCGATCGAGCTGGACTCGCCGCGTTCCTGAGGCACCGCCGGGAGGCGCTGCAACCCGAGGACGTCGGACTGGGCCGCGGGCAGCGGCGCCGCACGAGCGGCCTGCGGCGCGAGGAGGTCGCCGCGCTGAGCCACATGTCGACCGACTACTACGCGCGGCTGGAGCGCGAGCGGGGTCCGCAGCCGTCCGCGCAGATGCTCGCGGCGATCGCGCAGGGCCTGCACCTCTCACTCGAGGAGCGAGACCACCTCTTCCGGCTGGCCGGCCATGAGCCGCCGCCGCGCGGCACCAGCGGCGATCACATCAGCCCGGGAATGCTGCGGATCCTCGACCGGCTGCACGACACCCCCGCCCAGATCGTCACCGAGCTGGGCGAGACGCTCCGCCAGACGCCGATGGGCGTGGCGCTGACGGGCGACCACAGCGGCTACACCGGTCCGCAGCGCAGCCTCGGCTACCGCTGGTTCACCGACCCCGAGACGCGGCAGCTCTACGCGCCGGACGACCACGCCTTCCTCTCCCGGCTCTACTGCTCCGGTCTGCGGGCGGTGGCGACGCTCCGCGGCCCCGGTTCCGCGGCCGCCGGCTACGTCGACCTCCTGCTGGCCGAGAGCGAGGAGTTCCGCACCGTGTGGGAGCTCCAAGAGGTCGGGCTGCGGCCGAGAGAAGGCAAGCGCTTCATCCACCCGCTCGTCGGACCGCTCGATCTGAGCTGCCAGACGCTCGTCGACCCCGACCAGTCCCACCATCTGCTGGTCTACACCGCCGTGCCTGGGAGCGACAGCCACGACAAGCTCAGGCTGCTGTCCGTGGTCGGCGCGCAGTCGCTCGCGCCCTAACGCGGCGGACGTGCTCCGGACGGCGCCGCGCCGATCGCGCTCCAGCCGACGCCGGCTTTGATCTCGAGCCCATCAGCGCTACCCTCGATATCGACCGGCTTCTGGTCTGACTGCGGAGCAGCGCGTCAGATCTCGACTGCGGCCCCCACGCTCCCTGGGGTCGCGCCAACCATCTGATCGACCTGCGCGGCGCCCGCTTTGGCGCTGCGGTGCAGTGGACGCGCGTCCTGACGGGCGCGCGCTGCGGACGCCCTCGCCGGGTGTGCCGTTTCGTGGATGGCTTGGCCCTGTGCTGGAGCAACGCAATCCCATGGCAGCCACGATCTACCTCACGAGCGGCGACGTCTTCACCGTCACCGCCAGCTATGACGACGCGATCGCCGCGATGCTCGACAGTGCCGATTTGCCGACCGCCTTCACGACGATCGACTACATCGACCCCGATGCGGACTGGTACGACCCCGAGGACGGCGACCCGACGTACGAAGAGGCGCCCCTGATCGTGCGAGGCGCCGCGCTCACTGCGGTGCGCGCGCTGATGCCCAGCGATGAGCAGGCGCTCGCCCGCGCGCGGGAGCGCCAGCGGGCTGCCGACGACGGCAGCGACCACGGCCATCCCGGCGCCAGCTGCTGAGCCGGCTCGCGGGCACGGCCCCGGCGGTCAGCCCGTGATCTGCCGCATCAGCACCGCTGCCGCGTCAGCGACGAGCTGGCGGTCGTACGTGAGGCAGAACGAGAACCGGCGAGCGAGATCCGGGACGTCTTGGTCGCCGAGGTCGACGCCCAGCATGGCAGCGGAGAAATGCGGGCTGATGACGGTGACGGTCCACTCGTGGGCGAGTGGGTCGGCGGCGTCGTAGCTGCCCCCGCGCACGCCCGGCGCAGGCGCGGACGGCAGCGCCTCGCCCACCATGCCGACGAAGGCTGCGCCCTGCGCGAGGTCGCGGTAGAGCTCGGCGGTTCGCGGCGTGAGGTGGCGAGCGTGCTGCAGGTTGGAGAGGACGACGCACTCGCCGCCGAGCGTCGCGGCCTGGACCTCGAGCTGGCGAGACAGCGACAGGATCAGGGCCTTGTCGCCGTGCTGCACCGGCCGTCCGGAACGCACGACACGCTGGTACGGCGTGCCGCTGTCGACGAGCGGCGACGTCGTCCACGACGGCAGCGGCGCCACCGCGTCGACGCTGCTCGGCAAGGCGCCGGGCCGTGAGAACAGCCAGCCCTGGCCGTGGGTGGCGCCGAGCGAGCGGGCGATCGAGAGGTGGTGCGGCGTCTCGACACCCTCGGCGACGATCGAGGCGCCGGTCTCCTCGGCGTAGGCGCCGACCGCGTGCATGACCTTCGCGCTGTGCGCGGACCGGGCGCTGTGCACGATGCCCATGTCGAGCTTGACCACGTCGGGGCGCACGAACGGCAGGAGGGCGAGCGAGCGTGGATCGACGCCGACGTCATCGAGGGCGATGCCCGCGCCCAGTCGGCGGAGCTCCTGCGCGGCGCCGAGCACGTCGGCCGGACGGTCGGTGAGCGCGCGCTCGGTGAACTCGAAGATCACGCGGTGCTTGGCGCGGGAGCTGAGCAGGGTCTCGTAGGTCTGCACCATCGAGTGGCCCGAGACGCCCGGTTCGGTGTTCACGAAGAGCGTGCACTCGCTGCCCGCCAGTTCGCTCGCGGCGAACCCCTCGGCCGCGCGGCTGCGGCACAGCGCGTCGAGCTCGTCGAGGCGGCCGGCCTCGCGCGCGTCGGCAAACAGGCGGTCGGGGAACTCAAGCGGCGAGCCTTCTGGCCCGCGGGCCAGCGCTTCGAAGCCAGCGACGTCGCCCGAGCGCAGGTCGACGATCGACTGGTAGCGGCTCACCACCAGGCGCTGGTCGAGGATGCGGCTCAGCTCGTCGGAGGTCGATTGGCCCGTGGTCACCATCTTTCGAATCGGACCGTACCGTCGGCGCTTGACCGCGCGCGGCGCTCTCGGCGCTTCTCAGGGCCCCGCCCGGGTTTGCCCGCTGGTTACGCGGCGGCGGTTGCGGGCCGCTCAGCGAAGCCCGAGCGGCGTGAGCGTGGCGTAGCCCTGCAGGTACGCGCGCACGTCGTCGGCCGCTGGCTTCGGCGGGGTCGCCGGGCAGGTCGTCGGCGAGATCGTCTGCAGGAACTCGAAGGTGATGAACCGGGCCGCGCGGACCGAGACGGTCGGGCCGGCGTGGGCGTCGCGGCGGCATGTCGGGATGTTGAGGTTGGCGACCGTGCCTGGCGCGAGCGCAGCGCGGTTCGCCCGGAACCATGCGATGGTCGCGGTGACGCCGTCGGCGAAGCGCGGCGGCTGGCCGCTGCCCTGGCTGGTCGCGAGGGCCGGGAGACCGCGGCGCGCTGCGGCCCGGGCAGCGCCGACGGTGCCCGAGAAGTTCACGACCGGCCCGAGGTTCGCGCCGTTGTTGATGCCGGAGATGACGAGGTCCGGGGTGACGCCGAGCGTGTCGAGGGCGTAACGGACGCTGTCGGCGGGCGTGCCCTTCACGGCATGGGCGGCGAAGCCGCTGCGCGTCGCCGCCGGGTAGCCCTTGAGCGTCCCAGCGGTGGTCCGGCCGCCAGTGCCGCTCTGGTTCGCCGCCGGCGCGACGACGGTGACCGCGACATCGGGCTCGGCGCTGAGCGCTGTCGTGAGCTGGTCGATGCCGGCGGCGCGGACGCCGTCGTCGTTCGTGACGAGGACGCGGAGCGGCGCAGCCGACGCCGAGGCGCTGCCCCCGAGCGAAGCCACGGCGGCGAGTACGGCGAGCAGGGGCGTGCGGCGCATCGCGCGACCGTAGTGCACCGGTTCAAGGCGCGTCAAACGGCGGTCACGCGGACGCGACACGGACGTTTAAGGGTCACTCGTACACGTCGCAGCCGGACCGCGGTCCTGAGACGTCCCAGCTCGGCCGCTGCACTTCTGCGGCGATGCCTCCCGCAATGGCCGCAACCAAGAAGATCGCCGGGACGACGATCCAGTTGCGGGGATGCAGCCACGGCCGTCCCGCCGCGCGGCGCGCGCAGGAGATCGCGACAACCCAGCATGCGCCCGCGAAGGCCGAGCCGAGCGTCGCGCACAGCGCTGTGCCGCGGATCGCACCCCAGTCCTCAAGCGTCGCGCAGTCCTCCCAGTTCGTGAGCGGCCAGAACCACACGGAGGTTGCGCCAACAGCCACTGTCGCGCAGAAGACCGACGCCAATGCCGCTGTCCAGCGCTCGAACGGAGTCCAAGGTGGGTTCGGCGCGGCCACGACCCGAGTATCGGCAGCAGTCCGCGGGTCTGCGCCGGTTGAACCTTCGGCGCCGTTTGGCCGTCGTCTTGGGACTGAGCCTCATCCGCCGCTGAGCCCGGACCGCTCCGCGATCCCCGTGTAGACCACCGAGAAGTCCTTGCCGGAGAGGCCCGCGTCGCCGACCGCGGTGTAGATGTCGGCGGCGTGGCGGCCCAGGGCGGCGTCGACGCCGTACTTGTCGACGGCGCCGATGGCGAGGCCGAGGTCTTTGTTCATCAGGGAGACCGCGAAGCCGGGCTCGTAGTCGCGGTTCGCCGGGCTGGCGGGGACGGGGCCCGGGACCGGGCAGTTCACGTTGAGGGCCCAGCAGGCGCCGGTGGCGACGGAGCCGACGTCGTAGAGGGCTTGCGGGTCGACGCCGAGCTTCTGGGCGAGCGCGAACGCCTCCCCCACGCCGATCTGGTGGATGGCGAGGAGCATGTTGTTGCAGAGCTTCACGGCCTGGCCGGCGCCGGCGTCGCCGCAGAGCACGGCGCGGGAACCGAGGACCGCGAACACTGGCGCCGCGCCGTCGAAGGCTTCCTGGGAACCGCCGACCATGAACGCGAGCGTCCCGGCCTTGGCGCCGACGACGCCCCCAGACACAGGCGCATCCAGCGCGTGTTTGCCAGCGGCAGCGGCGTCGGCCGACGCGGCGCGGGCGTCGTCGACATCGGTAGTCGACGTGTCGATCAGCAGCGCTCCGCCCGGCGCGTTGGCGAGGACGCCATCGTCGCCTCCGTAGACCGCGCGGACCAGGGCGCCGTTCGGCAGCGACGTGATGACGACATCAGCATCGCGGGCAGCCTCGGCAACGCTGCCGACCGGGATCACGCCGCCGGCGCGCGCCTGCGCGATGGCGTTCTCATCGAGATCGAAGCCGTGGACGAGGTAGCCAGCGGCGGCCAGGTTGGCTGCCATCGGGCCGCCCATGTGGCCGAGGCCGATGAAGCCGATCGTGCCGCCGTCGGGGATCTCCGGAGTCATCTGGCGTCCGCTTTCTCTGGAACTGGCAACTGCAGGTCGTGCTCGCCGAGCGAGATGAAGAAGCGGTTCACGACGCTGGCCTCGACGCCGCCGAGCGTCTCAGGATCCCACTGCGGGTTTCGGTCCTTGTCGATCACCTGCGCGCGCACGCCCTCGACGAAGTCTCCGGCGATCAGAAAGCCGCAGGAGATCCGCAGCTCCTGCTGGAGCGCCGCCTCGAGATTGGGCAGCCGGCGGGCGGCGTGGAGCGCCCGCAGCGTCACCTTCACCGACGTCGGCGACGCGCGCCGGATCGCCTTGGCCGCCTTCGCGGCGCCCTCCTCAGGACGAGCGTCAAGCGCAGCGAGGATCTCTTCGACGGTGTCGTGCGCGTACGCCTCCGCGATCCACGGGCGCGCCGGCCCCAGCTCACCCGGCGGGACCTCGACCGGGACGGCCTGCGCGCGCTCGAGCGCGTCGTCGAGATCGCCCTCGGCGAGGTTCGCGATCAGGGCGGGCACGGCGTCCGACGCGACGATCCGGTCGGCAAGCCCCGCGGCGATCGCGTCGTGGGCGCCGATCCGCGCGCCGGTGAGCGCGAGGTGCGTGCCGAGCTGCCCGGGCATCCGCGTGAAGAGCCAGGTGCCGCCGACGTCCGGCGCGAAGCCGATCCCGACCTCAGGCATGGCGGAGACGAGCCGCTCGGTCGCGAGCCGGTGGCTGGCATGCCCGGCGAGGCCGATGCCGCCGCCCATGACGATCCCGTCCATGATCGCGACGACCGGCTTGGGGTAGCGGGCGATGCGCGCGTCGAGCACGTACTCCTCGCTCCAGAAGATCCGCGGCTCGTCGGATCCGGACTTCACGTCGTCGTGCAGCGCGACGATGTCGCCGCCGGCGCAGAAGCCGCGGTCGCCCGCCCCGTCGAGCAGGACGACCTCGATCTCGGCATCGGCTTCGAACTCGTCGAGCGCGACGTGGATCTGGCGGACCATCTCGAGCGTCAGCGCGTTGATCGCCTTCGGGCGGTTCAGCGTGATCCGCCCGAGCGCGCCGCTCCGCCGCACGAGGACGTCGGTGTCGGACCCGTTCGGCGCCACCGCCGGCGGGTTGCGCGGCGCGTTCACCCGCAAGGGGCTCATGCGCCCGCCCGCCCGAGCAGGTCGCGAGCGACGATGAGCCGCATCACCTCGTTGGTGCCCTCAAGGATCTTGTGGACGCGCAGGTCGCGCACGATCTTCTCCATCCCGTACTCGCCGAGGTAGCCGTAGCCACCGTGCAGCTGCAGGCCGCGGTCTGCGACCTCCAGGCCAGTATCCGTCGCCACGCGCTTGGCCATCGCACAAAGCCGTGTCTTGTCGGCATCGCCCGCCTGGAGCGCGGCCGCGGCGCGCCACAGGAAGGTCCGCGCCATCTCCAGCTCGGTGGCCATGTCGGCGAGCACGAACTGCACGGTCTGCAGCGTGGCGATCGGCGCGCCGAACTGCTCGCGCTCGCGCACGTAGGCGGTCGCCTTCTCCAGCGCCGCCTGCGCGCCGCCGATCGAGCAGGCGCCGATGTTGAGCCGCCCGCCGTCGAGGCCGCTCATCGCGATCCGGAAGCCCATGCCCTCGTCGCCAAGCCGGTTCGACGCCGGGACCCGGCACTCGTCGAGGATCACCTGAGCGGTCGGCTGCGCGCGCCACCCCATCTTCTCCTCGTTCTTGCCGAACGACAGCCCGGGCGTGCCGTCCTCGACGACGAACGCCGTGATGCCCTTGGGGCCCGGCCCGCCGGTGCGCGCCATCACGACGTACAGCCCCGCCGAGCCCGCGCCGGAGATGAACTGCTTCACGCCCGACAGGACGTAGTCGTCGCCGTCGCGCACGGCGCGCGCCGCCAGCGAGCCCGCGTCCGACCCAGCGCCCGCCTCGGTGAGGCAGTAGGCGCCGAGGGTCTCCATCGCCGCCATCGGCGGGATCCAGCGGGCGCGCTGCTCGTCGGTGCCGTAGGTGTCGATCATCCACGCCGCCATGTTGTGGATCGACACGTAGGCCGAGATCGCCGGGCAGCCCGTCGCGAGCGCCTCGAAGATCAGCGCGGCGTCGAGCCGGGTCATCCCCGACCCGCCGAACTCCTCGCGGCAGTAGATCGCGCCCAGCCCGAGTTCGGCGACATCGCGGAACAGCGGCACCGGGAAGTGGTGGTCACGGTCCCATTCGAGCGCGTGCGGGGCGATGCGGTCGTCCGAAAACGCCCGCACCATCGCGGCGACGTCGCGCTGTTCGTCGCTCAGGTGGAAGGGCGCGGCGGCGCCCTCGCTGGCTGTGGTCATGGGTCCTCGGCGGCCGTCTACGACATCTGGGGCATCACGAATGATGCGCCGCCGCCCTCGTCGGTGCCTTTCGGCCACCGCGAGGTCACGGTTTTCGTCTTCGTGTAGAAGCGGATCGAGTCCGGGCCGTGCTGGTTGAGATCGCCGAAACCGGACTTCTTCCAGCCGCCGAACGTGTGGTACGCGATCGGCACTGGGATCGGCACGTTGATGCCGATCATGCCCGTGTCGATGCGCCGCGCGAACTCGCGGGCGGTGTGGCCGTCGCGGGTGAAGATCGCGGCGCCGTTGCCGTAGTCGTGCTCGCTCGGGAGCGACAGCGCGTGCTCGAAGTCATCGGCCCGGACGACCATCAGCGCCGGCCCGAAGATCTCCTCGGTGTAGATGCGGTGGTGCGTCTGCACGTGGTCGAAGAGCGTTCCGGCCACGTAGAAGCCGCTCGGATCGCCGTCGATCTGGCCCTCGCGGCCGTCGACCACGAGCTCGGCGCCCTCGTCGACGCCCGTCTGGATGTAGCCCAGCACGCGCTCCTTGGCCTCGGCCGTCACGAGCGGGCCGTAGTCGGTCGCAGGATCCGTCGGGGCGCCGACCTTGAGCGTCTTGACCTTCTCCGCCAGCGCCGCGACGAGCTTGTCGCCCGTCTCCTTGCCGACCGGCACGGCGACCGAGATCGCCATGCAGCGCTCGCCCGCCGAGCCGAAGCCCGCGCCGATGAGCTGGTCGACGACGTCGTCCATGTCGGCGTCGGGCATCACGATCGCGTGGTTCTTCGCGCCGCCGAAGCACTGCGCGCGCTTGCCGGTCTCGGCGGCGCGCGAGTAGATGTACTGCGCGATCGGCGTCGACCCGACGAAGCCGACGGCCTTGACGGTCTCGGAGTCGAGGATCGCGTCGACGGCCTCCTTGTCGCCGTTGACGACGTTGAGGATGCCCGGCGGGAGGCCCGCCTCCAGCGCCAGCTCGGCGATGCGGATCGGCACCGACGGATCGCGCTCGGACGGCTTGAGGACGAAGGCGTTGCCTGCGGCGATGGCCGGCGAGAGCTTCCAGAGCGGGATCATCGCCGGGAAGTTGAAGGGCGTGATCCCGGCGACGACGCCGAGCGGCTGGCGCATCGAGTACACGTCGATGCCGGTGCCGGCCGAGTCGGTGAACTCGCCTTTGAGCAGGTGCGGGATGCCGGTCGCGAACTCCAGCACCTCGACGCCGCGCTGGATATCGCCGCGGGCGTCGGCGACGGTCTTGCCGTGCTCGCTCGACAGCAGCTCCGCCAGCTCGGTCGCGTGCTCGTTGATCAGGACCACGAGGCGGTTCAGGATGCGGGCGCGCTTCTGCGGGTTCGTCGCGGCCCAGGCTGGCTGGGCTGCTGCGGCGTCGGCGATGGCAGCGTCGACCTCGGCCTTCGACGCCAGCGCGACCTGCGCCTGGACCCGGCCCGTGCTCGGGTCAAACACGTCGGCCGTGCGGCCGGAGGTGCCGTCCTGGCGGGCGCCGCCGACGTAGTGCGGGATCACGGTGGCGATCGAAGTCATGCGGCGGTGGCGGTCGGGTGGAAAGCCATAGGTCGAAGGTAGCGCTAAGCGGGCGCCCGGGAAGGGCGCCGCGTACAGCGGCTCTGGCCGCTGGTGTGGCCGCGGCATAAGAACAGTTATGGTCGGCGGATGGCCGTCGCACATTCACCGCAGGCGCTGGATCCAGCGCATGCTGTGGTGCTGGCAGCCGCCGCCGAGATGGCCGCCGACCTCGACCGCATCGCCGCGGAGATCGCGAGGGCGATGACCGGCGAGTCCGCGTTCCTGGACGGATTCTCGACCCCGGCCAAAGCGCAGCGGGCGTTCGCGGACGTGATCGGCGGGTTCCTCGTGTGGGTGACCGACGGCGGACCGACCGCGCCGAGCCCCGGGCCGGCCGCGATCGATGTGGCGCGGGCGACCGCCCGCTCCGGCGCGAGCCTACGCGTGCTGCTGCGCGGACTGCGCCGCGGCCACCGCCGGTTCCTGCACCTGTGGGACGAGTTCCTGGCCCGCCAGACCGATTCGCACGACGACCTCGCCCGCGCGACCTCGCTCTCCCGCGACATGACCTTCGCCTGGATCGACGGCCTCAGCGAGCGCCTCACCGATGAGTACGAGCGCGAGCGGGACCAGCTGCTGCGCACCGGGGAAGCCCAGCGGGCCCGTGCGATCGCGTCGCTGCTCAGCGGCGATCCGGTCGACGCAGATGGTTTGAGCCGCGTGCTGAGGTACGAGCTGTCGCGGCACCACACGGCGCTGGTGTTGTGGGTGACGGACGCCGACGGCGACGCCTGGCCGCGCCTCGACGCGGCGGCGCGCGAGGTCGCGCGCGTGCTGGGCGTGACGAGCGCGCTGACGCAGTCGGCCTCGGCGACGCGGATCCACGCGTGGATCGGGACCGCCGACGCGCCTGACGTCCGCCTGATCACGGCGTCGAGCCTGGATGGCGTGTCGGTCGCCGTGGGCGAGCCGGCGCGCGGCGCGGCCGGGTTCCGCCAGTCGCACCGCGACGCCGAGGACGCCTACCGCGTGGCGCTGAGCCGCAACCGCCGCCCGGGCTCGGTCACGCGGTACCGCAGCGTCGAACTGGCCGCGATGCTCGTCCACGACCCGGACCGCACGCGCCGGTTCGTGCACGCGCAGCTCGGCGGCCTCGCGGTCGACGACGACCACTGCAGCCGCCTGCGCGCGACGCTGCGCGTCTACCTCGACGAGCACTGCAGCCGCCTGGCGACCGCCGAGCGTCTCGGCGTGCACCCGAACACGATCGGCAACCGCATCCGCACCTGCCAAGAGCTGCTCGACCGGGAACTGTCGGGCCAGACGCTGGAGCTGCATGCGGCGCTCGCGCTCGCCGACATGCTCGGCTCGCCGGTGCTGCTGCCGTCGAGCTAGGCCGGGTCAGCCCTCGCCGACGGCGTCAGCAGCAGCTCGAGCGCCTCGCGCGGCACGTCAGAGTCCTCGTCCCACGGCGAGAAGATCAGCGACCGCCCCGCGCTGGCCGCGAGCATCAGCAGCGCGCGGAGGCGCGCCTCAGCGGGCGCGAAGCCGACCTCGGCCAGCGACGACTCGATGATCCGCAGCAGTGCGCCGTCGAGGCGCCGCACGGCCTCGGCGGCCGGCTCGTAACTCGTCGCCCAGACGCGCATCGCGCGGTCGAGGTCCGGCGCCGCCCAGTCCTCCATGAGGCGGCGCATCTCGCGGATCCGCTCCGACGGGTCGTCGCTCTCGACCGCCGCTGTGATGCGCTCCAGGTGCACGGTGCCGTAGTGGTCGGCGAGGGCGTCGAGGAACGCGCCGAAGTCGGCGAAGTGGTGGTAGAAGCTGCCGCTCGTGACGCCGACGCGCGCGAGCAGCGGGCTGAGCTTCACCGCGGTGATGCCGCCTTCCCGGAGCAGGTCCTGGCCAGCGTCGATCCAGTCCTGGCTGCTGAGAAGACTGCGGGAGCGGGTCATCGGGTCGGAGCTGGGGACAGGCCAGCGCCGCCCATCATGACACGCGCCCGCGAGCGTTCCGCCGGTGGTAGGCGCGTCTACCGCTGCGGGCAGCCCACCGCGGAGCGCCCACGCCCGCGCACCTGCGACCGTGGTGGAGTGACCACCCGCGATCGAATGCTGGCCCTCGTGGTTCCCGTGCTCTGGGGGCTGAACTTCGTGGTCATCGACGAGGGCCTCGGCGACATCCCGCCGCTGCTCTTCCTCTCGCTGCGGTTTCTGATCGTGGCGTTCCCGCTCGTCTTCTTCATCCCGCGCCCGCAGGCGCCATGGCAGACGGTCGTCGCGATCGGCGTCTTCATGAGCCTCGGCCAGTTCAGCCTCCTCTACATCGCCCTCGACCTCGGGATGCCCGCCGGGCTCGCGTCGCTCGTGCTCCAGGTGCAGGTGATGATCACGATCCTGCTCGCCTGGCTGTTCCTCGGCGAGCGCGCGACGGCCCGCCAGCTCGGCGGCGTCGCCGTCGGCGCGCTGGGCCTGCTGATCGTGGCGCTGGCGCACGGCGCGCGGGCGCCGATCCTGCCGCTGCTGGTGACCATCGCCGCGGCGACCTCGTGGGCGGTCGGCAACACGATCACGCGCCACGCCAAGGTGGCCTCGGGGCTGTCGGTGGTGGTCTGGTCGGCGCTCGTGGTCCCGGTGCCGTGCATCCTGCTCTCGCTGGCGTTCGACGGGCCCGCGGCCGTCCAAGCCGGGCTGGAGAGCATCGACGCGGTCGCGGTCGCCAGCACGCTCTACACCGCCATCGGCGCGTCGCTCATCGGCTACTCGCTCTTCAACGGGCTGCTCTCGCGCTACCCCGCGGCGACCGTCGTGCCGTTCATCCTGCTCGTCCCGCCGGTCGGCATCGCCTCGGCGTGGTTGCTGCAGGACGAGGTCCCGACGCGCTGGGAGAGCATCGGCGCGCTCGTGATGATGGCGGGCGTGGCGACGGCGACGTTCGGGGCCCGGCGGCCTGCCGCCGCGGCTGAGGCGGCCGACGAGCCGGGCGCGGGCGGCGCCGCGCCAGGC
>JAEYAL010000076.1 GCA_023404805.1 Actinomycetes bacterium | reverse complement strand
TGTATAAGACACCGGGCGGCGGCGGCGCGGCCGGCGGTGCCGGGCACGGGCTCGGCCGGCGGTCTGGGTGGCAGCCCCAGACGGTCGGCAGGGTCGTCGGCGGCGTAGCCGCACCGCGGATCGGCGGGGCCGACAGATCCGGGGTGGGAGGGGGCGGCTGCGTGGCGCCCGCAGCCGGGGGCGCAAGCAGGACGGCGGTGAGCGCAGCGAGCAGCGCGCAGACACGGAGGGACACCGCGCCATCGTAAAGAACGCGGCATTCCGCGTTTCGCATCAGTCTGGCGCGGGCGGCGCGCTCCAGGTGATTCCGAGCGTCCGTTGCGACAGCGCCGCGGCGCTGTCGCAACGCGCCGTTCTGCGCTAGAGCGCGCAGCTATCGCGCGGGGTGACCGTCGCCGTTTCCGTCACCGTGCGGTTGTCGGCGTCGACGACCTTCGCGGTGATCGTGATCGATGTCGCGGTTCGCGGGAACGGCACCGTGCGCTGGTCGCCGCCGAACTCGGCTGGCGTGCTGGGCGTCGTGATCGTCTCGTTGAAGATCTGTGTGCCGTCGGCGGTGATGCGGATGGCGGCGCTCTTCGGCTTGCCGATCCACGAGCGGCCCTGCGAGAAATACACGTTGAGGTTCGAGTCGACCTCCTCGCCGAGGCAGGTCGTGATGGGCGGTGAGACCTCGACGTACGCCGTCGCGGCCAGCGGCTCCTGATCGCCCGGGAGGTCATTGCCGGTGAGGTCGATGAGACCGAGCTGCCACGGCGTCCGGAGGGTGATCGGCACGGTGGCGTACCGGCCGCTGCGCGACACGAGCGACGACGCGCCGTAGTCGGCGTTGATGCCGAGCACGGATCCGTTCACCGCCTCGGAGTAGGGACCGGCGAGTGTCGTCCACTTGCCGGTCACTGTGTCGAGCACCTTCGTGGGCGTCGCCGGATCGGTCTCACGGGACCACGGCGTCGCGAAGTAGCGGCCGTCGGCGGAGATCCACTGGATGTCGTAGACCCCCTCCGGGAGCGCGAAGCTCTTCGTGGCAGCGGTCGCCAGCGTGCGGGTGATGAGCTTCCAGCCCGCGCCCTCGACGTAGTCCGTCGTGGCGACAACCGCGCCGTTCTTGCTGACTGCGGTCGAGCGCGGCGTGTCGGTCTTGGCGGTTCCGCGGTAGTAGACACCCTTGTAGTCCGTGGCGGAGTGGCCGGCGATCACTTGGCCGTCGTCGCTGATCGACTGCTGCGAGAGGATCACGCGCTGCTTGTCGATCTGCTTCACGGCGCCGCTCGCGACCGTGACGGTGTAGAGGCCGGGCACGGCCGCGTCGTTGGCGGAGGAGACGGCGACCGTCTTGCCGTCGCCGCTGATCGCGGCCTGCAGGTCGACCGCGGTGTTCCACGTGTAGAGGACCTTGCTCGGGCCGCCGGCGAGCGGAACGAGCACCAGCGTCGTCTTGTTCGCCGCGGCGTCGTAGCGCTCCACCAGCGCGTTCTGCTCGGCCCTGTCGACACCGAAGAACTCGCGGACCTTCGCGTCTCCGAGCGCGGTGGTCGTGTTGGACACGATGTTGCGGACCACGATGGAGCCACCGGCCGTCGCGCCCTCGTACGGGAAGTAGCGGTAGATCGCAAAGCGGCCGGTGTCGCTGACGAAGAGCGGGGTCACCTGGTTGACGTGGAACGGCGACCAGCCCTGAGCGCCGGTGGCCCGGGTGATCTGCTCGAGCGATCCGGCATGAGCCGGCGCAGCGGTGGCAGCGCTCAGCGCGGTGAGGGAGAGGGCGGCGATCGCGGCAGCGCGGCGCCCGGGAACCACAGACGACATGGGGAGATCCAATCCGCTCGGCAGGACTCGACGAGCAGCAGTGAAACGGTACGTAGCGCTTTATAGCAGGGTCGCGCCCCGCAGTCTCTGCCTGACGGTCCCTACCAGCTGACGGTGCTCGACTTGGACAGTGTGGGGCCGCTCCCGAACGTCGCCCGCGCCGTGTATCCGCCGCTCTTCTTACGGAAGCGGTTCGTCGCGATGTTCTTCTGCCAAAAGCAGATCTGGCCGGTCCAGCGAACGCTTACGCGAATGCGGTCGACCAGCTTGCCTTTGCGCCGAACCGTGACGGTGACGTCGCCCTTGCACCGCTCTTGCGAGCGTGACGGAAAAGCGATCTTGCCGAAGAAGCGCTGGACGACATCGAAGGCCGGCTCGCTATGGCGAAGCGTCATTTCCGCGCGGGGCGGCGCGGGCACGATCGGCCAGGTCCCATCCGGAGTGCCGTCACTCCGCCACAGGTACTGGCCGCCTGACCGGTCGAGAGCGGTGAAGTAGGTGAGCCCGCCCGCTGCCGAGAGGTTCGCAACCGAGGTTGAGGTCATCCCTCGGGACCCCTCCATGCCGGGACGAGCGATGACGATCCGTAGCGCGGAGCGGAAACGCGCGGACGCGTCAAAACACTTGCCACCGCATTCCTTCGCATCGGCGAGCTGCTGCCCGACCTCAGCCGTCCTGAACGCCTCAACAGCTTGCTGGACCTCGGGCGGGAGGACGATCGGGACTTGATTCTGGTGGTTGGCTGTCGGTTCTCACCAGAACGAGACCGGCGTTGTCCCCGGAATGAGACCGGAGATCCGTTGGCGAGGGAGCACGCCGATCTCCAAGCAGGACGGCCGCGAGCAACTCAGCGATAGGGGTCGACCGCGTCGCGGTCGTCCCACAGGTACGCGTCGCGTCGGCTCCGGTGAGGAGTACGAGGTGGTGGTGCTCCGCGCCGCGGTCGGGGCTGGCACAAGGCCAGCGTCCGCCTCTCGCAGCCATCGCGCCAAGTCGTAGAGCCGAGCCGGCCTGCCGCTCACGCGATCGAAGGCTCGTTCCTCGTCTGGCCTAACGGTCGCAGTCTTCGCGGGCTCACCGACAAGTTTGGCTGACCGGACTAGTCACCACTCGCCGTTGTCTCGGGGATTCGGTCGGGTTCTATGCTTGGGTCCTCGGCGGTCGTCGCTCCAAGTGCCGTCGCTCCAGCGGCAAGGTCAAACTCGAGCGGCCGGCTCCGCCCGTACGTCTTTGCGAATTGCTCGATGTACGGGCGCTGCCAGGGTGTCGGGTAGATCGCCTCAATGCTCAGCCCCGAACGATCTTCAAGGAGTACTCGCAGGTGCTTCTTGACTGCGGGCTGGATTCGGATGCGGAACAGTTCGACCTTTCCGACGTTGGCATTCGATTGCTCGCCCTTCTTGGCAATGCGATTACTGATTGCGTTCGCGCTCAAGGTGGCTAGCTCCAAGGGGAGGGTGGTGTTCTCGCGGTCGTCTGGCCTCGCAAGCGGGCCGAGGAGAAACGATCCGCGTTGGATCCGGAGACGCTCGGTTACGTCGGGCGCTCGGTACCACCAGACCGAGTTGCCGAGGCCGTTAGCGATGTCTCTTGAGGCGTCGCTGGCGAGGTACGGTCGCGCGTCGAGCGGCTCGATCCAGCGCGCTCGCTCGGGGCGTCGAATCATGAACAAACTCCCCTCGTTGTCGTCGAGCTCGCCGGGGTGAGTTGCGTTCGCGAACGCGACCATCCACAGCGCTACGAGCGGGTCTGTACTGACATCAAGGAGAGGCGTCGCCGCCCCGTAGTGCTGCAGATGCGCGAGCAGCGCTAGATCGGGCATTCGGTTTTCGTGCTGGAGGTCGAGTCGCATCGTCCGCGCGGCGTCAAGAAGCGCTTTGGTGGCTGATCGGGCGGTGGCCTCATTCTTCGGCAGCGTCGGGGCAGACATCACTCGCGAGTGCATCCCAGGCTCGACTCCATAGTCAGAGTTAGCTTGACCGCGCCAGAGCCAGGCACGGTCTTTGAAGGTCGTGTGGAGCCACATCGCGACCGAGACGATCTCGCGAGCTTTCTGTTCAGCGTTGGTAGCCGACGACCGCCAAGAATGCATGGGCACAACGTAAGCTCCTGTGCCGCCCCTAACTGCAGTCTCGGACCCACACGAACGTCAGAGCCTGGACCTGGCCAGGCCGGTTTCGCAGCCAGAACGGCCGCCAGCGTTCGAGTGTGGCTCCGCCGCCCTCGAGGGTCTGTCGACTGCCGTTGCACTCTCATGGCATTCGGACTGCCTGCAGAGCGAGATGACCAAGAGCCGCTCTCCTCTGCACTTTGTCCCGCTGCAGCGACTCGCTTACGCGAGCTATCCCGTCGTAAACCCTGAAGCGCAGCTCAAGGACGACTGGCTCGACGTCCTCTACCTGGGCCGCGAAACCGCACCGACACTCGCGGAGATCCAACAGACCGAAGACGAGATGAGAAAGCGCCTCAAATGGCGGGACGCGTGTCTGAAGAACTCGTTCTGGTGGCAGCACTAGCGGGGACGTGGTTCGAGACTCGCGCGATCTTGCAGACTCAGTGCCTACGCGGCGGCGCATGGGGGACCTGAGCGGAGACAGCCGCCACTAGCTCAAGCAGGACTAGCGAAGCTACGGTCCGTCCTGCTTAGACGTCAGCGCAGCGCGGCTTGCGAGGCGATCGATATCTTCGGATTCCCTGATACTGGTATGCGATTCGCGGGGAAACGAGACGCAGCATCCCGCGATCTTCGTCGAGTGCTGGGACACGATTCAGACGAAGCGGCCTCGGCGGCGTTGCTGACAGAGCGGGCTTAGAGCAGGATGCGCCGATGAGCTACGACCCGTCGAGCAGGACGACCGCCGAGCTGTTCCGTGACTGGTCGGCTGCGATGCGCGAGCTGCGCCGACGTGGCGTCGTTCGGACCAACAACAACCCCGCGGGCGACATAGCCGAGGCGATCGTCGCGCAGCACTACAGCGGCACCCGAGGCTCGTTCTCCGAGAAGGGGTGGGACGTTAAGACGCCCGACGGCGAGCGCGTACAGGTCAAGGCGATGCGTCGGGTGGCCGGAAGCACGCGACGCAACCTGAGCCCGATCCGCGACGAGGACTACGACACCGTGGTGGTCGTGATCTTCGACGAGGATTTCAACGTCACCGAAGGCCTGCTGCTCGACCGCGCCACGGTCGAGGATCTGTTCGCGGTCCGAAAGCACGTCAACGGCCGGGTCATCACGGTCACTAAGAAGCTCCGCGCCGATCCGCGCGTGCGCACCATCGACCTCGCTGACGCCGCGCAAGACCTCCACGGGGACGCGACGTGAGCGACGACGACGCTCCGAACTTCATGCCGACCTACAGGCTTCCCACCGACGCAGAACTGGAGCTGGCGAATCGTTTCACGGTTAACAAGAACTACCTGCAGTCTCTGGCCGGCTTCATCGAGCACGAGTACCGTGCTGATGGTGGCTTGAATCGCGGCTTGGCTCGCGGGCTTCGAGAACACCATGCCTTCCAGCGGATTCGCGGTGACAGGCAGGCCGATGCCGTCGAGGTTGAGCGCTGGCTCACCCTGGGATGGGCCAGCGAGGTCCAGCTTCATCTGCCAGCGACGATGGGCGTCGACGCGATGATCGGGTTTTCGAACGCTTGGGCTCCTGTCCATGCGTACTACGCGGTGTACGGCTTGTTGCAGGCGTGGTTCGCTGCGAACGGAATGGGTGGCCTGACCAACGACCACACCGGCACGCTGAAGACGATCGGCGTTCAGCTTCGAGACCGCGATCTTCTCCCGCCTCCGTGGGGCCTGCTGGCCGAGGGTTGTCCGATGCGCGGCGAAAAGCTCCACCGCAACGTCCCAGCCGGGGCGGATTGCGAAGCCCACGTCGAAGCACTCGCGACTCCGCCAAGTGGCCTAGACCCGCTGTTCTGGGCCCGCTACTCAATGTGGCTGAGAACAAGCCGGAAGGCGCGCCTCGTAAAGCGAGAGTCGGATTGGAAAGCGGAGAACGCGCGCAAACAGATTCCTGCCAAGCAGCGCACAAAGTTCGCAGACTCGCTGGCTCCCACGTCGCTGTTCGATTGCTTGTGGCGCCTCAGAATCCGGTCCAACTACGGCAGCGTCGAGCCGTTTCTGGTCCCGACCATCTCGGAAGCGGACCACGTCATCTTCAGCCGCTCTCTCCGCGTGGTCACACACTGCACCGTCGCCCTGCTCGAGCAGTGCGTGGCCCGACGTATCGGACGCGCGGAGTTCGGCACGATCGCGGCGAACTTTGTGGAGCGCGACAAGTCTGGGCTCACGGACACTTTGCTTGCGAGACGCGCGGCGGTGATCGCGTCGCCAGACTGACCATCGGAGAGGTGCGGGTATGGCCGCCCGCCTCGCCAACGATCGCGCCCTGCTGTGCGACTCGCTCGTCGAGACCTGGGGGCGAAAACCCAAGAAACGGTCAGGCCGCTACACGCTGGCGCCAGCGCGACGGACATGACCCAGACCCTGTCGCCTCAGCTTGACATAACGTGCATTATCGAGCGCAGGCGAGGGAGGCGCGAACGCGTCACCAGGTGCCGTTTCCGGACGCTCGGCGGACACGGCATCTTTACTAGTCGCCTGGCTCGGCATTCGTCGATTGATTAGGTTTCCGTCTATGCAATCGTCCCCGTTGCCCAGGCGCCTCCTTGCCGAGTTTCTTGGCTCGGCGCTGCTGGCCGCGCTGGTGATCGGTTCCGGAATCGCAGCCGCACAGCTCAGCGACGACGTCGGCCTGCAGCTCCTCGAGAACGCCGCGGCGACGGCGGCGGGTCTGTTCGCGATCATCCTGATGTTCGGCCCGATCTCCGGTGCGCATTTCAACCCGGTCGTGTCGCTCGCTGACGCGGCGTTCGGCGGACTGTCGTGGAAGGGCGCCGCAACGTACATCCCCGCGCAGGTCGCTGGCTGCATCGCCGGCGCCGTGCTAGCCAATGGGATGTTCGAACTCGCCGCGGTCTCGATCTCCGAGACACACCGCGCGTCCGGCGGTCACCTGCTCGCCGAGGTCGTCGCGACGGTCGGCCTGCTGCTGGTGATCTTCTCCCTCATCAGGTCGGGGCGTGCCTCGACGGCGCCGGCGGCGGTCGGCGCGTACATCGGCGCCGCCTACTGGTTCACGTCGTCGACGAGCTTTGCCAACCCCGCAATCACCGTCGGGCGGATGTTCTCCGACACCTTCGCCGGGATTGCCCCTGCGTCAGCGCCGGCGTTCGTCGCGATGCAGCTCCTCGGCCTCGCGGCCGCGATCGCGCTGATCCGCGCCCTCTACCCAGACGTCACGCCCGAGCAGGCCGCCGACGTCGTCTTCCCCCACGCGAAGGAGCCCGCGCGATGAGCCACATACTGTTCGTCTGCCTTCACAACGCCGGCCGCTCGCAGATGAGCCGCGCGCTGTTCGACGCTGCTGCCGGCGGCCGCCACACCTCCTCCTCGGCCGGGTCGATCGCCGACCCGGAGGGTCACGTGCATCCGGAGGTCGTGGAGGTCATGCGCGAGCTCGGCGTCGACCTCTCCGAGGTTCGGCCGCAGCGCCTCAGCGACGAACTCGCCCAGCAGGCTGACGTGATCGTGACGATGGGCTGCGGCGACTCGTGCCCGGTGATCCTGGGCAAGCGCTACATCGACTGGGAGCTGCCCGACCCCAAGGGCCAGGCGATCGACGCGGTGCGCGCTACCCGCGACGAGATCGCCGCACGGGTCCGCGGCCTGGTCGACGAGCTCGACGCCACCTAATCCTGGACGGCGGCCGCGCCGAGCAGCCGCTCGACCAGAACGCAGTCCTTCCACTCGCCGTCGAGGCGGCCGTGGCGGCGTTGCACGCCGACCTCGGTAAAACCCGCCGCGGCGTGCGCGGCGCGGCTGGCGGTGTTGTCGGTGAAGATCCGGCTGGTGAGCTTGTAGAGGCCTCGCCGCTCGGCTTCCTCGGCGAGCGCGTCCAGCAGCCGCCGGCCGAGCCGGTGGCCCCGCGCACCGCGGTCGACATAGACGGCGTGCTCGCCGACGCCTGAATACACGCAGCGGTCGGAGTAACCGCCGGCGCGCGCCCACCCGACCACCGTGCCGGCGTCGTCCTCGGCCACGAGGAACGGCTGTCCGTCGGTGGCCCAGCTCTGCAGGTCGGCCGCGGTGCGCGGCGACGTCTCGAACGTGGCGATCCGCTCGGCGATCCCGGCGCTGTAGATCTCCGCGACCCGCGGCAGGTCAGCGGCGACGGCGGCGCGGATCTCCACGGCGGTCAGCCGAGCCAGGCGCCGAGCTCTTCGAGGCGCTCGGGCAGCACGTAGTAGTACGCCCACAGGCCTTGGCGTTCGGAGTCCACGAGTCCCGCGTCGCGGAGCTTCTTGAGGTGGTGCGAGAGCGTGGGCTGGGAGACATCGAACAGCGGGACCAGCTCGCACACGCAGACCCTTCCGGCGTGCTTTCGCAGCACGTCGATCAGCTGCAGCCGGATCGGATCCCCGAGCGCCTTGGCGACGGTGGCGAGCTGCGCGGCCCGCTCGCGGTCGACGTCCGGATAGGCGACCGGCAAGCAGCACGGCTCCCCCGCGGGGCGCTTGGTCTTGGGCGTCAGCTCGATCGCAGGAGTCGCGGCCATAGATCCAAGGCTATCTATCCAGCGCTCGTGGATCAATGATTGACAAACGTCGATCTATCCGTTTGGCTTCCCATCATTGCATAGACGTTTGTCGATGAAAGGACCACGATGCCTGACACCACCACCCCAACCACCGCCGAGCCCCAGGCTGCCTCGTGCTGTGCGCCCGCCGCGCAGGAGACGTGCTGTGAGCCCTCAGCCAAAAGCGAGTGCTGCGGCGCTGACGCCACCGCGGGCGGCAGCTGCGGCTGCTCGGCCAGCCAGACGCCCGCTGGCGAGGAGCTGCAGGAGACCGTCAGGGCCAAGTACGCGGCGGCCGCCAGCGCCGTGCTCGATCAAGGCGCCTCGGCCTGCTGTTCAGGCTCCGGCGTGATCACCGACGAGCAGCGCGCCGTCTTCGGGGAAGGCCTCTACGGCGACGATCACGCAGAGCTGCCCGGCGCCGCGGTCCTCGCGTCGCTTGGCTGCGGCAACCCCACCGCGATCGCCGCGCTCGAGCCCGGCGAAACCGTGCTCGATCTGGGCTCCGGCGGCGGCATCGACGTGCTGCTCTCGGCAAAGCGCGTCGGCCCGACCGGCAAGGCCTACGGCCTGGACATGACCGACGAGATGCTCGAGCTCGCCCGAGCCAACCAGGCGGAGGCCGGCGTGGCGAACGTCGAGTTCATCAAAGGCACGATCGAGCAGGTTCCCCTCCCGGACGCCGGCGTCGACGTGATCATCAGCAACTGCGTCATCAACCTCTCCGGCGACAAACCGCGAGTGCTCCGCGAAGCCGCGCGCGCTCTGGGCCCCGGCGGCCGCTTCGCCGTCTCCGACGTCCTCGCCGACGACGACATGACCGACGAGACCCGCGCCGACATGCAGCAGTGGACGGGCTGCATCGCCGGCGCCCTCACCGAAGCCGAGTTCCGCGACGAGCTCGCAGCCGCCGGCTTCACCGACATCGAGATCCAGCAAACCCACCGCGTCCACGACCAGGCCTACTCCGCCATCGTCCGCGCCACCAAACCGGCGTAAGCTCACCCGTCAGGGGCGGCACCGGCCCACCGGCCACGCTCACCTCAGCCCGACCAGAGCGCCGCGGTCTCCTCGCAGGATTTGGCGGCTGGCGACATGTGAACGCCGCTCCCGGCCGACTGGACCTCGATTCGGCGCTCTGCGAGACTCGCGCGACCGCCACAGCGCGGCCCCGTGATGCGTCCTCGTCTGACCTCGATTTCAAGACCCTCGATCGTCGTCGCGGCCACCGTCGCGGCCGTGATCGGGACGAGCTTCGCCGTCGCCGCGCAGGCGCCGGCCGATGGGATCAACGCGTGCGCCGACAAGTCGAGTGGGGCGCTTCGGCTGATCGACCCTGCGAAGAAGGGCAACGCCGGCAAGTGCAAGAAGTCTGAGCGCGGCGTCGTCTGGAGCGTCGCCGGTCCCGCGGGCGCCGCTGGCCCGCAAGGCGCGGCTGGCCTGCCTGGTTCGCCGGGCGCGGCCGGCGTCCCCGGACCAGCGGGTCCGCAGGGACCGGCCGGAGCAGGCAGCCCCGGGCCGACCGGACCTCTGGGCGCTCGCGGCTCAGTTGGGCCGACAGGCCCGCCCGGGCCCGCCGGCCCCGTCACCGGGCAGGCTCCGAGCGGACTGACGCAGACCGGCGTCGTATCGGCACGCGACATCGGCGGCGTCGAGGTGGTCGAGGGCGACATCTCGTATCCGTTCCGGATCAGCGGCGACATCACCGCGCACTTCGTCGGCGGCCCCGATTCAGCGACCTCACCGTTTTGCACCGGATCGACAGCCGCACCGACCGCGGCGGCAGGCCACCTGTGCGTCTACATCTCGCATTCCCGGAATCTGCGGACGGGCGGCCCTCCCCTGGCGTTCGTGAACCCCTCGACGGTGTCTGAGACGTCATCCACCGGAGGGCTCGGCGCGATCGTACGCGCCTATCCGTTCGGAGACGGGGCCCAGGTGTGGGTTTACGGGGTCTGGGCCGTCAAAGCCCCCTGAGCCCAAAGGGCGGCCTCGGGCGATCGGCCGATCAGATCGCCCTGCCCGAGGCGGTCTGCAGCGCCGCGAGCAGCTCCTCGCTGGCCACCAGCGCGTCGCGTTGCAGGTACTGCATCGCGCTCAGCGCGGCGGCGTGCGCCTCAGGTGAGGAGCCGCCGACGGCGTCGGTGACCACGCGGCAGAAATAGTCGTGCTGGTGGCCGTCGGCGAAGGTGTAATGGACGCAGACATCGGTCAAGGCGCCGACGAGGATCAGCGTCTGCGCCTTGTAGGCCTTCAGGACGATCTCGAGCTCCGTGCCGAAGAACGCCGAGTAGCGCCGCTTGCGGATCACGTACTCATCGGGCAGCGGATCCAGGCCGTCGGCGAGCTCGGTGGTCTCATCGCCCTCCAGGCAGTGCACCGGCTCTGAGCCATCGAGCTCCCGCCCGAAATCGATGAGCGAGCGCTTGTGGACCTCCTGGATGAAGACCGGCGGCACCCCGGCCGCGCGCGATGCAGTGACGATCTCCCGGATCTTGTCGTGGCGCTCGTGGGCGCCGCCCATCACCGGGATGCCGTTGCCACCGCCTCCGGCCTCGCCCGCTTCCCCCAGCTCGCCCTTCATCACATCGATCACGATGAGGACCGCGTTGCCGTTGATCTCCATGACCGAGACCTTAAGAGGGCGCGGCTCATCGTCGACGTCGGTGGCGTCGGCCGCGATCGGCGCGGCAGCATTCGGCGCCGACGCTGGAGCCACGCTGGTGGCGTTCGGGGCGTGGGCCGCGATCAGCGGCGCGCTTCAGCTCGGCTCTGCGGTGCTGCTGCGGCGGGAAGGCCGCCAGCTGCCGATGATGATCAGCGGGGCCCTGTCGATGCTCGCCGGGCTGAGCTTCATCGCGGCCGCGGGCGCGGCCGACGCGAATCTCGCAGCCCTCGCGGGCTACATGGCGCTCGGCGCGGTGCTCTACCTCGTCTTCGCCGCTCGGTCGCGGTAAGCCGACCCTGCCGCCCCCTCGCGCATCGCCGGCGCAGCCGGATTCGCTGCCACCCTCAGGCGCGGGCGAGCGTGCGAAAGCGTCCGGGCGGCACCGATCGCGCGCGGCTGAACGCCCGGTTGAAGGCGTAGACCGACGTGTACCCCACCCCGCTCGCGATCGCGTCGATCGGGTCGTCGGTGTCGCGCAGGCGCTGGGCGGCGAGATCCATCCGCCACCGCGTGAGATAGGCGCCTGGCGACTCGCCGACGGCCGCCGCGAACCGGCGGGACAGCGTGGCGCGCGACACCGCGACGGCGCTGGCGAGCGTCGCGGTCGTCCACGGCCCGGCCGGGTCGGCGTGGAGCTCGGAGACCGCGGCGCGCACGACCGGGTCGCGCAGCCCGGACAACCACGAAGGCAGAGCCGCTTCGGGCTGCGCGGCGAGCCAGGCCCGCAGGATCTGGACGAGCAGCACGTCGACGAGCCGGTTCACGACGACCTCCGACGCCAGCTGCGGATCGGTGAGCTCGAGCCCGATCAGGCGGATGGCCGAGCTCAGGCTTGGAGCCGAGGCCGCGCGGATCAGGACGACATCCGGCAAAAGCGCGAGCACGTCGGTTTCGACGGCCGGGTCATGGGTGTAGTGCGCGCAGACGATCTGGGTGCGGGTCTCGCCGATGCCGATGCGGATCACGCCCGGGCCGGCCTCCTCGGCCCCGTCGAACCGGGTGGCCGTCGTCCGCTCGACGGCTCCGCGATCGCTGCCGAGCACATGGGCGGTGCCGTGAGGAAGCAGGACGACGTCGCCGGGCATCAGCTCCACGGGCTCGGCTCCCGCGACCGACACCCACGCCGTGCCGGCCGTGACCGCGTGGAAGGCGGCGTCGGACGCCTGCTCCGCCCACCAGCCCCAGTCGCTTCCTGCGTCGATCCGCGCCCCGAGGGTGCTGCGCACGCCAGCGCGCGTGAGGATGTCGGCCAGCGGGTCCATCTCCGTGAGCGTACCGCGATGTCGACTGGCGAGACGAACAGGCAAAATATTGCGTCAGATCGATATCGAGTGGCTCGCATGTAGCCCATACGGTGATCGCATGGATATCACCGGAAGCACAGCACTCGTCACCGGCGCCAACCGCGGGATCGGGCGGCACTTCGCCACCCAGCTCCTCGAGCGGGGTGCCACGAAGGTCTACGCCACGGCGCGCGACGAGACGGCCATCGACCTCCCCGGCGTGATCCCGCTGCGCCTCGACGTGACCGACCCGGCATCGGTTGCGGCCGCTGCCGCGCTGGCGTCCGACGTGGACCTGCTCGTCAACAACGCCGGCGTGAGCTTCGGCCAAGGGCTCGTCACTGGAGACCTCGACCAGCTCCGGCTGGAGTTCGAGACGAACTTCTGGGGACTGGTGTCGACCACGCGCGCGTTCGCCCCGGTGCTGGCCGCCAACGGCGGCGGCGCGATCCTCAACGTGCTCTCGCGCCTGGCGTGGCTCACGATGCCAGGGGCGTCCGGCTACGCCGCCTCCAAGGCCGCCGGCTGGAGCCTGACCGATGGTGTACGCCTGGAGCTCGCCGGACAGGGAACGCAGGTGACCGGCCTCTACCTGAGCGGCACCGACACCGACATGATGGCCGGCTGGGACATCCCCCTCAACGACCCGGCCGACGTCGTGCGCGTCGCGCTCGACGGCCTCGCCGCCGGCGCCCTCGAGGTGCTCGCCGACGACGACACGCGCGAGACCAAACGCCAGCTCTCGCTCGACCCGCGCGAAAGCTACGCCGCCGCCCTCGAGGCGGCGACCGCCGCAGTGCGCTGAGCTCCGCCCGTTGCCGGGGTGGGCGCGAGCCGCAGGGTGCGTCCCGGTGCAGCCGACCGGGACGCACCGTTGACAAGTCGGGGTCTACTGCGCCACGCCGAACGTGTGGTCGGGCCCTGCGACCCGCCACACGGCCTCAGCCAGGGCCGCGTGGCCCTTGGGGTTCGGGTGGTAGAAGTCCACCGGGCCGAGCAGGCCGGTGACCTCGTGGACCCAGCGGTTCGGGTTCTCCTTGTAGGGGTCCTGGTTGGGCTCGTGGCCGAGGAACAGGTCCTTGGACGGCGCGAACGTGACGAGGTCGTAGCCTGCAGCGGCGTTGGCCTGGGCGGCGGCGCCGGTCACGGCCTGGTCGCCCAGGTCGCCGATCTGGCGGGCGGCAGCTCCGGCGTTGTAGGAGTTGAACAGGCCGCGCAGGATGTAGTTGCCGGGGTTGGCCAGGTACGGGTAGGAGGCCACGACGACCTTGATGCCCGGACGGGCTCGCGCCTTGAGGGCGTCGAGCCGCTTGAGGGCGGCAGACTGCACGCCGCCGACCTTGGCCTTGGCGTTGTCCACGGTGTCCTTGCAGCGGGCGGGATCGGAGACCGCGGGCAGGAAGCAGGAGACGACGATGTTGGCGAAGCCCACGTCGTTGCCGCCGATCGTCATCACGACGAGGTCGGTCTCGGGCGTGACCGACTTGATCTGCTCGTCGAGGTTGGCTACCACGGCGCCGCCGCAGGCGACGTTCTTGACGTTGACGGTGACGCCCGTCGCGCGAACGCGCTGGGCGTACTGCTGGCCGAAGGCGTTGGGGCTGCGGATGCACTCGGTGGTGTAGCCGCCGCCACCCACGCCGGAGGAATACGAGTCGCCGGCGATGACGATGTCGAGCGTTTTGGCCTGGGCGCCCTGGGCACCGAGCCCGAAGGCCGCGGCGCAGACCAGCGCGCCGGCGGCGGCACGGAAGTTCGTGTTCATTGGGATACCTGAATCGGTAGGGACAGAAGGCCGCAGGGACAGCGGCCGGTCGGCCGAGGCCGTCGTCTGACCTTCTACGCCCCCTGCACCACGGCTGCAATGGCGCTCATCCGGCGCGAGCAGCCAGCCAGCGTCGACGCCGAGCGGACACCGCGCAATTCCGTCGTCGCGGAATCATGAACAGTTCTGGTAATCGAGAATCCAGTCTTGGATATGCCGCGCTCCGGCGACGCTCCGCTATCCGCCGAGATACGCGAATTCACGACTTGGCCGGCGTGTGTCCGTTTAGTCTGCGCGGATGCGCCACCTTTCTGCGTGTCTCGCGACCATCGCGTCACTGCTGCTCTTCCCGGCATTCGGATCGGCTGCGACCACCGTCGGCATCGTCGCCGGAGCCGGCGCGACCGGTGGAGGCGTCCAGGTGCAGGCCGACCCCGCCTCGGTGGTCAACGCGCTCACGATCACCAAACTCGACCAGACGCACATCCGCGTCGTCGACACGGCCGCGCCGCTGACTCCGGCGTCGCCATCGTGCTCGCCAGTCACGGCGAACCACGTCGAGTGCACGGTCACCAAGCTCGCCGCCGACGTGATCGCGGGCGGCGGCGACGACGCCGTCACGATCGTCGGCGACCTGCGCACCTACATCTCCGGCGACACCGGTGACGACACGATCACGGGCGGCGATGGCGTCGACGAGCTCGAGGGCGGCTCCGGTGACGACACGCTCAAGGGCGGCGACGGCAACGACTTCCTCTACGACTCCTACTCGGGCGGCACGTCGGGCGACGACGACCTCGACGGCGAGGGCGGCAGCGACCTGCTCTACGGCGGCAAGGGCGCCGACACGCTCTCCGATAGCGGGGCGACGGGCATCGACGCCGTCACCTACTCCTTCGCCACGAGCGCCGTCACGCTGCGCGTCGCCGACGGCATCGCCAACGACGGCACGGGTGTCGTCCACGGCGCCGACGCCGCCGACCTCGACGAGGTCCAGACCGGCCTGGAGAAGATCCAGGGCAGTCCGAACTTCGGCGACACGATCGTCGGAGGCCCCGCGGCGGAGACGATCAACGGCTCCGGCGGCGACGACGACCTCGACGGCGGCCCCGGCGCCGACACGCTCGAGGGCAACGGCGGCAACGACACGATCCGCTCGCGCGACGACATCGCCGACGCCCACCTGGCGTGCGACTCGCCGTCGGACCCGGCGGGCAGCGCCGGGACGACCGACAAGGCGTTCATCGATGCCGCCGACCCGGACCCGGCCGGCTGCGAGACCGTCGACCGCCTCGCGGCCCCTGCCCCCACCACTCCGCCCACGACGCCCGGCCCCGGCGAGCCGACGGCGCCAGCGCCCGGTGCCCCCGCGCCGATCGTCGATACCGGCCTGCAACCGCTCTGCCCTACCAGCGGATCGATCTTCTTGCGCCCGAGTTCGACGTTCGGCGCGAACACCCGCGTGACCATCAGCGTGCCCGCTGCCGGCTGGTTCGTGCTCGCGCAGCTGATCTCGACCGCGGACGGCACCTCGCTGCTCGGCAGCCCCCGCGCCGCCCGCAGCACGAAGCCGGGCAACCTCGACGTGCCCGTCTCCTTCTACGCCAAACCGCCGGCGGCGGGCACGAGCATCCGCGTGGCGGTCACGGTCTTCGCGCCCGACTGCCGGCCGGTCTCCGTCGCCGACGACGTGGTCATCCAGCCCGCCGGCGCCGCCAAGAGCGCCGCCGCACCGCCGAAGCAGGCCCCGCCGCTAGACGCCGCCCGCCGGTCGCAGGCCCGCGAAGCGCTCCCAGCAGGCGCGCCGCCGACCGTCGGCGTCGACTCAGGAGGCCGGTGGATCTTCGACTGCAGCGCCGCCGCCTGGGCCACCTTCAACGACTTCCAGAAGGCGGTCATCGCGGCCGCCGCTCAAAAGGACACCGGCGTTTGCCAGTACGTCCCGGAACCCGCCGCAGAACCCAAGTGCGAGCAGCTCTTCGGGCTCGTCTCCTTCGTGAAGATGGCCGGCAAGTGCATCAAGGAGGACCCGAAGACGAAGGTCCTCAGGAGCGAGGCGAAGGTGACCATCAACGGCATCGACATCTCGTTCGGCGCAGGCGGCTCGGTCACGTTCAACCCGAAGACCAAGGAGCTCGTGGTCAGCGGCCGGCACAAGGTCGAGATCCCGCTGTTCTTCAACGGGCGCAGCCAAGGCGCCGTGGTGCTGCGCGACGCCCTCGCTGACGCCTCGCCGATCGGCTTCAAGCTCACGCTCAGCGACCTGGTCCTCGACCTCAAGACCCCGGGTGGCAAGAACCTCGGCGGGTTCCTGCTCGACACCGGCGCCTCCGCGAAGCTGTCGTTCAACAAGGACGGCGGCGAGCTTGACCTGCGCCTCAAACTCCCGAAGAAGTTCGGCAACGCGCACGGCGGCACACGCGTCGTGTGGAACGCCCAGGGCATCGAGCTCAAGGACGCCGTCATCAAGCTGCCGGCGATCAAGATCGGCCGCATGTCGCTCTCCGAGGGCGAGCTGCGGTACGAGCTCAAGGACGGCAAGACCCGCTGGTTCGGCAAGATCACGATGGCCGTCCCCGCGCCCAAGGCGCTCTCCGCGCCCGAGGTCGAGGTCAAGGCCACGTTCATCAACGGGGGCCTCACCGACGGCAGCGTCGAGGTGACGGGCATCAACAAGCCGTTCGGGCACCCGGCGGTCTGGCTGCAGCGCATCAAGGCGACGCTCGTGATCTCCGAGAACGAGGTCACGTTCGGCGGCGAGGCCGACATCACGCTAGGGCCGAAGGTCAAGGACACCCAGGTCGGCAGGATCGAGGGCAAGACCTCCTTCACGTTCGCCGAGCCAGGCGTGTGGAAGGGCTCGGGCGAGTTCAGCCTGCTCACCGATCAGAAGGGCGACGGCTCGTTCTCGTATACGACCGACGGCAAGCTCGACTTCGAAGGCCGGCTCCAGCTGCCGTTCCTGATCATGAACGTCGACGGGCGGGTGAAGGGCACCGTCGCGCTGCCGAACACGTTCAAGGTGGCCGGCCAGGTCGACCTGGCGATCGTCGGCCTGCCGAGCGTCCAAGCCGACCTCAATGCCAACGAGAAGGCGATGACGATCTGCGGCACGGTCAAGGGCGTGTCGGTCGGGGCCACCATCCCGTACGCCACGCGGACGCCTGAGTTCCTCACCGGCTGCGGGCTCGCCCCGTGGGGAAAGCCGAAGCCGCCGAAGGGCGACAAGAAGGCGCTGCGCCTGGCGACCACCGCGGCGAGCACGTCGCTGCCGAAGGGCCTCCCCCAGGCGGCGTTCTCCGCGAAGGGCCAAGGCGGCGTGCCGAATGTCGTGCTCGTCGGGCCCGGTGACCGCACGCTCCAGGTCGGCGTCGACAGCCCGGACGGCATCGCGTTCGCCGATCCCAGCACGGGCAAGGTGTACTTCATGGTCGGCAAGCCCGCCGCAGGCGAATGGCGCCTCGACGTGCAGGACGGCTCGGTCCCAGTGACCGACGTCGAGGTGGCCGAGGGGCTGCAGCCGGCGAAGGTGAAGGCCAAGGTCACCACCGACGGCTCCAAGCGTGTCCTGCACTACGACGTCGACGGCCCGAACGGCCAGCGCGTGCAGTTCTTCGAGCGCGCCGTCGGCGTCGAGCGGGCGATCAAGACGGTCTCGGGCTCGGGCAAGGGCACCGCGAAGTTCACCCCGGCCGATGGCGTCTCCGGCAAGCGCGACATCGTCGCGTTCGTCGAACAGGATGGGCTCTCGCAGGGCGAGGGCGAGAAGGTCGCGACCTTCCGCGCCGGCCCCACCCTGAAGCCGGGCCAGCCGGGCTGCATCGCCAGCAACAACGGCTTCTCGCGGCCGTCGTCGATCACTATCGGTGGCGACGGCACCGGAGACTGCATGCGCATCAAAGTCACCCGCGGCGGCTCCGGCGATCAGGTGACCGTCACCTGGGGCAAGTCGCCTGAGGCTGAGAACTACCGCGTGCTGCTCACCACCTCCGGCCGCAAGGACGTGCAGATCCTCGGTGAGAGCGCTCGCAAGTTCGTCTTCAAGGACATCGAGCGAGACGGCGGCGTGAAGGTCGAAGTCGTCGGCCTGAACGAGAACGGCGCCGCTGGCCCGGCGATCCGCGCCGAGCTTGACGCCGCCAAGATCAAGCCGACTACGAAGAAGCCGCTCGCTGACGACGGCGTCCTCGGCCTCGTGGAGGTCTCATAGCCAGCGCCCCCGTACCCGCGGTGAGCCGGCGACCGGGCGAGCTGTCCTTCTGCGGCCTAGCCGGGCAGCTTGCTCGCGAGGACGTCGTGCTTCTCGAGCGACGGAGCCTCGTAGAGCTCGCCAGCGTGCTGCATCAGCGCCGCAGCGATCGGGCCGTCCAGGTGCGCGTCGCGGCCCGCGTCGCCGGGAAACACGTCGAACACCCCGTACGTCGACGGGCCAAGCTTGATCGCGAACCACGCGGTGGTCTCCGGCTCCTCCAGGGCCAACGGCAACGCACCGGCGAGGAAGTCCTCGACCTCTCGTTCGCGGCCGGGCTTGGCCTCGATGCGCACGAGCACGCCCTTGGTCACGGTATTGGTCCTGTCGGGCATGGCTCCGACTCCTTTGGTGGTGTCGGGCCAGCATGACCCTCTGCCGCGTCGTTGTTGCGGACCGACGCGGACAGGCGCGGACACCCGCGTCGCCCCCGACCGTGAACAATCGCTGCTGAGAATGCACCGGTTTCGGACATTTCGAGAGCGCCGCAGGGGCCGCGCTGCGCTGCAGGCTGGGGTCGCCGGTGCTGCCGCCACGCTCGCTGCCCTCGCGGTCCTGGCACCGGCGGCCGGCGCGGCTGGCCGCTGCGGGACCGCCCCCTCGCGGCCGTGGTGCGACGCGTCCCTGCCGCCCGACACCCGCGCCGAGCTGCTGCTGCGCTCGCTCACGTGGGCTGAGCGCATCTTGCTCCTCGCCGGCGACGAGCTGACCGGCGCGCTCGGCGGCAGCGAGGGTTCGCACACCGGGACGAGCCGCGGCGTGCCGCGCGTCGGCCTCCCGACCGTGTACTTCTCGGATGGACCGGTCGGTCCACGCCAAGGCACCTCGACGGCGATGCCCTCCCCGATCTCGGTGGCCGCCAGCTTCAACCCCGCGGTGGCGCGCACCCACGCCGAGGTCGTCGCCGACGAGACCCGCAAGAAGGGCAACGACTTCGTCTTCGGCCCGGCCGTCAACATCCAGCGCACGCCGCTCAACGGCCGCACCTTCGAGTACTACGGCGAGGACCCGTTCCTCACCGCGCGGATGGCGGTCGCCTGGACGAGGGGCGTCCAGACCGGCGGCGTCATCGCCAGTGTGAAGCACTTCGCGGTGAACAACCAAGAAGGGATCAAAGCGCCGATCAACCTCGGCGACTTCGTGGGCGTGGCTGGCTCCGGCAGCCGCTACACCCTCAACGCGGTCGTCGACGAGCGCACCCTGCGCGAGATATACCTCCCGCAGTTCGAAGCGGCCATCAAAGAGGGCCAGGCCGGGGCGGTGATGTGCGCCTACCCACGCGTCAACGGGCGCTGGGCCTGCGAGAACGACCACCTGCTGCGCGACGTGCTCAGACGCGACTGGGGGTTCGCCGGCTTCGTCGTGCCGGACTACGGCGCGAACAAATCGACGGACCGGTCCCTCAACGCCGGACTCGACCTCGACGTCTGGCCGGGCTTCTTGTTCCAGCCCTGGCTGGTCAACCTCGCAATCGGCTCCGGGAACGTGAAGGCGGCAGCGGTCGACGACGCCGTCCGCCGCCAGCTGCGCACCCTCTTCGCGTTCGGCGCGTTCGACCGCGCCGCCTACCGCAACGACGTGCGGCAGATCGACCAGGAGGCGCACCATCAGCAGGCCGCCGAGATCGCGGCTCAGGGCGTCGTGCTGCTGCGCAACGAGAACGCCGTGCTTCCGATCTCGGCGTCAGTCGGCCGGATCGCCGTGATCGGACCCGAAGCGGCGACGCTGCGCAACGGCGGCGGCTCGAGCGCCGTCAAGGCGTTCCGCCGCACCACCCCGCTTGCCGCGCTGCAGGCGCGTCTCGGACCGGATCGCGTGGTCTACGCCGACGGCGCAGACGCAGCGAAGGCTGCGCAAGCAGCGCGCGAGGCCGACGTGGCTGTCGTCGTGGTGGGCGACAAGATGACCGAGGGGTTCGACAAGCCCTGTCTGGCCCTCGCGTGCGGGCAGACGGACCGCGTCGACCGCGACGCGCTGATCGAGCGCGTCGCCGCAGCCAACCCGCGCACGGTCGTCGTGCTCCAAAGCGGCGGCCCGGTGCTGACGCCGTGGCGCGGACAGGTCGCCGCGATCCTGGAGGCGTGGTACCCGGGGCAGAACGGCGGCACCGCCATCGCCGACGTCCTGCTCGGCAAGGTCAATCCGAGCGGCCACCTCCCCACCACCTTCCCGCTGCGCGAGCAGGATTCGCCGGTCTTCGGCGACCGCCAGGCGTACCCGGGCACGAACCAGACGGTCCGCTACAAGGAGGGCGTGCTCATCGGCTACCGCTGGTTCGACGACCGCGGGCTCGACGTCGCCTACCCGTTCGGCCATGGGCTCAGCTACACCACGTTCAGCTATGCAGACCTCCGCCTCGCCCGCCGCGGCGACACCGTCGAGGCCACCGTCCGCGTCACCAACACCGGCGACCGCGCGGGCCGCGCGGTCCCCCAGCTCTACGTCGGCATGCCGCGGCCCGCTGCCGGGACGGTCCAGCCGCCGTTCCAGCTCAAGGCGTTCCAGCCGGTCGACCTCGCTGCGGGCGAGATGCGCGACGTGATGCTCCGGCTCGACCACCGCGCGTTCTCGTCCTGGGGCGCCTCAGGCTGGGCGGTCGCGCCCGGCTGCTACCGCATCGCCGTCGGCTCGAGTTCGCGGGCCCTGCCGCTCCGCGCGACCGCCGGAGCTGGCGGCGCATGCCCGCAGCAGCAGGTCGCGGTGCCGTAGAGAATTCGGGTCAGGCGGCGGTCGTTGACCGCACGTGCGCGCTCAGCCGTTCGGCGAGCTCGACCGACGCCTCGATCTCCTCGCGTCGGATCGAGACGCTCTCGATGTTCACGCCGAGCGGCACGCCGAGCCGGACGCAGAAGTCGATGAGCTCGACGGCAGTCGCGACGGCCTGCTCCAGCGAGGCGCGCAGCGTGTCGGTCGCGTGGCGCAGGTCGTTCTCGATCCAGCGCGGCACGTCGACGCCGAGCCAACGGAGGAACTCGAGGGTCTTCAACGAGCCGCATGCGGAGAAGGTGAACACGATCGGCACGGGCCGCAGGCCGCGTTCCTCGCACGCGTACCGGTAGTCGGAGACGAGGTTCTTGGCGGCGTTGAGGTCGTAGACGACCTGGGTCACGAAGAACCGGCAGCCCGCCTCCTGCTTGGCGATGAGCCGCACGTGCTCGTCCTCGCGGCGGCTGTGCCGTTCTGGGATCGCGACGCCGCCGAGCAGCAGCTCCGGATTCAGCTCGCCGCGGAGCCCGTGGGCATCGGCCAGCGACGTGGGGGCGTCGGCCCCGCTGGAGGCGGCGCCGACCATCACCGTCAGCGTCCGCGCCGGGTCCTGCGCGCCAAGCCACGTGCCGAGCTCGTCGCGCTCGTACTTGCCCACGGCGCGGTAGACGACCGCCGGCCCGTCCCACGCCTGCAGGTGCTCAGATCGGTAGACGGCTGGGTCGATCGTCGGGCTGAACGGGAACGGGCGCTCGTTCGGGTTGCGCGAACTTTCGTCGTCGATGTCGTAGAGGACCAGCCCGTCGAGATCGAGGTGGCGCAGGCGCGTGATCGTGGCGGCGGCGATCTCTGGAAGCCGCTCGGCCGGCGTCGACCGCCGCGGTGGAGTGATGGCGAAGAGGACGACGCCTCCCTGCCCGGCGCTGATGCGAGTCGTGAGCGTCACGCCCGCGACAGTAGCCGCTGGCCCCTTCGAACCACGAGAGATATCCCGCCTTGCGCTGTGTCGGTGCGCGGTGCCTCAAGGGTTGTGCGTGCGTCGCGCAACTCGTGCGCGTCTGATGGGTTCAAACGTGCCATGCCCCACCCCCGTCCACCCCGCGCTCTGCGCGCCGCCCGATCGTGGCTGGCCGCCGCGTGCCTCGGATTCACGCTCGCCATTCCCTCCCCCGCCGCCGCAGCGACGTGGAGCACAGCCTCCGAGGCCGCCTTTCCTGACTCCTACCGCGCGTTTCAGGACACCTACGGCGGGGCGATCGCGTGGTTCGAGCCGGCGCAGCAGGGCGGCGTCTTCGCATGGGAGACGGCTGGACTGCCGGAGGGGACGAGCGGGACGACCTTGCTGGCGCTTCGCGCCGATGGGTCGCTCGGCCCGGAGATGCTCACGCCTGGCACCTATCTAGGCGCGACTGCTGACGCAGGAGGCGACACCACCGTGCTCCTCACCGGACCGCCTGAGGCAGGTGCCGACCGGGACCGTCTGCCTGCTGGCGTCCACTGGCGCCGCTACGACCGGTCCGGGCAGCTGCTGGCGAGCGGGCAGTTCAGCGACCGCCGGGTCGCGATTCAGCCGGCGGTCGCGGCGAACCCGCGCGGCGACGTGCTCGCGGTGTGGCTCGAAGGCAAGCGCGGCGACTATCGGCTGCGGGCAGCCACCCGGCGAGCGGGCGAACCGGGATTCGGAGCGCCCGCCACACTCGGCAGCGACCGGAACCAGATCGGTTTCGTCGCCGCGGACGTGAGCGACGACGGCCGCCTCTTGGTGGCCTGCGAGGGGCTGCTCCGCGGTACGCGCGCAACGCCGAAGCACGAACCTTCGCCGCAGGTTTCGGCGTGGACCGGCACGATCGACCGCGGCCTGAGCGCGAGGCAGTCGATCGGCCGGCGCGACCAATCGACGAGCCTCTCCGCAGCGTTCGACGGCCGCGGCCGCGGCTACGTGGTCTGGCAGGGAACCGGTCGCGGTCCCACCACGCCGCAGCTCGCCTCCCTCCCGCCCGGCGCCGCCAAGTTCGGCGCACCGATCGACCTCGACCCCCGCCAGAACATGGACTCCGAGCCCGTGCTCGCGGCCGATCCGGCGGGCGGCGGCGCCGTGGTCGCGTGGGCTCGCGACCAGCGGTACCCGGCCTACGCGGCCACGATCAGCTCGGCAGGACGGGTCGCGGCCCGCGACTACCTGGGGATCGGCCTGCCCAGCGCGGCCGCGACGATGAACGGAGTCTCCGCCGTCGCGGTCGACGTGAGCTCGGCCCGGACTCGATTCGCGGTCCGCGAGCGCGGCGCCGCGGACTTCAGCCCCCTTGAGCGCCCAGACCACCGCAGCTTCTACGCCGACAGCGTCATGCTCGTCGTCGAACCGGGTGGCCAGCTGCGGGTGACGGGTGAGATCACCGATCGGACCGGCCGGGCGCGGCTGCTTGCGTTGCGGCGCTCCGCCCACTGAGCGCGCCGGCGGGCGCTCGCCGGCGGCGAGCTACGCCGACTCGACGACCCGCAGCGGCAGCGGGACCGCGTGGACCGCAGGGCCGTTGGCGACCTCGGCGACCGCGACCGGGCGGCTGAAGTGGTAGCCCTGGGCGTAGTCGCAGCCGAAGCGCTGCAGCTCAGTGGCCTGGTCGATCTCCTCGATGCCTTCAGCGACGACCTTGAGCCGCAGGCCGGTGGCCATGTCGATGATCGCGCGCACGAGCATGCCGCCGGCGGGTTCGGTGATCGTGTCGACGAACGCCTTGTCGACTTTGAGGATGTCGATCGGGAACTTCTGCAGGTAGCTCAGCGATGAGTAGCCGGTCCCGAAGTCGTCGAGGGCGAAGCGGCATCCGAGCTCTCGCACGCGGTTCATCACCTCGACGCTCGCCTTGAGGTCCGCGATAAGGGACGTCTCGGTCACCTCGAGCAGCAGAAGCTCGGGCGCGAGCCCGGACGCCTCGAGCGCATGCCGCACTTGCTCGTGGAGCTTGTGCTGGGTGAGCTGCGCCGCGCCGACGTTGACCGACACGTACCGCTGGTCCTGCCACACGCGCTGCCAGCTCGCGAGCTGCTTCGTCGCGGTGTCGAGCACCCAGCTGCCAAGTTCGACGATCAAGCCGTTCTGCTCGGCGAGGGGCACGAACTCGGCCGGCGACACGAAGCCCCGTGTGGGATGGGTCCACCGGGCGAGCGCTTCGTAGCCGCGGACGCGGCCGTCCTTGAGGTCGACAATCGGCTGGTAGACGAGCTGCAGCTGATCGCCGCGGATCGCGTCGCGGAGGTCCGCCGTGAGCTGGCGGCGGTCGCGGGCGCGCTCGTACATCCGGCGCTCGAACGTCGCGACGCTGTTCCCCGCCAGACCTTTGGCTTCATACATCGCGATCTCGGCGTTTCTCAGGGCCGCGGCATGTCTGCTGCGATCGCTCTCGTCGACGGGCGCGATGCCGACGGAGACCGTGACTCCCAGTGATTCGTCGCGCAGCCACACCGGCTCGCCGACCACCTCGACCACCGCCGCTGCCGCCGCGTCGGGATCCTCGCCCGGGACGAGCACCGCGAACGTGTCGCCCTCGACGCGCGCCACGAACCAGCCATCGCGCTTGCAGGTCTGCAGGCGCCCGGCGACGGTCTGAAGCACCGCGTCGCCGGCGGCCTGGCCGTGGTCGTCGTTGATGGCCTTGAAGTCGTCGAGGTCGAGCAGCAGCAGGCTCCGCGGAGCCGTCGAGCCGGTCGTGGTGCCCGAGGCGTCGATCGCGTCGTGCAGCGCGTGGCGGTTCGGCAGGCCGGTCAGATCGTCGTGCGTCTTGAGATGCTGGCGCTCCATCCGCTGTTTGGCCCGGTTGAAGCGCAAAAGCAGCGCGCCGACGATCAGGAGCGCGAGGAACAGCGAGACGACGGTGAAGAAGCGCGCGCGCTTGGCGCGGAGCGCGGCAGCGGCCTGCTGGCGATCGAGGGCTGCCAAGGTCGACGGCGCAACCGCCGCGGCTTGCCCGGCGAGCCCGTCACGGTCTTCCACGGCGGACACGTACTGCCGCACCGCCGCAGCGGCCTCGCGCTGAGCGAGATCCGCGGTGCGGTTCTCGATGGCAAGCGATGTCGCGAGCGTGGCGACGACCAAGGTCGTCAGCGAGATGGTGAGCGGCACCGACCAGTCCTGGACGCCGTTGCGCGCCAGCAGCACGGCGCGCAACGCGATGATCGCGCAGATCGCTGCGAGCGAGCCGACGATCAGGGCAGTCGGGATGGGCAGGTCCTGCACGAAGCAGTACGCGAGCGTGAGCAGGGGCAGCGCGACCGTGGGCCCGAGCATCCAGACTCGCGCCGACAGTGGGATGCCCGTGGGGTTGCCGCCGCGTCGAAGCACCGCCTCCAGTCCGGGATGCAGCGCGACGACGATGCCAGCGGTGTACGCGGGCCAATGCGCTGAGAGCCCCGCGGGATAGCCGACGTTGGTGGCTCGGACGAGCGCTTCGCATCCGACGAAGGCCACCACGCCCGCCACGAGCACCGCGGCCGGCGTGTTCCATATCCCTCCCCCGAGCACGAACAGCCCGCCGGCGTACATCAGCGCCAGGCACACAGCGAACCAGGCGGCGATCGGCCCTGCTCCGCCCGGCGCCGCGTCGATGGCCGGACTCGCCACGGCCGTCCAGAGCGGAACGCCGAGCGCGATCGCGAACAACAGCGCGTCGAGCCACGTTTCGCTGCGCAGGCGGCTGCGGAGGCAAGCCGTCCAGAGGACGAGCGCGGCGAAGCAGACCGAGCCGACGAGGCCCAAGACCGTCGCCGTGGTCCACTCGTCGACGCGCGCGGGCGCGTCACCCGTGATGACATCGCTGGCCAGCCACAGCGTGATGCTCGCGATAAACAGTGCGACGACGGCCTTCCCCGCGAGCGAGAACAACCCGAGGATGCGCACCCGCGACAGCGCCACCGCGAAGAACGCAGCGCCGAGGCAGAGACCAGCCACGTAGAAGCTCATGCTTCGTGCTCCGTGGCCAGCAGCGGATGGTTGCCAGCGTTCAAGCGAGCGGCTTCGGGGGAAGAAGTGGCGGGGACGTACACGATCACGCCGGGCGACAGTCCGGCTTCTAGTACGTCGGCGGCTTTCGCCTGCACTGAAGCCCGAGTCGGCCGTGTGGCCAGGTCAGGCGTCGCGGCCGCCAGGCGCCTCGCGGCGGCCGGTCGCGCCGAGCTTGATCAGTCAGCGCCGCACGGCGTAGCGGCTGAGGACCACCCCGCCCGCGAACGTCCGCGTCTCAAGCAGGTCGAACTGGACCCAGCGGTCGAGCGATGGGAAGAACGGCGCGCCGCCGCCAATGAGCACCGGGTGCGTCACGACTTCGAGCTCGTCGACCAGCCCGGCGCGCAGCGCGACTCCGCCAAGCGACGCGCCGGCGACCCGCATCCGGCCGCCGTCCTGGGCCTTGAGCCGGGCGATCTCGGCGGCGGCGTCGCTCGTGACCAGGCGCGCGTTCCCCTCGACTTCGCTGAGGGTCGTCGAAAACACGACCTTCGGGGTGTCGCGCCAATTCTGCGCGAACGCGACATGGGCCGGGGTAGCCCCAGGCTGTTCGTCGCCGGTCGGCCAGTAGGCGTTCATGTTCTCCCACAGCTTGCGCCCGTACAGGAACACGTCGATCCCCTGCTCCTGTTCAAGCCACCACTCGAAGAGCTCATCACTGGGTTCGCTCCAGCCGATGTCGCCGCCCGGCGCGGCGATGAAGCCGTCCAAGGTCAGGTTCATGCCGTAGGTCAATGTGCGCATGGGGTGAGCCTTCCGTCAGGGGATCGTTCGGCGTACTGACCGCCTGCGGGCCCGACAATCATCGGTCGGACCAGTCAATCGAGCCGGGCGGCGACGCGCACAAGATCCGCTGCCGCCTCGAGCACGGGAGCGCGGTCGTGGTCGTGGCGCCAGAGCTCGACGCGGTGCGTGAGCTGCGGCGAACAGAGCCGGACCGCGACGACGCCGGGCCCATGAGCAGTCCCGGCGGGCACGGCGGCCAACCCCGCTCCCGCCGCGACGAGCGCCTGCCTCGTGTCTGGTGACGTCCCGCCGTAGGCGAGGCCGCGGCGGAGCGGCCGGCGCGCGACTGCCGCCAGCGTGTCGGTCGGGATCCCGCAGGCGGGCGCGTCGAGCCAGCGCGCATGGTCGAGGTGGTCGAGATCCAGCTCGGCGCGGCCCGCCAGCGGATGGTCGGCGGGCATCAGCACGTCGACCGGGCGCTCCGCGATCACGTCGACGGTCAGACCGAGCGGCCGGTCGAGCGCGAGCGGATCGTTCGGGGCGGTCACGCCGTCGACCACCGCCAGATCTCGAACCCCGCGCACCAGCGCTTCGACGGCTTCTTCGGCGGAGCCGACCGCGACCGAGCCCCACGCGCCGCTCGCCGACGAGGCGCACGCGGCGAGGGCGGCCTCCGCCCCGGGGCTTACGACCACGCGCGCGGGCCGCGCATCGACTGCGGCGTCTGCGGTGCGCCTGGCCTGCGCTGCCGCAGCTTCGGTGCGGGCGATCAGGTCGCGGCCCTGCTCCACGAGCACGGCGCCAGCCGGCGTCGCCGCGACGGGTCGGCGCACGAGGAGCGCGACGCCGAGCTCCCGCTCGAGGCTGGAGATCTGCTGCGACACCGCCGACTGCGTGTAGCCGAGGGTCTTCGCTGCTGCCGAGAACGAGCGCTCATCGACGATGGCGACCAGAGTCCGTAGCGCGCGCAGGTCCATGGCGCCCATCGTGGCATCAGCCCAGCTGATGCGCCAATGAAAGATGATCGTTGGACGTGATCGCTCCAGACCGCGACGCTGACGGCATGACCACACGCATCGCGCTGGTCGGTGACCGTTCCCCGCACGTCGCCGCCCACGGCAAGATCATCGAGATCCTCGGCCGCTACGCCGACGTCGACGCCTACTGGCTTGAGACGACCGACATCGACGCCTTGGAGATCGCGGCGTTCGATGGCGTCTGGGCGACGCCCGGTTCGCCGTACGCCGACGAGGGCGGCGTGGTGTCCGCGATTCAGACAGCCCGCGAACAAGAGATCCCGTTCCTCGGCACCTGCGGCGGCTTCCAGCACGCGATGCTCGAGTACGCGCGCAACGTCGCCGGACTCCCAGCGGCCTGGCACGCCGAGAGCCGTGACGCTGCGATCGACGACGACGCCCTGCTGGTCCCGCTCGCGTGCTCGCTCGTCGGCCATGAGAACGACATCGACCTCTCCCCCGGTTCGGTCGCCGCGCAGACCGTCGGCCGTCTCCGGACCCGCGAACGGTTCCACTGCAGCTTCGGGCTCGCGCCGGGCGCGGCCCACCTGCTCGAAGCCGCCGGACTTGTCGTCTCCGGCCGCGACCCCGACGGCGACGCCCGCGTCTGCGAGCTGCCCAGCCACCCCTACTTCGTCGGCACGCTCTTCCAGCCCGAGCTCGCCACCGCGCAGCCCCACCCCCTCGTGCACGGGTTCTTCGCTGCAGCGCGAACGCGGGCCAGGGCGCGGCGGGCGGCGCTGGTCTAGCCCCGCATAGGCTGATGCCGATGTCGGCCACGTCAGAGTCCTCGGCCCGCAGCTATCCGGTCTTCTCGCGCGCGTGGGCCTTCGCGATGCAGCGGGTCCAGCCCAAGGTGCTCCTGCAGCAGCGCACCGAACTCGCGGCTGGTCTCGGCGGCACCGTCGTGGAGATCGGCTGCGGCTCCGGAACCGCGTTCGCGCACTACCCGCCGACCGTCACCCAGGTCATCGCGTTCGAGCCCGAGCCCTACCTGCGGGCAGCGGCCGAGACCGCGGCGAAGAGCGCGCCGGTGGCGGTCGACGTCCGTGACGGCGTTGCCGATGCGATCGCCCTCGACGATGGTTCCGTCGACGCCGCGGTCTGCTCGCTCGTTCTTTGTTCGGTCCCAGACGTCCGCGCGGCGCTTGATGAAGCGTTCCGCGTGCTGCGTCCTGGCGGCGAGCTGCGGTACCTCGAGCACGTCGCAGAGCCGCACGGGACCCTCGGCCGGAAGACCCAGAACGCCCTCGACCGCACCGGCGTCTGGCCTGCGCTCGCGGGCGGCTGCCACGTCTCGCGCGACACCGGCACGGCGATCCGCGCCGCCGGGTTCGCCATCGACACCGAACGCGAACGGACCACCGGTCCACCGGTGATCGTCCCGGTTCGCCGCACGCTCACGGGAGCGGCGCGAAAGCCCCGCGGCTAGCGCACACCGTCCGCTACCCGACGAGCTCGTGCGCCGTTCCGCCGCGCCGCCCCTCCGGCGACCACCCGAGCGCGGGCGCGACCTCCGTCGCGAAGTGCTCGAGGCGGGCGATCTCCAGGTCAGCCCCAGGCGTGGTGTTCCCGGCCGCCGGAAAGAGCCCGACCGTCGGCAGGAAGTGCGTGGCGACGTCGAGCAGCGCGGGATCCTCACGCAGGTCGCTGATGATGTCGCCGGTGTTGCCGTAACGGATCACCTGGCGCAGGTACTCGGTCGTGCTGAGCGGCTCCAGCGCCGGCCGGTGCACATGCACGAAATCACGCCGGAACGCCGTGAGCTCGGCGTCGAGCTGGCGCTCGATGCTCTCGCGGTCGGCCCCGAGGTACGTGAACCGCAGCACACCGACGCGCGGCTCACGGCCAGACGCCCCGTGCGAGACCGCCCACTGCTTCAGGTAGGCGTCGACCTGCGCACGCTGTTGGTGGAGCGGGTGGTCCCAGAACGCGCCGATGAGCAGCCCGTCGCCGTCGGCTGCGATCGCGGCCGCCCGCTCGACGGTGCCCGCGGACTGCCAGATGCGGTCACGCAGGCCCTTGGGCTCCGGGAACAGCCGGATCGGCTCGTCGCCATCGACGATCGGCTCGCCGGCCGTCAGCGCGTGGAGCTTGCGGAGCTTGTCCTCGAAGATCGTCCGGCGGCTGTCGACGTCGAGCCCGAACGCCTCCCAGGCTCCGAAGTCACCGCCACCCGCGCCGACGCCCAGGTTGACGCGGCCGCCAGAGAGCTCGTCGAGCACGGCGGCGTCCTCGGCGAGCCGGACCGGATCCTCGAACGGCAGCGGGGTGATCGCCGTGCCGATCTCGATCGTGGTCGTGCGCTCGGCGATCGCGGCGAGCAGCACCAGCGGCGACGGGAGCCGCCCGTTGCCGAGGCCGAAGTGGTGCTGGCCGACCCAGACGCTCTCGTAGCCGAGCTGCTCAGCCGCGACGACGACCTCGGTCAGCTGCCGGTACAGCTCCGCGGTCGACTGGTCCGGCGAGCCGTTGACCTGTGTGAAGAACCCGAGCTTGAACCGCGACATCGCGCCGACGCTACGGCAATTGTGGACCGCCGCAGACTACTTTGGCCCGAGTCGGCACCTGGCGCCCTACCCCGCCGGGTCACGCAGCACCGCAGGCGCCCATGCCGGCCAGGCCGCAGCGCCCAGCGGTTGGCCGCGCGCGTAGCTGGCCACCACCGTGAACGGCGCCGCGGCCCTGCTGTTGTCGTAGAACGTCGTGCGATCAGCCATCGCGCGCGCCTCCGCGACGAGCGGCCAGAGCCGTGAGTAGCGCTGTCGGACCTTCTCGGGTGGAACCGTGTGGCCGCCCTGCGTCACGCGGTAGGCGACGCGCCGCAAGGTGACGTCGACCGGCACCATCACGACGTGCAGCGACACCAGGTAGCCGGCGGCCATGGCGTCTCGCACCAGCCCAACCTTGCTCGGGTGGCTGAACACGGTTTCGGCGATGAACGACCGCTGCTCGCCGAGCAGCTCGGCTCGGAGCGTCGCGGCAGCCGCCGAAGCCTCGTACGCGTGGGCCTCCTCATCACCGGGCCACCGCTTCGCGGCGATCTCGTCGGCGTTGACGAACGTCAGCCGCGTCGTGGGCTGCAGCACCCGCGACACGAACGTCGATTTCCCTGCGCCGTTGGGTCCTGCGAGCACGTGCAGGACCGGAGTGCTCACGGCGCCGCGTTACCGGTCCGGTGCACGACGAGTCCACCGTCGGCGCCCGCTTCCGCCCATTCTTCGCCGGAGCGTTCGAGCTCCTCCGTGAAGTCGAGGCCAGCGATGCGTGCCGCAATCTGCTCGTCCCACGCGGCTCGAACCACCGCTTGGGCGCGGTCGTCGACATCGTCGTACGCCGCGCGGCCCGTCAGGACGCGTTCGATGGCGTCGTGCGTCACCGCAGGCGAAGCTTCGAGCTCGCGGCCGATCCGCGCCCAGTGGTCGAGCTGTTGGGCTGCGCTCCGGCTGTGGATCTGGCCGGCCGCCTTGGCGGACTCGAACAGGTCTCCGTCGATGCGGGTCGGCATGCTGGCCATCTCCAGATCAACGTAGCACTCTGCTACAGAGCCGTCGACCAGGTGTCCGCGTCGCTCCGGAGACCGGCCGTCTGGCACCGACCGCTCCACCTCCGCAAGTTGGGTTTACGCGCCAGCTTGGTCGGCGGACCAGGAACTGAGGGTCGCCTCCGTTACCGCGGTACCGGCCGTTTCCAGCCTGGAGACTGAGTTTTCGGGGGTTTCGACCCGGGCCTTAAACGACCGCGAGCGCCGATTTCCGCCGTTTCGAGCGGCGGCTCATTTTCGGTAGATCGAGGGCCAATTTTCCGGTGGCCGTGACGACAGACACACGCTACCTTGGCTGCGGCCGCCGCAGAAGGCAGCGGCCACCGAGTCATCAACGCCGCCGCCGGCTGTCCCCGGCGGCGGCGTGAATTCCCAGGAGGAATTGTGTCCCTCAAGTCCCACAAGGTGGGGATGCTGGCGTTCGCCGGCACCGCCGCCGTGGCCGCGTTCGGTACGTCCACCGCGCAGGCCGCTCAGACGTCCACCGTCAACTACAAGTGCAAGTTCCCGCTGATCGGCACCCAGCCGCTGAAGCTCGACATCACCCTCGACATCCCGAACAGCTGGCCGACCGGTGAGCCGACTGCCCCGTTCGCGATCACCGCCAAGGCTTCGGCTGGCGGCACCACCTCGCAGGGCCTCGGCCTGATCGAGGGTCTGAAGACCGTCGGCGGCGTCAGCGATGCCGAGAAGCCGGGCAAGGGCACCGCTTCCCGTGCTCGCGTCGAGCTGCCGGACGGCTCGGCGGTCAACGTGCGTGTTCCGATCAACGTCGAGCCGTACACCGTCGTGCCGCCGATCCCGAACCCGCTCGTGCTCAACGCCTCGGGCACCACCCCGTCGCTGACGCTCGACGTGCCCGGCACCGCGAAGATCGTGCTTACCGAGCTGATCCTCAACCTGTACGGCCGCTACGCCGACGGCTCGCCCGTCGAGGGGCTGACGACGCCGCCGACCGACATCGACCGCGCGCCGTACGCCGACATCGACGGCGACCCCGGCACCTTCAACGTCCCGTGCAAGCTCGACCCGGCCGGCCAGAACCTCCAGCTGGCGACGTTCCAGCTGACGGACGGCGGCCCGACGCCCACGCCGACCCCGACTCCGACGCCCACGCCGACGCCCACGCCCACGCCCACGCCCACGCCCACTCCGACGCCCACGCCGACGCCGACCCCGACGCCGACCGGGATCGTCAACTACAAGTACTCGCTGAAGGGTTCGACGAACATCAACACCCTGACGCGTGGCAGCCTGCCGATCACCGGTGGCATCGACGCGCAGCTCAAGCTGGCTGACGGCTCGTTCACGGCCGACCTCACGCTCAACGACACGTCGGCGCGCCTGACGACCATCGGCTTCCTGCCGGTCACCGCCCGCGTCGGCCTCGTGCCGTCGGGCAAGACGACCGGCTCGCTGGTCGACGGCGTCCTGAAGACGAGCTCGAAGGTCCGGATCAAGCTCAAGGAGCTCAAGCTCTTCGGCGCGATCCCGATCCAGGGCGGCAACAGCTGCCAGACCAAGCAGCTCTCGACGATCAACCTGCAGTCCACGCAGGAGGAGTTCCTTCCGCTCTCGGGCGGTCCGATCGCCGGCAAGTACGCCATCAGCGACCTCAACGGCTGCGGCGTCCTGAACGGGTTCATCTCCCCGCTCACCGCGGGCGGGAACAACTCGCTCAACCTCAACCTGACCCCCGCCTCCTAGCGGACCAGGGACTCGACAGCTGGGACACGGGCGCGGCGCATCACATGGGTGCGCGCCGCGCCCGGGCTGTCGATTGGAACAAACGGCGGCGCCTCTCGCGACTTGGGAAAGGGCGAGGGGCGTTCGCCCGTTTGCGGGTACTGCAGCCAGTCGAGCAGCTCGGCGTGCAGCGCCGCGTCCGAATTGAGGCCGCCGCCCAGGTCGGGGGCGCGCCCACCGCTCCGGTCTGTGAACCGTCCTCCGGCCTCTTCCACGACGAGGATCCACGGCGCGAGCTCGGCCGCGCGGTCCGCGACGGCGAAGGCCAGCTTCAGGTCGTCGTTCACGCCGGCAGCGCAACCACGTCGAGCCCGTCGAGGTCGGCGAAGTCAGCCGGGTTGAGTGTGTAGAGCGGGAGTTCCGCGCCGATAGCGGTCGCTGCGATCAGCAGGTCGACAGCGCGGCGGTCACGCGCTTTCCTGCCCGCCGCAAGCACCGAGGCATAGACGCGACCATATGCACGGGCCGCCCATACATCGAAGGGCAGTGGCTCCAAAGTCGCCTCGGTCCGCTGAAGGCGGTCCTGGCGCCGGGCTCGTTCAAGCGGATCGTCAGTAGCCAGCGGCCCCGCGACCAGCTCCGCCAGAGTGATCGCTGCGATGGCGCCTTCCAGCGGCAGATCGCCAGGGTCGATGCGGTCGAGCGCGATGATGACCGACGTGTCCAGGAGGCCGCGTGGGTGGCGCACGTCAGCTCCGCGGCGACGGGTCCTGATCCAGGACCTCGTCGACATCGGCCCGGAACTGCGCGGGGTCGACCCGGTCTGCCCCGCGGAACGCCGTGACGAGCGCGTCGGCCCCCACGAAGCGCCGCGGGCGAACGGGCGTGAGTTCGCCGACCGCAACGCCGTTGCGGGTGACGATGAACGATTCCCCCGCATCGAGCGCACGCATGACGGCGCCGCTCTCGTTCCGGAGCTCCCGTTGAGTGATCTCGCGCGCCACCAAGACACCGTAGCACGCGTGCTACGCATCGCTAGACGCCTTTGCGCGCCGACCGGTCTTTCTTAGAACCTGTCTACCCGATGTCGAGAACGCCGCGGCGGCTCCGTCCCAGGGTCGGACACGGCCACAATGGCTGTGCCTGACCAAGGAGAACCTCATGGCCAAGTACCTGCTGCTCAAGCACTACCGCGGCGCGCCGGCGTCGGTGAACAACGCGCCGATGGACCACTGGACGCCCGACGAAGTCGACGCCCACGTGGAGTACATGCGCGACTTCGCCAAGCGGCTGGAGGGCACCGGCGAGTACGTCACCGAGCAAGCGCTGTCGTCCGATGGCGCGTGGGTCCGCTACGACGGCGACGGCCGTCCCCCGGTGACCGACGGCCCGTTTGCCGAGACGAAGGACCTGATCGCCGGGTTCATGATCATCGACGTCGAGTCCTACGAGCGCGCGGTCGAGCTGGCTGGCGAGCTGTCGGCGGCGCCGGGCGCAGGCGGCAAGCCGATCCACGAGTGGCTCGAGCTGCGCCCGTGCTACGGCGTGAAGGCCACCGCCGCCGGATGAAGGACGCGCTGCTCAGGGAGCTCGTCCCGGCAGTGATCGGGGTGCTCGTCCGCCGCGGAGCTGGCTTCGCGGCGGCCGAGGACGCCGTCCAGGACGCGCTCGTCGAAGCCGCCCGGAGCTGGCCCGAGGATCCGCCCCGCGACCCGAAGGGCTGGCTGATCACCGTCGCGTGGCGCAAGTTCCTCGACGCCGTCCGAGCCGACTCCTCCCGGAGGGACCGCGAGGACCTCTACGAGGCCGAGCCTGCGCCCGGACCGGTCTCGGACGTCGACGACACCCTCCAGCTCTACTTCCTCTGCGCGCACCCGTCGCTGACGCCCGCGTCGGCGGTGGCCCTCACGCTGCGTGCCGTCGGAGGACTGACGACGCGCCAGATCGCGCAGGCGTACCTCGTGCCAGAGGCCACGATGGCGCAGCGGATCAGCCGCGCCAAGCGGACGGTGTCGGACGTGCGGTTCGATGCGCCCGGCGACCTCGCCACGGTGCTCCGCGTGCTGTACCTCGTCTTCAACGAGGGGTACTCCGGCGACCTCGACCTCTCGGCCGAAGCGATCCGGCTCACCCGGCAGCTCGCGGCGTTCGACGACCGTGAAGAGGTCCTCGGGCTGCTGGCCCTGATGCTGCTGCACCACGCGCGCCGCGCGGCCCGGACGGACGCCGCGGGACGGCTTGTGCCGCTCGCGGACCAGGACCGCAGCCGGTGGGACACGGCGCTGATCGCTGAAGGCGTCGACGTCCTGCAGCGCGCGCTGGCCCGCGAGCGGCTCGGCGACTTCCAGGCTCAAGCAGCCATCGCCGCCCTCCACGCGGACGCGCAGCGCCACGAGGACACCGACTGGATCCAGATCGTCGAGTGGTACGACGAGCTGGTGCGGCTCACCGGCAGCCCGGTCGCCAAGCTCAACCGGGCTGTGGCGGTGGGTGAAGCCGACGGCGCGCTGGTCGGCCTCGCCGCCCTGGCCGAACTCGACCCCTCCCTGCCGCGCTACGACGCGGTCAGCGCGTACCTGCACGAACGCAGCGGCGACGTGGCGCGCGCCGCCCAGCTCTACGCAGCGGCCGCGGGCTCCGCGCCGAACCTCCCCGAGCGCGACCACCTCACGCGGCAGGCAGCGCGGCTCAACGCGCAGTCGCGCGGCTGACCTCAGGCGCCGTCGCCTGGCCAGTGCCCGTGCTCGCGGAAGTACGCGCGCGCCTGCTCCTCGTCGTCGCGCTCGGTGTCTCCGTGCACGCCGACGCGGTACAGCGCGTTGAGGAACAGAATCGACGCGCCGGCCGCGAAGACGGGGATTCCGATCTGGAGGGAGTCCTCGTCGGCGCCGCCGATCGCGACGACGGCCACTCCGATGAGGCAGAGCGCCGCGGCAAGCCAGTACCGGAAGAAGTTGATCGCCATGACGTTCAGAGTGGCCTGCCGGAAACCGGCGTCCTCGTTCGTTTGGCGGTCATGCGGGGTCGGCTCGCCATCCAGAACGCCGCCAGGCGGGTCCGGCGCGGCAGCTCACGCCGTCCGCAGCGCCTGCGTCGGCGAGAGCCGCGACGCGCGGACGGCGGGAGCGAGCCCCGCGACTACGCCGATGACGACGGCGGCGGCGATACCGGCTGTCCACGCCTCGACTGGAATCACCACCGCCCAGCCCTTGGCCATCGCGTACGCCGTGGTCGCGGCGGCGCCGGCGGCCACGCCCACGACTCCGCCGCCGAGGGCCAGCAGCACGGATTCGGTGAGGAACTGCGTGCGGATCTGCGCCTGGGTCGCGCCGAGCGCGCGGCGCAGCCCGATCTCCGATCGCCGCTCCAGGACCGAGATCACCATGGTGTTCGCCACGCCGACGGCGCCGACGACCAGCGCCACGGCGCCGAGCCCGAGAAAGAGGCCGTCGAACGCGCCCGCGGCAGCCGCGCGCGCGGTCAGCGCGTCAGAGGGCTGGCTCACGTCGACCTCGTTCGGCGCCATCGGGTTCGCGGTCCGGCCCAGCAGCCGCTGTACCGCGGATTCTCGGCCCGTCGCCGTGCGCACATAGAGCGTGCTCGGCGGGCCGGCGACCGCCGCGTCGCCAGCGAGCGCGGTGTAGCCGAGGTACCGCTCCGCCGCCGGATAGCCGACAAGCGCGCTGCTGTCGACATCCGGCGCGAGCGGCGACGGCTGCAGGATCCCGGCGACGGTGAACCACTGCCCTCCGAGCCACAGGCGGGGCGCGGGCTCGCCGCCGCGGCGGTTCGACGCCGCCGCCCCGGTCGCGCCGACGCCGAGCTGCTCGGCTGCCCCAGCACCGAGGACTGCCACCGGGCCTTCAGCCGTCCCGGTCGTGAGCCAGCGGCCGTGAACGACGCCGGTGCCGAGCGCCTGCAAGAGGTCCAGGCTGGCCGCCCGCACCTGGAGCCCGCCCGTGTTGCCCGCCGGGATCAGGGAGCTGCGGTAGACGTGCACGTCGCGCAGCAACGCGGTGTGCGCGACCTCATTGACGCCGCCGAGGTGCTCGACGCGCGCGGGCGCCGCCTGCGGCAGTTCGGCGTCTTTGCCGGCGAACGTCTTCCCCGCTTCGGCCGTGAGGAGGTTCGTTCCCAAACGGTCGATCTGCGCGAGAAGCCCCGCTTGCGACGAGGCCGACAACCCGAGCACCGCCACGATCGCCGCCGTGCCGATCGCGATCCCGAGCGCCGACAAGGCCGACCGCAGCCGCCTGGCGCGCAAGCCGCCGCTCGCGATCCGGAAGGCGTCCGCCGGCCGGAGCCGGTCGCTCCACCCGTTCACCGCGTCTCCTCCGAGACGATCTCGCCGTCGAGCACGCGCAGCTCGCGCGGCAGCTGTCTTGCCAGCGCCACATCGTGCGTGATGAGGACGATGGTCGCGCCGCCTGCGTTGAGCTCGTGGAGAAGCTCCACGATCGACGCGCCCGTGGCCTGGTCGAGATTGCCGGTCGGTTCGTCGGCGAGGACGATCGACGGCCGCCCGACCAGCGTCCGGGCGATGGCCACCCGCTGGCGCTCGCCACCGGACAGCTTGGTCGGCCGGAACGCGGAGCGCGCCGCCAGACCGACCCGCTCAAGCGCTTCGTCGGCAAGCGCGAAGCGCTCGTCCGCAGGTGCGCCGGCGTAGAGCAGCCCGTCGGCGACGTTCTCGCGGACGGTCGCGTGCTCAGCCAGGAAGAACTGCTGGAAGACGAACCCGATCTCGCGGGACCGCAGGCGCGACACGTCCCGGTCGCTCAGCGCTGCAGGATCGACGCCGCCGATCCGCACGGTCCCGCTCGTGGGGCGCTCCAGCGTGCCCATCACGTGCAGCAGCGTCGACTTGCCCGAGCCTGACGGCCCGACGATCGCGGCGAGCTCGCCGCGGCCGACCGAGAACGTCACGCCACGCAGCGCTGCCACGGCTGGGTCGCCGCCGTAGGTCTTGGTCACGCCGGTGAGCTCGAGGACTGGGGCAGCGGTCATAGCGGCGGCACCACGACACGGTCGCCGGCGCGCAGATCGCCTTCGACCTGGACGCGACCGCCAGCGCTGTCGAACAGGCCGAGCTTCACGGCGACCTGCTCGCGGGCACTGCCGTGGACGCGCTCGACGGCGAAGCCGCCGCCCGTCCGGCCCACCAGCGCCGAGACGGGGACGCTCAGCGCGTCGGCGACGCCCGCCGTCTGGATCTCGACCTGGACTGGAGCTTCGTCGAGCCCGCGCGCCTGCTGCGGAGCCTCGAGCCGGATGTCGACCGGGACCGTCGCAGCCGCCGGCCCCGGGTCCTTTCCGGCAGGAGTCGCCGCCACCCGGCCGATACGCGTCACGCGTCCGCTCAGCACCCGGCTGCCGGGGAGCACGACCCGGGCGCGGGCACCGGGCTTGACCTGGCGCTGCTGGTACGGAGGGAGTTCGACGCGCACGTGCAGGGCTGTCGACGTGGTCTGGATCGCAACAGCGCCGGGGCGCGCCGCGCCGCCCGGCTCGCCGTCGCGTTTCGCGACCCGGACCGGCCCAGGCAGCACGACCGCGCCCGCGGCGGCGAGCCGGCCCGTCGGCGTGAGGCCGCGGCGCCGCTGGAGCGCCTCCAGCGCCTCCCGGGTCTGCCAGGTGAACGACGCGCCTGCCGACCGGAGGTCAACGCCGGCCCGCCTGTCCGCTCCCAGGGCGCGGAGGTTCCGGTTGAGCTGGCGCACGTCGCGCCCGCGCGCGCCTTGCCGCAGCCCCCGGTACGCCGGAAGGCCGCCGCACAGCAGCAGCACCGGCTGGTCATCGACGGTGAAGAGCGGTTCGCCGCAGGCGATCCGGTCTCCGACCTCTGGCAACGCCGTGTACGTGCCGGCGGCCCGGTTGAACACCGGATACGGCGAGCCGTCGAGCCGCGCGCGGTAGGTGAGCGTGCCGGTCTGGGCGACGGCGGCCGACAGCCGGCCGCGCTCGACGGCCGCCGTGCTCACGGGCGCGCCGGGTTCGGCCGCTGCCGATGAGCGGCCGCTCGACGCGGCGACCACTCCCGCAGTGATGGCCAGCGCTGCGCCCGCGCCGCCGGCGAGCGTCCACGACGTCCGGTTCATCGGCCCTTGAGCCCGAGCTCGTCGGCGTACTTGGAGCCGCAGGCATCGAGCGCCTGCTGGAGCCCCGGGACCTCGAGGGCGCCGCGGCCAGCTGCGCTCGGAATTCGGTTGGTGTCGATCAGCGCGCCGTCGCGCGGCGGGTCCGGGAAGTCCGCGATGCCTTCCTCTCGCACGCATTGCGCAAACGCGAGCGCGCTCTCCTGTTGCTCAGCCGTGCGGACGCGGCCGGTGAAGCCCGCGGGCTGCAGGTCCTTGCATGACGCGAGGGCCGCATCCCAGGACGGGGACTGCGTGTCGACCGCGGATCCGTTCGCCACCGCGTCGGCAGTCAGCTCGCCGGAGGCATCCGGATCGGGGAAGCCGTCGATGCCGTGCTCGCGCATGCACACCGCGAACCGCACCCCCTGGCGTCGAGTTTCGGCAGCGCTGCTCGAGGCGCCACGGTCCGATGCGGCGGCG
>JAEYAL010000054.1 GCA_023404805.1 Actinomycetes bacterium | reverse complement strand
GCCCCGGCTGGGCAGCAGCGGCCTACCGCGGACGGGTGCGCCGCGCGGTGCTGCAGGCCAAGCGCGGAGCTCCGGCGGCGGCGACCAGCCTGCTCCTCGGCCGCTGGCCTCCGGGCCAGCTTCCGGGAGACGCCGTCGTGACGTGGGTTCCTGCGCACCCTCGCCGAGCGCTGACCCGGCCCGATGCTGGCCGCGCATTGGCCGAAGCTGTGGCCGCCCGCGATGGGCTCAGCGCCGAGCGATTGCTGTGGCGCGTCCCTTGGGCGCGGCGCCAGGCCGGACGCAGCGACGACGCCCGGCGCGTAGATCCGCAGCGCCTGGGCCTCCGCGCCACCGGGCCCATCTCCGGCGCGGTGGTGGTGGTCGACGACGTCCGCACCACAGGCACGACCCTCGACCACGCGGCCGCGCTGCTCCGGGCGGCGGGCGCCGAAGCCGTCACCGCCCTCACGGTCGCGAGCGTCCCCGCTGCGCGCTCCGCGGCAAGGCGCCCTCGGCCATAGCGCCGCGGCCCGCGCCGGCGCCTTGGCCCGCGGGCCAAACCGGGTGAGCCGTCTTGGGGGACAGGCCGGGCCGCGTTGGAGGGCCCGTCACGCTTGGAGCGCGTCCGCTGGCGCGAATACCCGTGATGGCCATCACATCCGCGCCAGCTTCCGGACCGCGTCCAGGCCGTAATCTCGGGGCTTTCCGCGCCCCTGGCCGCGGAAAAGGTGAACACTTCTCGTATGAACGTCCAGAACCGGCCCACAAACGCCGGTCAGGGGAGGAACATCGCTCCCACCAGGCGCACGGCAACACCAACCTTCAAGGGGGTCTTTGGTGAGGATCGATGTCAAGGGACGCAACACCCCGGTGACCGAAGAGCTCAAGCAGCTCGTCGAGCGACGATTCAGGGCCGTCGCTGCTCAGTTGCCGGACGACGCCAGACTCGAGATCGAGGTGCGCGAAGAGCGGCACCGCAAGGTCGCGGACTGCATGGCCGTCGAGGCCAGGCTCAAGATGCACGGCCGAACGGTCTGCGCACACGAGTCGTCGCACAGCATGCGCCACGCCATCGTCCTCTGCTCCGAGGAACTTGCCCGTCAGGTGAAGGCGACGCAGGAGAAGCGCCGCCATATCCGCGAGGCGCGCGTCGCCTCCCGAGCGATGCGCAGTTCCGCATCGCCCGCGATGTAGCGGCCTGGGGCAGACCCTAGTTCTCACGGGCCCGAGCGGCCCACGCGATCCGGCTGCGCCGCCCATGGCGCGGCCCCGGATCGAGAAACGCCTCGCCCCGCCCGGGCGGGGCGTTTCTGCGTTCGGGGGCCTGCCGTTTCGCCGCGGATCGCCGCGCCGGTTCGGTGGTGCCCGGCGGCCCCGCTACGTGGGGGATCAGGCCGCACTCCCCTGGTAGTGTGACGGTTCTCATGAGCCTCCTGGAACGCGCCCTCCGCATCGGTGAAACCAAGCAGTTCAAGCGGTTCGAGAAGCAGGTCGGCCTGATCGGCGCGTTCTCTGACGAGCTCGAGCTGGAATCTGACGAAGAGCTGAAGGCCCGCTTCAACGCCCTCCGCGAGGAGGCTGAAAACGGTGCCGACCTCGACGACCTGCTGGTCGAGGTCTTCGCCATCACGCGCGAAGCAGGCCGCCGCGTCCTGGGCATGCGCCACTTCGACGTGCAGCTCATCGGCGGCATGGCCCTCCACAGCGGCTCGATCGCCGAGATGCGCACCGGCGAGGGCAAGACGCTCACCGGCACCCTGCCCGTCGTGCTCAACGCGATCGCCGGCGAGGGCGTGCACGTCGTCACCGTCAACGACTACCTCGCGCAGCGCGACGCCGAGTGGATGGCGCCGCTCTACAACTTCCTCGGGCTCTCGGTCGGCATCCTGCAGAACCAGCAGGGCACGGCCGCCAAGCACGAGGCGTACGGCGCCGACATCACCTACGGCACCAACTCCGAGTTCGGCTTCGACTACCTGCGCGACAACATGGCGTCGTCGCTGGCGGAGAAGGTCCAGCGCAGCCACTTCTTCGCGATGGTCGACGAGGTCGACAACATCCTCATCGACGAGGCCCGCACCCCGCTGATCATCTCGGGCGCCCCCGAGCAGGCGGCCGAGCTCTACGTGCAGTTCGCCAAGCTCGCGCGCACCATGAAGGCCGGCAAGGCGCCGGAGGGCATGGACCCGCGCATGAAGAAGGAGTTCGTCGCCGACTTCGACTACGAGTTCGAGGAGAAGCACAAGACGGTCTCGATCACCGAGCGCGGTGTCGCCAAAGCCGAGAAGTTCCTCAAGATCGACAACCTCTACAGCGCAGCCAACGGCCACCTGGTCAACCACCTCCAGCAGTCGCTGAAGGCCGAGGCGCTCTACAAGAAGGACGTCGACTACGCGGTCGTCGACGGTGAAGTCGCGATCATCGACGAGTTCACCGGCCGCATCCTCAGCGGCCGCCGCTGGTCGGAGGGCCTGCACCAGGCCGTCGAGGCCAAGGAAGGCGTGCGCGTCCAGGAGGAGAACCAGACCCTCGCGACGATCACCTACCAGAACTACTTCCGCCTCTACGACAAGCTCGCGGGCATGACCGGTACGGCCATGACCGAGGCGACCGAGTTCATGAAGATCTACGAGCTGCCGGTCGTCGAGATCCCGACGAACCGCCCGGTCATCCGCCAGGACGGCAACGACCAGATCTTCAAGACGCAAGAAGGCAAGTGGACGGCCGTCGTCAACGAGGTCGAAGCGGCGCACAAGCGCGGCCAGCCGGTCCTCGTCGGCACGATCTCCGTCGAGGTCTCGGAGCTGCTGGGCAACCGCCTCGCGAAGAAGGGGATCAAGCACACGGTCCTCAACGCCAAGCCCGAGCACGCCGCCCGCGAAGGTGAAACCGTCGCCGAGGCGGGCCAGATCGGCTCCGTCACCATCGCGACCAACATGGCCGGCCGCGGCGTCGACATCAAACTCGGCGGCAACGCCGAGCATCTGACCAAGCTGGAGCTCGTCGAAAAGCGCAAGCTCGAGCCGGGAACCGACGAGTACGAAGCGGCGTTCAAAGAGCTGCTGCCCTCGTACGAGGCCAAGGTCGAAAAGGACCGCGAGACCGTCATGGAGAACGGCGGCCTGGCGATCATCGGCACCGAGCGCCACGAGTCCCGCCGCATCGACAACCAGCTCCGCGGCCGCTCCGGGCGCCAGGGCGACCCCGGCTCCTCCCAGTTCTTCCTCTCCGGTGAGGACGAGCTCGTGCGCCTCTTCGCCGGCGACCGGATCTACAACATCCTCGACCGCTTCGGCGAGACCGACGAAGAGGGCAACGAGGTCCCGATCCAGGCGAGCCTCCTCAGCAAGCAGATCGAAAAGGCCCAGCGCAAGGTCGAGGAGCAGAACTTCCTGATCCGCAAGCGCGTCCTCGAATACGACGACGTGATGAACGAGCAGCGCCGCGTCGTCTACAAGCTGCGCGACTCGATCCTCGCGGGCGAGGAGCTCGGCGAGCGCTCCCGCGGCGAGCTGCACAGCGTCATCGCCAAGATCGTCGCGGAGTACACGCCCGGCGACTTCTTCGACGAGTGGGACATCGACGGCCTCTGGGACCGCCTCCTGGAGCTCTACCCCGTCGCGCTGGAGCCCGAAGACTTCGACGGCAACCCGAGCCGCGAAGACCTCGTCGACCGCCTCACCGAAGACATCCTCGAGATGTACGACGAGCGCGAAGAGGAGCTCGGCGCCGAGCTCATGCGCGAGCTCGAGCGCTTCCTGCTGCTGCAGATCATCGACGACGCCTGGCGCGAGCACCTCCACGACATGGACTACCTGCGCGAGGGCATCCACCTGCGCGGCTTCGCCCAGATCGAGCCGATCATCGCCTACAAGAACGAGGCGTTCACGCTCTTCCAGGAGCTCATCACGGCGATCTGGACGCAGTTCGCCCAGCTCGTGTTCAACGTGCAGGTCGAGGTCGAGGAGCCGCTCCCCGAGCAGCCGACCCGCATCGCCGGCTCGCCCAGCAAGCCCGCCGCGGTCACCTACGAGTCCGGCGGTGGCGCCGGCCTCAGCGCCCTCGCTGCCGCCGCAGCAGGCATCGACCCGATCGCCGCAGCCGCGGCCGCCGCGCAGCCGCAGACGTCCGACGACGAGGACGGCCAGCCGCTCAACCGCGAGCAGCGCCGCGCTCTCGCCAAAGACCAGAAGAAAAAGAAGATCTGAGCGGATCTCGCCTGCATCTTCGCCACGCGCGCGACTGGCCCGGCCCCGAGGCCTAAACCAGTCGCGCGCGCGGCAGATCTGCGGCGCGATCTCTCGCTCAGAACCCGCGCGTCGGCCTGTCGCGGCAACCATCTAGGCTGAAGGCGATGCCCCTTCCGTTTGACGTGGACCAGCGCGTGTCGTCGGTCCGCAAGCAGTTCGACGCCCTCGGCGCGTACCTCGATCCCGAGGCGCTCGCCGCTGAAGTCGCCGAGCTGGAGTCGCAGATGGGGGAGTCCGGCTTCTGGGACGACCCGGCGGCCGCGGCCAAGATCGGCGCGCAGCACGCATCGGTCAACAAGCGCCTGAGCACCTACCGGTCGGTCGAATCCGACATCGGCGACCTCGACAGCCTGATCGAGCTCGCCGAAGAGGACGAAGACCTCGCCGACGAAGTCGTCGACCAGCTCGCGAGCCTCGAATCGCGCCTCGGCGACCTTGAAGAGGAACGGCTCTTCTCCGGCCAGTACGACGCCGGCGACGCGCTCGTGACCATCAACGCCGGCACGGGCGGCACCGACGCCCAGGACTGGGCCGAGATGGTGCTGCGCATGATGATGCGCTGGGGCGACGGCCGCGGCTTCAAGACCGAGCTCCTCGAAGTCAGCGAAGGGGAGGAGGCCGGCATCCGCTCGGCGACCTTCCGCGCCGAAGGCGAGAACGCCTACGGCCTCTACTCGGCGGAGAAGGGCGTGCACCGTCTGGTGCGTATCTCCAAGTACGACTCGCAGGGGCGCCGCCAGACGGCGTTCGCAGGCGTCGAAGTCGCGCCGATCCTCGAAGACGTCGGCGACGTCGAGATCGACGCCGACGACCTGCAGGTCGACACCTACCGCGCGTCCGGCGCGGGCGGCCAGCACGTCAACAAGACCGACTCCGCCGTCCGCATCACGCACCGCCCGTCCGGCATCGTCGTGCAATGCCAGAACGAGCGCTCACAGACCCAGAACCGCCTGACGGCGATGGGCATGCTCCGCGCGAAGCTCATCGAGAAGGAAGAGCGCGAGCGCCAGGCCGAGCTCGACCGCGAGAAGGGCGGCGTGCAGGACGTGAACTTCGGGTCGCAGATCCGCTCCTACGTCCTCCACCCGTACACGATGGTCAAAGACCACCGCACCGGCGTCGAAGCCGGCGACGCCCAGCGCGTCCTCGACGGCGACCTCGACGCCTTCGTGCGCGCAGAGCTCGAACGCCAGGTCACCGGCGCCGCCCCGCTCCGCGAAGAGGCGTAAACGCCGCTCAGCGTTTGCGGAGCTTCATGCCGACGGTCAACGTTCCAACGTTGCCGGCGGCATCGGAGGCGCGGAGCTTGAGCTTGGGCCGGTCGCCCTTCTTCAGGCCCTTCACCTTGACGATCCACTCGTCGCCAGAACGCACGGCGGGCACGCGCTTGGTGACCGTCTTCGTGGTCGAGCGGATCTTGCCCTTGTTCTTGCCCGTTTTGATGCGGGTGCGAAGGGTCCGGGCGATCACCAGCGTGGTCTCGACCGATTTGACGCCGGCGGCGCCGTTGCCGGGGTCGAGGATGATGACGGCGACGCGGCATGCGGTGGCGGAGCAGACCGCCGAGCTCGTGTTCAGCGTCGGCCGCAGCGTGTCGGCGGGCGGCGTTGTCGGCTCGGTGACGATCGGCGTGGTCGGCGGATCGGGCTGCGCGACCGGTTTGACGGGCGGCACATAGGGCGTCGCGTTGCGGGAGAAGTAGCCGCCCGCGCCACGGCCGACGACGGTGCAGCCGATCTGCGGCGGCCACTGGACGCCGATGCTGGCCGGGGGCGTCAAGTCGGCCGGCGTGAGCGGGGCCCGGTACCGGCCGCTCTGGTCGATCGAGCCGACGATGTAGCTCTCGTTCTCGCTGCGGCCGCCGTCGCGGTTGATGTCGCGCCACATCTTGAAGGTGAAGCTCGACGCCCCGGTCCACTCGCCTGGGTCGCAGGTGATGGACTCGCCCGACCCGAACACGCCGGAGAGCGAAGGGCCCGCGCCGGTGGGAGACGGCATCGCGGCGGGAGCCTCAGCCGTCACGTAGTTGCGCAGCGCCGGCGCACCGACCCGCGCGTACACGCCGGGCTTGGACGCCAGGCCGCAGCCGACGCCCCACGAGACGACGCCGACGAGCCTCCAGTGGCGGGCGAGCGTGTTGATCTGCAGGACGCGTTCGCTCGTCGTCCCAGTCGTCTCGCCGAATGAGGCGCGGAGGAGCGGGCCGCCGGAGTCGCCGTAACAGGCGTCCGCGCCAGCAGTCGCCGTGGGGGACTCCTGGCCGACACACAGCATGTCGTCGGCGCGGAAGTTCGACGAGCCGTGCCGGGCCTCGCAGGTGGCGTCGGCGAGGCGCTGCATGGTCTGGCCGCCGCCCTTGTAGAGCATCGTCGGATAGCTGGACGGGCCCGGCGAGCTGCCCGGGTCGAAGCGGTTGCCGGTGGCGCCCCAGCCAAAGGCCCAGAGCGGCGTACCGGGAGCCCAGGCCTCGGGCGTGGTGGAGACCGCCAGCCCGGGCATGTAGATGTCGTTCTGCGTTTCGCCGCCCGATTCGACGGGGGAGACGACGGCTGGCAGGAAGCGGTCGCGGTCAACGGGGTGCTCGAGCGTGAGGATCGCGAGGTCGTAGCGGTAGCCAGAGACGTTGGCCTTCTCGTGGAGGCTGATCTGCGCGACCCCGACGCGCTCGCCCGGCGTGCCGCTCTGCGTACACGGCCGGGTGAACGGTTTGGGAGTGCCGTCGGGCCGCACCGGACAGCCCGAGGCCGACAGCGACGCCTGGCCGACGACCACGTCGAGCGCCTCCGCGGTCGCTTGGTTGGGGCCGCTCGGGTCGATGCAGTGCGCAGCCGTCAGGACGCGGTCCAGGGCGATCAGCGTGCCGCCGCAGAAGTGCCCTTCGACGGCGTTCAGCCCGCGGGCGACGATCGCCACGGTCCACGGGTACTCGCCGTCAGAGACGGTGTAGGCCTGAGCGGTCCCGTCGCCCTTGACGACGTACGGCGTGGCGACGGGATCTGCCGCATGAGCGGCGCCTGCCCCGAGGCCCGCGGAAACGGCCGCTCCAAGCGCGGCGACAACAGACCGGATTCGGGGGAGGGAGTACACGGGGAGTGCCTACTGGGGAATCGGCAGGAAACCGCCGAAAGTTGAGGATTCGCCGGGAAATCGGCTACTCCTCGCGCGCCAAGGAGGGGTGCAGCGCGCCGCGGGGGAACGGACCTCGCACCATGCCGCACGCCCCGACCCCGATGGCGCCCAAAAAGCGCCGGTGGACACATCGCGCAGAGCGGCCCGCGACGGGGTGATCGGGCGGGCGCGCGCCGCGGCGTTTGGATCGCATACGCTCGCTGCGTGTCCGCCGACGCTGAGCTTGCCCGCCTGCTCCAGGAGGAGCTGAACCGCGCGGTCGCGGTCGCTCTCGCCGAAGACATCGGCGACCGCGACGTGACCGCTGCCGCGACCGTGCCGGAGGGGACGACCGCCACTGCGCGCGTCGTCCAGAAGGAGCCGGGCGTGCTGTCGGGCTTGGACTGCGCCGTGGCGGCGCTGCGGGCCTGCGATCCCGACGTCAAGGTCGAGCTGCTCGCCGGCACGGGCGTCTGGCGCGAGGGCGGGCCGGTCCTGGAAGCCCGCGGAGACGCCCGCGCGTTGCTGGCAGCCGAGCGCACCGCGCTGAACTTCTTGCAGCAGCTCGGCGGCGTCGCGACACTCACGGCGCGCTGCGTGAAGGAGGTCGAGGGCACGGGCGCGCAGATCCTCGACACCCGCAAGACCGTCCCCGGGCTCCGCCACCTGCAGAAGCGCGCGGTTGTCGATGGCGGCGGCGCGAACCACCGCATCGGGCTGTTCGACATGGTCCTCATCAAGGAGAACCACGCGGCGGTCGCGGGTGGCATCACCGCCGCGATCGCAGGCGCGCGGGCCGTGGCGCCGGAGCTGCCGCTGGAGTGCGAGGTCCGCGACCTCGCCGAGCTCGACGAGGCGCTCGCCGCCGGCGCGCCGCGCGTCCTGCTCGACAACATGGACCTGCGCACGCTCCGCGAGGCCGTCGAGCGCTGCCAGGGCAAGGCTGTCACCGAGGCCAGCGGCGGCCTGGAGATCGGCAAGCTGCGCCAGGTGGCAGAGACCGGCGTGGACCTGCTCTCGCTCGGGTCGCTCACGCACAGCGCTCCGGCATTGGACCTCTCGATGCTGATCGAGCTCCACTAGGGCTCCAGCGGCCCTGTGGCGGCGTCTGGCGCCGCCGCCCGGCTCAGGCGCCGGGCTCTTCGATCTGCGCGGGGCGGCCGATGTGGAAGCCCTGAGCGTAGTCGACGCCGTAGGTGCGCAGCAGGTCGAGCGTCTCGGCATCCTCGACGAACTCGGCGATGGTCTTCAGGCCCATGCCCTGGGCGACGTCGACGATCGCCTTCGTGACGTGCTGATCCGTCTGGCTGCGCGTCAGCGACTGGATGAAGTCGCCGTCGATCTTGATGTAGTGCAGCGGCAGGCGCTTGAGGTAGTAGAAGCTGCCGAAGCCCACGCCGAAGTCGTCGAGGGCGAAGCGGCAGCCGAGGCTGGTGAGCCGCTCGGCGAGCGAGGCCGCGCTGGCGAGGTTGGCGATGGCGGCGGTCTCGGTGATCTCGAAGATCAGCGACGACGGGTCGGCGCCTGCGCGCTCAAGCTCCTGCTCGATGTAGACGGGCAGCTCCAGGTCGGCGAGCGACCGTGCGGAGAGGTTGAGCTCCAGCAGGCCGTCGGGCTGCGCGGCGGCCAGGCGGGCGGCCTCGCGGATGACCCAGCGGTCGATGGCGGTGATGCTGCCGGTGCGCTCGGCCGTCGGCAGGAACTCGCCGGGGGCGATCAGCGTGCCGTCGTCCTCCATGCGGATGAGGAGCTCGGCGTGCGTGGTGCGGCCGGTGCGCAGATCGAGGATCGGCTGGGCGTGCAGCGTGAAGTGGTCATGCTCGAGCGCCCGGCGGATGCGCTCCGACCAGGTGTGGCGCTCGGAGGCGCGGCGGTGCGAGTCCTGGGTGTAGGTGCTGACGCGGTCGCGGCCGTTCTCCTTGGCCTCGTTGAGGGCCACGTCGGCGGCGGCGAGGAGGCTCTGCGCGGTGTCGGCGCCAGTGGTGATCGGCGCGATGCCCACGCTGGCCGTCGTCCGCACGAAGGTGCCGTCGCGCTCAAGGCTGAACTCGCGCACGAGGGTGAGCAGCTCCTCGGCCAGCACCTCGGCTCCAGCGACGTCGGTGCGCGAGAGGATGAGCGCGAACTCGTCGCCGTCGAGGCGGGCGAGGGTGTCGGTCGGTCGGATGCGCTCGGCGATCGCGGCGGCGACGCCGCTGATCAGCTCGTCGCCGACGCCGGGGCCGAGCGAGTCGTTGATGTCGCGGATGCGGTCGAGGTCGAGGACGAGCAGCACGGCGACGCTGCGGCTGCGCTCCACGTTCTCGATCGCGGCGTCGAGCTCGCGCTCCAGGCGCGCGCGGTTGAGCAGGCCGGTCAGGGCGTCGTGGTCGGCAGCCTGCTCGAGCTCCTGCTCGAGGCGTTTGCGCTCGGTCACGTCGCGGACGACCGCGATGGTCCACGGGCCCTCGGGGCGCTCCAGCGGGCTGAGAGTCACTTCGACCGGGAAGGTGGTGCCGTCGCTCGCGACGCCGCGGCGCTCGACCTCGATGCCAGCGGCGGCATCCGCAGCCGGCGGGCGGCCCGTCCACTCGATCTCCGGGACGAGCTGCTCGCCCATGCGGGTGGTGAGCTGGTCGCGGTCGAGCCCGAAGAGCTGCTCGGCCCGCGAGTTCACGAGCACGACGTGGCCGTAGGAGTCGGTGATCAGGATCGCGTCGGGAGCCGACTCGACCAGCGAGCGGAACTGCTCGCCGCTGGCCCGGAGCTCCTCCTCGGTGCGGCGCCGCACGCGGTTCTCCTCGCGCACCTCTTGGTAGAGCTGCGCGGTCTCGACCGAGATCGCCGCCTGCGCGGCGAGCATCTCGACGGCGGTCAGGCGCTGCGGCGTGAAGGCGTCGGTGACGAGCCGGTGCTCGAGGACCAGCAGGCCGACCACGGAGCCGTGCCGCACGATTGGCTGGGCCAGCAGCGACCGCACGCCACCGGCGACGATCACCTCGTCGTGGCCGAACACCGCGTCGGCGCGGGCGTCTCGCAGGAGCACCCGCTCGCCGGTGCGGACCACGTAGTCGACCACTGACCGCGGCACCTCAGCGCCGCCGTCGCCTGGCAGCGTGACGTGGACGGTCTCATGCTCGACCTGCGCGACCGCCGCGACTTCGGCGATGCCGTTGCTGACGCGCAGCAGGTGGCCCGCCTGGGCGCCGCCCGCGGCGACCGCGATCCGCAGGAGGGTCGTCGGGAGCTGCTCGAGGTCGAGCTCGCCGGAGATGGCCTGCGACCCGCGGACCACCGCGAGCATGTCGACCTCTGGCGTGCGGGGCTTGCCGGCGCGGCTCCCGAGCACACCCGGGAACTCGGCTTCCAGCTCTGCGGTCTTGCCCGCGGCTCCCCAGCGTTCATAGCGGTCGCGCGCCTCTCGCAGGCAGGCATGCGCGACCGACGTGAGCCCGCGGCCCAGGTAGAACCGGCCTTCGAGTTCCCGGGCGAGCGCCTCGTGGTGGATGATCCCGTGCTCGGTCGCGGCGGCCACGGCCCGCTCGTAGCCCTTCGCCGCGCGCTCGTGATCCCCGTCGATCCGGGCGAGCTCAGCGCCGAGCAGGTCGGCGCGGGCGCGGAAGTTGGCGGGGGAGTGGCTGGCCCACACCTCAAGCTGGGACTGCGCCTGGGCGACCCGTTCGCGGAGTGCGAGCTTCCGCTCGTGCGGGGCGTCGTCCCACGCCGCCGCGCGGGCGAGCGCGAAGGTCGGCTCGGCCTCGCCCATCAGGGCGTGGAACGCGAGCGCGCCGCGGAGCTTGTCGAAGCGGTCGGCGGCCTCCAGCCCCTCCTCGATCCGGCGCCCGAAGACGTACGCCGACGCCTGGTGGATCGTGAGGATCGCGTGGTAGAACGGCGGCCGCTCCGTCCACATGCGGTTCAGGTAGTCGGCCTCGTCGAAGGTGTCGCTGCCGAACTTGCCCACCTCGTCGGTGCGGCCCCGCAGCGACTGCACGGTGCGCTCGACGATCAGCAGCGCGTCGCGGTTCTCCGGCAGCTTCATGTCGTCGGCGAACGCGAACAGCGGCTCGGCCTCGCGCTCGATGTCGTCGAGCGAGTCGCCACCGGAGTAGCGCATGATCAGGCCGAACAGCGCGCAGAACCCGGCGTGGGCCAGGTCGCCGGCGCGGACGCCCGCGTCGAAGCCGGTCCGGAAGAACGGGAGGCAGGCGCTGAACGGATCGGTCCAGTACGTGGTGTTGCCGACGTAGACCGCGGTCTGCGCGGCGAGCGGCAGGATCCCGGCGCGCTGGATGATCTCGTAGGCGGCGTGCCCGAGCCGGCGGCCGTCGTCGTAGCGCCCGAAGCGGCCGGCCAGCAGCGAGCCGAAGAGCGCGTGGAGCAGCAGCGACGCGGGCGTGTTGCCGTGGACCAGGCTCAGCCGCGTGTTCTCGGCCATCAGGTAGATCGCGAGGTCGTGGCGTTCGGCGAGGAACGCCGACGTGAGCAGCGGGCCGAACAGCGTGATCGACGCCAGCTGCGTCTGGTCCGACGCCGGAGGCAGCGTGAGGAGGTCCTCGATCGGCCGGTCGCCGAGGAGCGCCCAGATGCGCTCGACGGAGCGGTCGCCGTCGGCGTACGACGGGTGGTCCTCGATCGGCAGGCCGAGCCTGCGCCAGCCCAGGACGCCAGCTTCGGCAGCGGCGCCAGGCTCGCTGCGGGCGAGCAGCAGCTCGATCCGCAGCGCGCAGGCCCCGGCGATGTCCTCGGGCGCTTCGGCGTGGTCGATCAGCTCGCCGGCGAGGGCGTCAGCGGCTTCGATGTCGCCGCCGAGGTGCTCGCAGCGCGCGAGTTCCAGCCGGACGTCGAACGCGAGGCGGAAGTCCGTCTCCCACGCCGTCGCGGGCAGCAGGTCGAGCGCGGTCGCGAGGTAGTCGCGCGCGGAGCGGTGCGCGGCGGTCGCGATCGCCTTGCGGCCGGCGCGGAGGCCGAGCGCCGCGTAGTCGTAGCGCTCGCGCGGGTCGACGACCAGCTCGCGCCCGCGGTTGATGTGGCCCGCGATGGTGAAGACGCGCTCCTCAAGCTCGTCGGGCGACATGCTCGTGAGCAGCCGCCGGCCGATCTCCAGATGCAGTTCGGCGCGCTCGTGCGCGGGCACGAGCTCATACGCGGCCTGCTCGACGCGGTCGTGCGAGAAGCGGTAGCCGTCGCCGCGGGCGAGTACGAGGCGCTGGCGCATCGCGTCCCACAGGTCGGTCTCGACGGACCGCTCGGTGTGCCCGGTCGCGGCAGCGAGGGAGCGGCGGTCGAACGGGCTGCCCAGGAAGGCCGCCACGGCGAGGACCCGCTGGGTGTCGTCGGGCAGGGCTTGGAGCCGGCCCGACATGAGGTCGACGACGTTGTCGGTGACCGCTGCCGACGCCGCGCGTTCGGAGTCCCACTGCCAGCCGCCGCCTGAGCGGTCGTTGCTGATGAGGCCGTCGCGATGCAGGTCGTCGATGAACTGCATCAGGTAGTAGGGGTTGCCGCCGGTCTTCTCGGTGACCACCACGGCGAGCTCCGCGACGCGCTGCGGCGTCGTGCCGAGCGTGTCGGCGAGCAGCTGCCGGACGGACGCGATCGTGAGCTGCTGGAGCTGGATCGTGGTGCGGGCCAGGCCCGGCTCCAGCGTCAGGCTGGTGAGCGGGTCCTCGGGCGAGAGCGCGTCGTCGCGGTAGGTGCCGACGATCAGGATCCGGCGGGTGCGCGCGTGATCGAGGAGATCGGCGACGAGCTGCAGCGTCGCCGGGTCGGCCCACTGCAGGTCGTCGAGGACGAGCACGACGGGGCGCTCCTGCGCGTGCGCGTCGAGGAAGCTGCCGATGACGCGATGGGCGCGGGCCTGCGTCTCATGGAACGGGATCGGAGGCGCCGGCGGCATCTCGCCGAGCACGAGCGCGGCGCGCGGGACGAGGTCGGTGATCACCGCGCCGTGGACGCCGACGCGGTCCTGCAGGCGCTCGCGGTGCTGCTGGAGCTGGGCGGGCGGGAGCGCCAGCGACTGCTGCACCAGCTCGTTGATCGCCTCGGCGAACGGCGCGTACGGCACGCCGCGCTGCTGAGCGCCGAACGATCCCGAGATCATCACGCCGCCTGCGCGGGTGACGGTCTCCCGTAGTGCCTGGACCAGTGTGGACTTGCCGATGCCGCCTGGGCCCGCCACGAGCGCAAGCTCCGCCTCGCCGGACGACGTGACGCGGTCGAGCGCCGCGGTCAGCGATTCCAGGTGCTGCTCACGGCCATAGAGGCGCTGCGGCACTTGGAGCACGTCGGAGATATCGCGCGCGCCGAGCAGGAACGGCGGGATCGTGCCGGAGTCTTCGAGCTCGGCGACGCACCGGTCGAGGTCGGCGACCAGGCCGGCGGCGCTCTGGTACCGGTCCTCAGGGTCCTTCGCGAGCAGCCGCATGACGATCTCGTCGATCGCGGCGGGCAGGTTGGGGACGCGCTCGCGGAGCGTCGGCGGCACGCGGGCGACATGCGCGTGGACCCACTCCAGCGGGTCGTCGGCGGTGAGCGGCGTGCTGCCGGTGAGCAGCTCGTAGAGCACCGCGCCAAGCGAGTAGAGGTCCGAGCGGCAGTCGACGGCGCGGTTCACGCGGCCGGTCTGCTCTGGGGAGACGTAGGCGAGGGGGCCGTCGAGGGTGCCGTCCCACTCGGGCGCCGCCGTGACGCCGGCGCGCAGCGGCCGCGCCGTCTCGAAGCCGGTGATGAACACCGAGCCGGGCTGGTCGCCGAGCACGAACGCGCTCGGCGAGATACCGCGGTGCACGAGGCCGTGGCGGTGGACCGCGGCGACTGCGCGGGCGGCCGAAGCAGCCAGGGCGACGCTCTCGTTCAGCGCGTGGGTGCCCGCAGCGATCGCGTTGGCGAGCGTCGGGCGGGGCGCGCCACTGGCCGGCGCGCCGATGACCGAGATCGCGACGAGGCGCCCCTCAGGGGTGTGGTGGCCGAACAGCGACTGCTCGACCTCGATCGAGGTGCCGTGCCACGGCATCGGCAGGCGGCCGTGCCAGCGGCCCTCGCGGATGGTCCGCGGCAGCGCGGTGCTCAGCGCCTCCGGCGGCGCCGGCTGGACCCACAGCTGGTCGATCGCCAGGCCCGGGCCGATCCCGTCGAGGGCGTCGCGGGCGGGCGAGTTCGTGGCGACGATGGTGCCCGTCGCATCGACGAGGACGGCGGCGTCGAGGGTGTGCTCGAGCAGCTCGTGGAGCCGTGGATCTGACGGGATGAGCGTCGGCGCGGAACTGGTCGAACGGCGAGCGGCAGACAGCGGGTCTCCGGACGTCGTGCGGCGCAGCGCATCAGCAAGGGGGGTCGCCGTTCCAGGGGTCATAGGTGGGCGCGCGTGGACGCGCGAGGCGAACGTACCACGGGAATTCTGGCTGTTCCCAATTTCCTGGTCATCGCCGCCAGTTTGGAGGACAAAGCCGCCGCTGGCATGCCGGCGCTGCGCTGCCTCGCGGCCGGTCCCTATCCTCGTTGGGTGTCGGACCTTCCGACGCCCACCGCACCCCGCCGAGGACGACCATGATCGACCTTCCGATGGCACCCGCTGCAGCGCCCGAGGCGCTCACCGCCGCCCAGATCGCCGAGCTCTCCGCCGAGGTCCGCAGCCTCGCCGCCGAGCGCGATGCGGTGATCCTCGCCCATAACTACCAACTCCCCGAGATCCAGGGCGTGGCCGACATCGTCGGCGACTCGCTCTACCTCTCGCAGGAAGCCGCGAAGGTCGCCCAGCCGGTCATCGCGTTCTGCGGCGTGCATTTCATGGCCGAGACGGCGTCGGTGCTGAGCCCCGAGAAGACCGTCCTGATCCCCGACGTCAAGGCCGGCTGCTCGCTTGCCGACTCGATCACCGCGCCGCAGCTCAAGGCGTGGCAGGACAAGCACCCTGGCGCGATCACGGTCATGTACGTGAACACGACCGCCGAGGTCAAGGCGCTCACCGACTACTGCTGCACGAGCGGCAACGCCGTGGCGGTCATCGAACACATCGTCCGCGAGCACGGCGCCGGCCAGGAGATCCTGTTCGGCCCCGACATGTTCCTCGGCTCGTACGTCGCGAAGACCACGAACCACCCGAACCTGCGCGTGTGGGACGGCGAGTGCCACGTGCACGCCGGCATCCGCCCGAGCGACATCGAGAAGGTCCGCGCGGAGAACCCCGGCGCCGACTTCCTGATCCACCCCGAGTGCGGGTGCTCGACGTCGGTCATGGAGTACGTCGCCAGCGGCGATGTCGACACCAGCGGCGTGCACATGCTCTCGACCGGCGGCATGCTCGACTACGCCGCCGACCAAGCCAAGGCCGGCAGCCACCGCACGGCGATCGTCGCGACCGAAGTCGGCATGCTGCACGGCCTGCGCCAGACCTCGCCCGGCACGAACTTCGTGGCCGCCAACCCCGAGGCCGCGTGCGGCTACATGAAGATGATCACGCTGCCCAAGCTGCGCGACGCCCTGCGCGACATGAGCGGAGAGGTCACCGTTCCCGCGCACCTCGCGGAGAAGGCCCGCATCCCGATCGAGCGCATGGTCTCGATCGGCCGCGACGCGGGGATTCCCCTCGTCGGCGAATGACCTGACGGCGCGGCGGCTCCGGCGGGCGGTGGCGTCTGGCCACCACCCGCCGGAGCGCTTAGGCGCTCCAGGCGAACTCGTCGGCCTCATGCGGGCCGACGCAGGCGACGGCCGCTTCGTCGGGGACGCGCTGGGCGATCTCGTTGACCTCGTCGAGCGTGATGCTGTCGATGAGGTCGATGACGCGGTCCGGGTTGATCTCCTCTTCGAAGATGATCGACTGGCTCGCGGCGAGGCGGGCGACGGCGCCGGACGACTCGGTGGCGAGGATGTGGCGGCCGGAGGCGTAGGCGCGGGCGAGCTCGAGCTCGTCGGCGGTGATGCCGTCGCTGCGCATCTCGTTGACGATCTCGCGCATGCGGGTGTAGGCCTCGCCCGTCTTGCCGGACTCCAGCCCGGCGCCGAGGCTGAGGGTCGCGCCGTCGGCGTGGACGTGCTCGTAGCCCCAGACGGAGTAGCAGAGGCCGCGCTGCTCGCGGAGCTCGTCGAAGAGGCGGGAGCTCATCGAGCCGCCGAGGATCGAGCCGTAGAGGCGCAGCGCAGCGCGCTCCCGGGCGTTGGCCGCGTCGATCTGCGGCTGGTAGACGAGGCGCAGGTGCGACTGGTTCGTGTCGCGCTTCTCGACGAGCGTCTGGACGTTGATCGCCGGGATCGCGATGTTGGCCTCGGGCTTGGCAGGCGCCGGGAAGCGGTCGAACAGCTCGCCGAGCGCTGCGTCCTCGGGGAGGTGCTCGAGGTTGCCGACGAGGTACGCGCCGCCGCGGCTCGGGGCCCACTGGCGATCGCGGAAGGCCACGATCTGGTCGCGCGTGAACGTGCGCAGGTGCTCCTCGGGGCCGAGGATGGTGCGGCCGAGCGGGTGGTCGCCGAAGGCCGCCTTGTCGATCAGGTCGCCGGCGACGGACGACGGCTGGTCGTCGGAGCGCTGGATCTCCTGGATGACGACGCCGCGCTCCTTGTCGAGCTCGTCGGCGTCGATGTGCGGGCGGCCGACGAAATCGGTGAGGAGGTCCAGGGCCTCGGGTGCGCGCTCAGCGCGGACGGTGATGTGGAACGCGACCAGGTCCTGCGAGGTGAACGCGTTGAGCATGCCGCCCATGCGCTCGGCGGTGCCGTTCACGTCGCGGTAGTGCGGGTACTTCTCCCCGCCCTTGAACACGAGGTGCTCGAGGAAGTGCGCGATGCCGTTCTCCTCGGGGCGCTCCGCGCGCGAACCGGCGTCGAAGGCGACCATGATCGTGAGGGCGCGGGTGCCGGGAAGGGACAGCTTGTGGATAGGCAGGCCCTTGGGGGCCTCCGTGGAAGAGATGGCGATCGTCGACACGCCCGCAACGCTAGCGGGGCCGGGCGGCGCCCATCCGCCACGCCGGACGCACCTCTTAGCGGTGCGGTCGGGTCCAGGGATTTCTCGTGTGCGCAACCTCCACTGCAACACTCGCTGCAACTGGAGGGGTCAGCGGGGGTTCCCTTGTACCTTGCAAACGATGGCTTCCTCGATCGAGAGCTCCAACTCACGCCGCCTGCCTGCGCGCCGGCGTCGGCAGATGCAGCCCGTCGGGCCGCCCGCGCGCTCTGCAGCGCTGCCGCACGACCCGCGGAACGTCATCGAGCTGAGGGGCGTCACCAAGCACTACGGCGACGGGACCATCGGCCTCGAAGACGCCACGCTGAACGTGCGCCGCGGTGAGTTCCTGTTCCTGGTCGGTTCGACCGGCTCGGGCAAATCGACGATCATGCGCCTGCTCTCCAAGCAGGACGAGCCGACGTCCGGTTCGATCACGGTCGCCGGCCGCGACCTCGCCGACATCACCCGCAAGCGCGTCCCGTACTACCGCCGCAACCTCGGCGTGGTGTTCCAGGACTTCAAGCTCCTGCCGAACCGCACCGTGTACGACAACGTCGCGTACGCGCTGTCGGCGACCGGCGCCAGCCGCAAGGAGATCCGCGCCAAGGTGCCGGACGTCCTGCGCCTCACCGGCCTCTCGACCAAACTCCACCAGTACCCCGACCAGCTGTCGGGCGGCGAGCAGCAGCGTGTCTCCGTGGCGCGCGCGTTCGTCAACCACCCGCCGCTGCTCCTGGCCGACGAGCCCACGGGCAACCTCGACCCGAAGACGTCGATCGGCATCATGCAGCTGCTGTACCGCATCAACCGCGCCGGCACGACCGTGCTGGTCGCGACGCACGACCACCACATGGTCGACCAGATGCGCCGCCGCGTGATCGAGATCTCCCAGGGCCGCGTCGTGCGCGACGAGGCCTCCGGCATGTACGCCGCGGGCGAGCAGACCACCGACGAGTTCGGCGCCATGATGCGAGACGTCGAGGTCGGCCGGGTGCGCGAGCGCCTCGACCACCTGCAGGGCGCCCCTGACACTGAGCTGCTCAACGAGGACGACTACCGATGAACCTCTCCTTCGCACTCCGCGAGGTCTGGCGCTCGCTCAGCCGCAACGCGGTCCCGTCGTTCGCCGCGATGGCGTCGGTCCTCGTGACCATGCTCGTGCTCGGCGCGTTCGTGCCGGTCATGCAGATGGCCTCGGCCGCCGCTGACGCCACGCGCAGCCGCGTCTACGTGCCGGTCTTCCTGCAGAAGGACGCGACCAGCAAGGACGTCGCCCGCCTCGTCGCGCTCGCCAAGAGCACGCCGAACGTCAAGAGCGTGGACTACGTCTCCAAGGAGCAGGCGCTCAAGGAGCAGCGCAAGCTGAACCCCGAGGCCTACAAGATCCTCGGCTCCAACCCGCTGCCGGACACCCTCCGCATCACGCCGCAGGACCCCGACAAGATCAACGAGATCGTCGCAGCGCTCGCGCCGACCAACGCCGCAGGGGAGCAGGCCCCGGTCGATCCCAAGATCGAAGAGGTCAGCACCGTCAAGAAGGAGACCTCCAAGGTCCTCTCCGTGATGAACGCGATCAAGATGGGCGTCGGCCTGCTGGCGGTCCTGCTGATCGGCTCGAGCATCCTGCTCGTCGGCAACACGATCCGCCTGTCGCTGTTCGCGCGGCGCCGTGAAGTCGAGGTCATGAAGCTCGTCGGCGCGACCGACTGGTTCATCCGGATCCCGTTCGTCCTCGAAGGCCTTGTCGTCGGCTTCATCGGCGGCGTCGCCGCCATCCTCGTGCTGCTCGTCGCCAAGACGGCGCTGCTCGGCCCGATCGAGAACGTGCCCGTCGTCAACGGCCTCTCGACCGTCAGCTTCGCGATGCTCGCGGCCTTCCTGATGGTCGCCTCTATCGGCGTCAGCGCCCTCGGCTCGGGCCTCAGCCTGCGCCGCTTCCTGAAGGTCTAGGACCTCACCGTCAAAGCTCCGGCGTCTGGGGCTGGACGCCCCTGACGCCGCTTTGACAGTCGCGTGCGTACGCTGGGCCGTCGATGAAAACGTTGCGGCGACTCTTGATCCCTGTCGTGGCCCTTCTGGTCGCCTTGTGCGCCGGGATCTGGCTGGGCGGCCACCCCGACCGGCTGCCCGGCTTCGCGCAGGGGGCGTTCGTCGACGAGGACAACGTCGTCGTCGGTGAGGCGCTCGGCGTGCTGAACCGCCGCTACTACCGCGAGGTGCCGCAGCGCAAGGTCGAGGAAGCTGCCCTGCGCGCCGCGGTCGACAGCCTCGACGACCAGTACTCGGCGTACCTCTCCCCGAAGGACCTCAAAGCCTTCGACGAGGTCACGGACTCCAGGTTCGAAGGCATCGGCGTCGAGGTCGGCCAGGTGAACGCGGGGCTCGAGATCGGCAAGGTCTACGAGGGGTCGCCGGCGGAGAAGGCGGGCCTGAAGCGCGGCGACATCATCGTCCGCGCGGCCGGGCAGACGCTGGCGGGCAAGTCGACGCAGGCCGGCAGCGCGCTGATCCGCGGCCCCGAGGGCACGACGGTGAAGCTGCAGCTCCGCCGCGGCGGCGAGCTGCTCGACCGCACGGTGAAGCGCGCGCAGGTGCGCGTGCCAGTGGTCGAGTCGCGCTACGACAAAGACGCGAAGGTCGGCGTGGTGCGGCTGTCGAGCTTCTCGACCGACGCCAACAAGGAGGTGCGCGACGGCATCAAGACCATGGTCCACCAGGGCGCGAAGTCGGTCGTCCTGGATCTGCGCGGCAACCCGGGCGGCCTCGTCAGCGAAGCGAAGGACATCTCCAGCCTGTTCCTGAAGGGCGGGACGATCGTCACGACGCGCGGCCGGGCCGTCCGCACCAAGACGATCAAGGCCGGCGACGAGCCGGCGTTTCCGACGTTGCCGGTCGCGGTGCTCGTCGATGGCAACAGCGCCTCGGCGGCCGAGATCGTGACGGGCGCGCTCCAGGACCGCGGCCGGGCCAAGGTCTACGGCACCCGCACCTACGGCAAGGGCGTCTTCCAGGAGATCATCCCGCTCTCACAGGGCGGCGCGATGGACATCACGGTCGGCCAGTACTTCACGCCGAAGGGCCGTAACCTCGGTGGTGCCGGAGTCGCGAAGGGCGAGGACGTCAGCCGCGGCAAGGGCATCGCCCCCGACGTGAAGGCCGTAGATGATCCGCACACGACCAAGGTCGACGAAGCCGAGCAGACCGCGATCGACGCGGTGAAGCAGTGAGCCCCAAGCGGCGCGTCGGCTCCGGAAACCGCCCCAGCAAGAAGAAGCCGCGCGAGCCTCAGGCCCCACGTGGGAAGGGTGCGCCGCAGGGCCGCCCGGGCGCCCTCGCCCGCGACCGTGAACGTCCGAAGAGCGGTGGCCGCGGCGACGGCCGCGACTGGCACCGCGGCCGCGGGCACGACGACCGCCCGCGCCGCAACGACGATGGTTCGCCGGCCAAACGCGGCCCGCGGCGCCGGGCCGACGGCGGCTGCGTCTGCGTCATCGGCGTGCAAGGCAAGTTCCTGGTCGCCGAGCCGTTCTTCGACGGCGGCGACCGCATCGTGCTGGGCCGCGATGGGGCGGAGGAGGGCGACCTCGTCCTCGTCGTGCCCGACAAGGCCGGGGTGCCGCAGGTCGTCGAGAAGCTCGGCCGCGCGGAGATCACCGCCGACGTGATCTCGGCGCTCCTGCGCGAGCGGGACTATTCGCCGGTCCACGACGACCGCACGCTGCAGGCGGCCGCCGAGGCGGTCCAGGCCCCGGATCCCGCCGCAGCGACGCGCCGCGACCTCACGGGCGTGCCGACGTTCACGATCGACCCGAAGACCGCCAAGGACTTCGACGATGCGATCTCCGCGGAAGAGCATCCGCAAGGCGCGCTGATCCGCGTGCACATCGCCGACGTGACGAGCTTCGCGCCGAAGGGCAGCATCGTCGACATCGCCGGCCGCGAGCGGGCCACCTCGACCTACGTGCCGGGGTTCGTCGCGCCGATGCTGCCGCCGCAGCTCGCCGACGACGCCTGCTCGCTGGTCCCGGGCGTCGACCGCCGCGCGGTCACCGTCGAGATGGTGGTCAGCGACGGGATCTGCCTGAGCGCCGAGGTCTACCGCTCGCTGATCCGCTCCGACATGCGCCTCACCTACGAGGACGTCGATGAGATCTTCGAGGGCAAGGCGCAGGCCAAGGACCCGTGGGCAACGCCGCTCGACGTCGCCCGCGGCGTCGCGCGCGACCTCACCCGTCAGCGGCCGCAGGCGCTGGAGCTCGACATCCCCGAGCCGGAGTTCGAGTTCGACCCGCAGGGCCAGGTCACATCACAGCGGCCGAGCCAGCACACCGAATCGCACAAGCTGATCGAGCAGCTGATGGTGCTCGCCAACGAGCAGGTCGCGAGGATCCTCACCGCGGCGGGAGCGCCGGGGATGTTCCGCATCCACGAGCTGCCCGAGGCGTCGGGCGCTGAGCGGCTCGTCGACCAGCTGCTCTCGCTGGGCATCCCCGGGCCGCCGCTGCCGGAGTCGATGACGCCGCCGCAGGCCGCGGAGATCGTGGCCGAGTGCTCGCGGATCATCGGCGAGACGGTGCGCCGCGCCGGCCGCGGCCACCTCGCGCTGCCGCTGCTGGTGCTCCGGGCGCTGAAGCTCGCCAGCTACTCGCCGGTGAACGTCGGCCACGCTGGCCTCGGTCTGCGGCACTACTGCCACTTCACCTCGCCGATCCGCCGCTATCCCGACATCGTCTGCCACCGCGCGGTGCTCGAGCTCGCCGAACAGGGCCGGGCGTCGATCGGCCCGGAGTCCGCCGAGGAACGGCGGCGGGGACCGGGATCGGCCGGCTCTGCGGATGACGTCGACGAGGACACGCCGCTCGCGCAGCTGGCCGAACACTGCTCCGACCTGGAACGGGCGTCGATGGCGGTCGAGCGCGAAGCCGACCGCATCGCCAAGGCGATGCTGCTGCGCGAGTACCTGGCCGATGGCGGCTGGGGCGACGTGTGGCGCGGCGAAGTCACGGGCATCATCCAAGCCGGGCTGTTCGTCAACTTCGGCAGCGGCTTCGACGGCATGGTGCCGCTGCGCAGCCTGCGCGGCGACTGGTGGGAGCTCAACCCCGAAGGCACGGTGCTCTCGGCCGACGGCAGCGGCCGCGCGATCCACCTCGGCGACAAGGCCGAGGTGACCGTCGAGCGCCTCGACGTGCTGCGCGGCAAGGTCGACCTGCGGCCGGTGGCTGTGGGCGGAGATCTGTGACCTCGTGCAGGGCCGCCACGATTGGCTCACCTGCGGTGGGCCGTGGGCGGAGATCTGTGACCTCCGGCGAGGCCGCCACCCGCCGATGCCGAACCTGCCTGATCCCCTAACCTGATCTGCCCATGGCGAAGAGCCCGACACGCTCCGGGAAGCGGCCCGGCGACAAGGACATCACGCGCAACCGCGAGGCGGCGTTCCGCTACGAGCTGCTCGAGACCTTCGAGTGCGGCATCGCCCTGTCCGGGACCGAGGTCAAGTCGCTGCGCGAAGGCGCGTCGCATATGCGCGACGCCTACGCGGTGATGAACAACGGCGAGCTCTGGCTGGTGGGCGCGCACATTCCGCCGTACGCGGCGGCGTCGCGCTTCAACCATCCGCCGGACCGCGACCGCAAGCTCCTCATGCACCGCCGCGAGATCGACCGGCTCGCCGGGCAGATCCAGACGAAGGGCCTCACGCTCGTCCCGACCCGGCTGTACTTCAAGGGCAGCTTCGTGAAGGTCGAGATCGCCCTGGCGCGCGGCAAGGACCGCTTCGACAAGCGCCACACGATCAAGGAACGCGACATGAAGCGCGAAGCCGATCGCGACATGCGCGAAGCCCGCCGCTGACGGCAGCAGAAGCTTCGCGCAGCCGCGACAGGGCTAGGCGCCGAGCGTCACCGACGCCTCAGCCTGGCCGAACACGGTGCCCTTCTTCACGGCGGCTTTGCCGAGGAACGTGTTGATGTAGAGCGCGCCGATGTCGGTGAGCGTGAGGGTCCCGCTGACGACCGTCGCGGGGGGTGCGCTGGTCACCGCGATGCCGCCGATATCGGCGACGGGCACGCGGATGCCCAGGCCGTAGCCGGCGAGCGTGGGCTCAGCGGTGAGCTGCGGCGACTTGCGGGTGTCGATCACGAACGACCGGATCCCGAAGCGGATCCCGGACTTCGCCTTGAACTCGATCCCGCCCGTGTGGTTGACCTTGCCCTTCAGGTCGCCGGTCAGGTTGCCGCCCGTCACGGGGAACACGAAGCGGCCGGACTCGTCGGCGCTGGCAGCACCGGTGAGCCGGACGGAGGCGCCGAGGCTCGTCAGGCCTGCGACGAGGCCTGCGTCAGGAGCGACGGCGGTCTCGATGCCGGTGACGGGCGCAGCGCTGGCGGCGGGCGCAGTGGCGGCGCCGGCGGCGCCGAGGGCGGCGACGGAGGCGACGAGGGCGGCGAGACGAGGACGGCGGAACGCGATGGACATGGGACCCCTCCAACGAGGCGATGTGGTGATGCAAGGCCGGCCGAGGGGCCGGTCGCTCGCACTACGCCGCGCATGGCGGGGGCGGATGACGAGTTGCCTCAGCACGCCCCGATTGGGGCACGGTCGCGCCCGGGCCGGGCTGGCCGTCGACCCCGTTGGCGGGCTAGATGACCGCTGCGGACCGCAGGATCGAGTTGCCCGAGTGCGTCGGGTTCCCGTCGCCGGGTTCGAGGGAGAGGTCGAAGACCGGGAAGCGCCGCAGCGACACCGGGAGCGGGAGCCGCACATGCGCCGAGCCGCCCTCGTCGACGCGGACGATGCCGAGCGAGATCATCTTCCCGGCGTCGCCGAGGACCCAGAGCTCGTAGTACTCGCCCTTGCGGGGGGTCGGCATGCCTTCGACGCGCAGGTCGACGGTGCGGCCATCGGTCGACGTGAAGACGTTCGCTTGCGCAGCCGCCTGCGCTGGCGCGGCGCTGCCGAAACGGGCGAGGGTGACCTCGCGTCCGCGGGGCGGGGTGGAGTCGGGTGTCGATGCGACGACCGGCGCAGGGTCGTCCGCAGCCCCGAAGAGCAGCGCCCCGCCGGCGAGACCGGCAGCCAGGCACGCGATCGCGCTGCCGACCGCGACCGCGGGACGCAGGTTCCACGTGCCCCGCGCTGCAGGTGCGGCGCTCGACGGCTCGCCGGTGATCGCGGCGAGGTCGAGCGCGGGCGGGGCGGCGCGCTCGTAGAGCTCCTCGCCACCCTCTTCGAGATGTCTGAGCAGGTCGCGGTCGTCGATCACGCGGCCCCCTCTGCTTCGAGATGGAGCTTCAGATTGCGCAGTCCCGCGAGCATCCGAGACTTCACGGTACCCAGCGGCAGCCCGGTGCGTTCCGCGATCTCGGTCTGGCTGAGGCCCTCCCAAAACCGCAGCCGCAGGAGCTCGCGTTCGTGCTCTGAGATGCGTGCGAGCGCTTCCCCGACGAGGGCCCGGTCGATGATGTCGTCGAACGCGCGGTCCTCTTCGCTGCCGCCGATCGCCACGAGCACGTCGGTGTCGGTCGGCTGGTCGGTGCGGCGGCGCAGGTGGTCGAGCGCGCGGCTGCGGGCGATGGTGAGCACCCAGGTGAGCAGGCTGCCGCGCGCAGCGTCGAACTGGCCGGCACGGCGCCACACCTCGGCGTAGACCTGCTGGTGCACGTCCTCGGCGTGGCCGCGGTCGCGGACGATCCCGAGGATCACCGAGAACGCCGCGCGGGACGTCAGCTCGTGCAGGTCGGCGAGCGCGGCCGGATCGCGCCGGGCCAGCCTGGCGGCGATCCGGCGCTCACGGTGGTCGGCGGTGGCGCTGCGCAGCCGTGCCCGCGGTCCCCGGCGCGCGCCCTCGAGGTGGCTGAGCTCCTCCGCGTGCAGGTCAGAGGCTGGACTGGCGGGATCCGCGCGGTCGTGGTGTGGCACGGCTGGCTGCAAAAGGCGGGGGCGCTCCGCGGTGGCGCCAAGGCCACCGGACTGCACGGTCGCAGTGGTCGACATCTCGACAGGGGATACGACGGTAACTGGCGCATCGGATGTCGCCGCCAGGGCAGAGGTTGCGCGTGCGTCTCGCCGGCTCATCGGTGTGCCTACGGTGCCGGGGGCATCCGGGCTCACCAGCCGGGGCAGCGCGCTACGGCGTGGGCGGAGCGATCGTCGGGCCCTTGGTGGTGCCCGGCACCGCGGGGGTGCCTTCGACGTCGGCCGCGCGGATCTCGTCCGGCGTGAGCGTCATCGCGTGCATTCCGACCGCCGAGGCGAGCAGGACGAACACGGTGAGCAGGATCGCTGAGAGGCGGTTCGTGCCATCGACGGGACCGTCCTGGAAGCGGTCTTCGCCCGCGGAGATCCCGGCCCAGCGCTTCTTGACCTGCACGAGCGCGACGACGAGGGCGATGACGCCCGGCAGCGACGGCGCGACGAACACCGAGATCAGGGCCGTGGCCGCGAACAGCGCCCAAGCCCGCTCGGGCTGCCACGCCATGGCGCGGCCACCCGGGAGGCGGCCGGCGGGGATGGCCAGACACGTGGCGAGGAAGAAGCTGACGGACGCCGCTGCGGCTGCCCAGCCGTAGCCGCTCATGAAGGTGAGCGCGCTGCCCGCCATCGCGAGCACGACCATGCCCGTGAGGCCGATGTTGAGCCGCGCGACGGGGTCCTCCCGGCGCTCTTGGCGGTCGGCGTTCTTCTCCATCTGCACGACGACGATCCCGGCCGCGACCAGCGTGCCGATCAGCGCGATCCAGAACGCGACACCGTAGGCGCCGGGGTAGAGGCGGAAGCTTTCGAGCTGCTCGCCCAGCGCGCCCAGCACCGGGACGCTGTCGAGCGCGCCGAGCAGCGGCGGCGTGAGGACGACGAGCAGCGCCAAGGCGACGAGGGCCGTGCCGACGATCCGGATGGTCGCGCCGCGGTCGCGGCCGAACTGCTCGCGGTCGGCGCGGCCCGGGAAGATGGACGCGAGGCGACCGAGCAGGGCAGAGCCTCCGACCTCCGAGCGGCCGGCCGCCGGCGCGGGCGCCGGGGCGGGCTCGACGGTGGTCTCGTCCTCGACCGGATCGAGGGCCAGCAGCGAGGCCGACTCAGCGGCCTGGATGTGTGCGGCGGTGAAGCCGGGCGGAGCCGTCGACGCCGGGTCGTACTCGGGTGCCGCAGGGGCGTCGAGCGGCTGGTCGAGGGCGATGACCTCCGTCTCCGCAGGCGGCTGCGGGGCGGCGGGCGCTGCGTACTCGGCGGGCGGCTCGTAGGCGGCCGGGGGCTGCGGGGCGACGGGCGCGTCCGATGCGGTCTCGAGGAATGCCGGGATGCCAGCGCCCGCAGTGGTGATCGGCTGCGGCGCTACGGGCGGTTCGGGCGCGACGGGCGGTTCGGGCGCCAACGGCGGCTGCGGTGCCGGGGGCGCCTCGTAGGCAGCCGGCGGTTCGGGCGCGACAGGTGCCTCGTAGGCGATGGGCGGCTGCGGCGCGACGGGCGGCTCGTAGGCGACCGGCGGTTCGGGCGCGACAGGTGCCTGGTAGGCGACGGACGGCTGGGGCGCGACGGGCGCCTCGTAGGTGGCGGGCGGTTCGGGCGCGACGGGTGGCTGCGGTGCGACGGGCGCCTCGTAGGCGACAGGCTCAGGAGCGGCCGGCGCTTCGCAGACCGCCGACGGATCCGGGGCGAACGGCGCCTCGTACGCGGCAGGCGCCTCTGGTGCGA
>JAEYAL010000049.1 GCA_023404805.1 Actinomycetes bacterium | reverse complement strand
GCCCACGCCCGTGGCCTCAAGCGGCAGCGCCGCGTTGGCGACCGCGTCGCGCCAGGCGACCGGCCGCGCGAGCTGGGGGAGGTAGGCGGCGTGTCGGCGTGCGAAGGGGTCGCTGCCATCGCCGCAGGTGAGCGTGCCGGCGTCGGGCCGCACCAGGCCCGCGAGAACGCGGATCAGGGTCGTCTTGCCGCTGCCGTTCACGCCGAGGAGGGCGAGGACCTCGCCGCGGCGCACGGCGAGGTCGATGCCCTCGATGATCGGCGAGCCGCTCCGCCCGAGGACGGTGATGCCCTCAGCGCGAAGCAGCTCGGTCACTTCGGCGCGCTCTCCGGCGGGATCGCGCTGAGCTCTTCGGTGCTCAGCTGACGCTCGGTGAGCCCCGACGTTGCCGCGAACGCGGCGAACGCCTTGAGGGCGGCGGGGTCGAGCTTGCCAGCGGTCTGCGCGGTTCCGAACAGCGGCACGTAGTTGTCGAGCTGCGCCTTGGTCGTCACCTCGTCGAGCTCCGGGAAGCTCTTCTGAACCGCCTCCAGGCCGACCTCAGGATCGGCGATCACGTCGCGCGTGCCGTGGGCCAGCGCCTCGGCGAACGCCTGCACGTGCGCGGGATCGCTGACGCGCGTCTCGCGGCTCGTGAACGCGACGAGGCCCGGATACGCCGGGCCGCCGAACTTGTCGAGCGCGAACGTGCGGCCCTTCGTGCCGAGCTGTTCCAGCGTGACCTCGTCGGCCGGCCAGTAGGCCGTCGACGCGTCGACGCGGCCGGCGTCGAGCGCCTTGAGTCCGTTGAAGCCGAGCGTGATCTGCTTCGTCTTGACGGGCTGGCCGTCCTTGCGGGCGATCGCGGCGACCACGGCCTCATCCGACGGCAGGCCGCTGACGGCGATCTTCTTGCCCTCCAGCTGCGACGGTTCGAAGATCCTGCTGTCGGCGCGGACGATGATGCCGCTGAGCGGGCGCTGCACGACCGCGCCGGCGACGGACACCTGCGAGTCGGGGTTGGGCTTGGTGGTGGCGCCCGGCTCCGCCGCGGTCGTGACGGCCCGCTCGTTGCGGCGCGCGACGTCGATCAGGTCGGCGAGGCCGACGTCGGCCTTGCCGCGGGTGACCTGGGTCAGCGCGTCGGAGGTGGACGACGGCGCGACGATCTTGAGGTCGATGCCGGCGTCGTCGAAGTACCCGGCGCGCTCGGCCTGCAGCAGGCCGGCGTGGACGGCGTTGGGCTCGTAGTCGAGCACCAGCGTCCAGGACACGGGCGGCGTCGACGCGGCGGTGGTTCCGGCCTTTCCGGTGGGCTCGTCATCACCCCCACACCCAGCCAGCAGCATGAAGGACGCCAGTGCGGCGCTTGAAGCAGCCACCCGGAACGGGCGGAGCGGCGCGCGCACGCGGACGGTTTCCGGACGGGCCGGCTGACCCATTACGTGGGCTCCGAGACCAACGAGCGGACGGTGGTATGGAGGCAGGAGTCGATGCGCATGGCAGGCAATCCTCAGGGGTGTTGGTGACAGGCCGCCGCGAAGGAGGCCAAGCGGGGCTAGCTCTGGGCGAGCTTAGGGCTGACCCACGGCTGCGCGAGGCGCTGCGCGAACCAGCCGGGCAGGTCGTCGATGGCGACGCGCGACTGCTCGAGCGAGTCTCGCTCGCGGATCGTGACCGTGCGCTGCTCGAGCGTCTCGTGGTCGACGGTGATGCACCACGGGGTCCCGATCTCGTCGTGGCGGCGGTAGCGCTTGCCGATCGATCCGCCCTCGTCGTACTCGGTGCGCAGCACGCCGCGCAGCTGGGTCTTGATCTCGGCGGCGACCTCGGGCTGGCCGTCCTTCCGGACGAGCGGCAAGATGGCGGCCGTGATCGGCGCGAGCTGCGGGTGCAGGCGCAGTACGACGCGCTCCTCGCCGTTCTCAAGCGTCTCCTCGTCGTAGGAGTCGACGAGGAACGCGAGCGTCGCGCGGTCGGCGCCGGCGGCGGGCTCGATCACGTGCGGCGTGTAGCGCTCCTTGGTGGCCCCGTCGAAGTACTCGAGCTTCTCGCCGGAGTACTCGGTGTGCTGGGTGAGGTCGAAGTCGCCGCGGTTGGCGACGCCCTCCAGCTCGCTCCAGCCGATCGGGAACAGGTACTCCACGTCTGCGGTGCCGGACGAGTAGTGGCTCAGCTCGTCGGCCTCGTGCTCGCGCATCTGGAGGTGGTCCGGGCGGATGCCGTAGCGCGTGTACCAGTTGAAGCGCTCGGTCTTCCAGTGCTCGTACCACTCGTTCACCTCGCTGGGCGGCACGAAGAACTCCATCTCCATCTGCTCGAACTCGCGCGTGCGGAAGATGAAGTTGCCGGGGGTGATCTCGTTGCGGAACGACTTGCCGACCTGCGCGATGCCGAACGGCGGCTTCTTGCGCGCGAACTGCAGCACGTTCTTGAAGTTGATGAAGATGCCCTGGGCCGTCTCGGGGCGCAGATACGCGACCGACGCGGTCGACTCGACGGCGCCGACCTGCGTCTTGAACATGAGGTTGAAGTCGCGGGCCTCGGTCAGCTCGCACTCGGGGCCCTCGCCGGCGAGCTTGCTCGGCTTGCGCGGGCAGGTGAGGTCGGCCTTCCGCTCCTCGAGATGGTCGGCGCGGAAGCGGTGCCCGCAGGTCTTGCAATCGACCATCGGGTCGCTGAAGCCCGCGAGGTGGCCCGAGGCCTCCCACACGCGCGGATGCTGGAGGATCGCCGAGTCGAGGGCGACGATGTCGTCGCGCTCCTCGAGCATCGCGCGCCACCAAGCGTTCTTCACATTGGTCTTCAGCAGGACGCCGTAATGCCCGAAGTCGTACGTGGACCCGACTCCGCCGTAGATCTCGGAGCTCGGAAAAATAAAGCCGCGGCGCTTGCAGAGCGCGACGATCTTGTCCATGGTCACGGAGTCGGGCACGCGGCCAGACTAGCCAGTGGCCGCGCGGGTTTGTCGCGCCGCGCAGTCCAACCGCATAGGTTCACTGCGTGACCGCGCCGACGATCGAAGTCATCGGGCTCCCGCCGGGCGACCTCGGGGCGCCGTATGACCGCAAGGCGGCGCTCTACGACCGGCTGGTGCGCACGCGCCTCTACAACCGCCTGCTGTGGGCTGCCGACCCCGGCGATTACGAGGCGTTCGCCCGCCGGGCGTTGGCTGACGGCGACGGCCCGCTGCTCGACGTCGCCGCTGGGACCGCGGCGGCGACGGCGCCGCTCTACGCCGCCGCGGCGCGCGAGGTCGTGCTCGTCGACCGCTCGCGGGTGATGCTGGAGCGGGCGTCTGAGCGGATCGCGGCGCTGGCCCCGTCCGAGGCGCCGCGGCGGCTGCGCCTGGTGCAGGCCGACGCGCTGGCGCTCGCGTTGCCGCCGCACGGCTTCGGCACCGTGCTCTGCATGAGCTTGTTCCACATCGTGGAGAACCCCGGCGCGCTGCTCGACTCGCTGCTCGCGCAGGTGCGCCCCGGCGGCCGGGTCTACCTCACGTCGCTCGTGGCTGAACGCGCAGTCGGCCGCCGCTATCTCAGCCTGCTGCACCGTGCCGGAGAAGTCGCGCCGCCGCGCACGGCCGCCGAGCTGTCGTCGGCGCTCGGCGGCGTCGACCTCGACGTGCGCGGCTGCATGGCCTACGGGGTCGTCCAGGCCTGAAGCGGCCACCGGGCCCCGCAACGCCGGGGCTTTCTATACTCGGTCGTCCATGCCGATCTATGAGTACCGCCGTCCTGATGGGACCACGTTCGAGGTCATCCAGAAGTTCTCCGACGACGCGCTCACGGTCGACCCCGAGACGGGTGTCCCGGTTGAGCGCGTGCTGAGCGCCCCTGCGATCCATTTCAAGGGTTCGGGCTTCCACAACACCGACTACGGCACGAAGCGCCGCAACCGCGAAAAGGCCGCCGCCGATTCCGCTGGTGGAAGCGACGGCGCGCCGGCGGCTCCGGCCAGCTCGGGCAGCGACTCCAGCAGTGGAAACGCGGGCTCGAGCGGTGGTACGGGCTCCGCGTCCTCGAGCGCCAGCTCTGGGGGCGCGTCGAGTTCCTCGACGTAGCGTTTCTCTTCGCCGCTGGCTCCGGTTTCTCGACAAACCGGAAACCAGGGTAGGAATTGAGCATTGCTCAGAACGGCGCTTACCGGTTGATCCAAAAGCCGGGCCGTTGCTAACGTGCCCTCCGTCACGTTGCTGGTGTCTCCGCCTTCACTGTTCCTGAGCCCTTCCCGAGCTCGAGGCACATCGCCAGCGCAACGGACTTGTCCCCGTAGGAGTCACGTGTTCATCGCTTCCAAAGCCCGCCGATCTGCAGCACTCGCGATCGTTGCCGCCCTCGTCGGCGGCATCGCCGCCTCACCAGCGCAGGCCGAAGGCACTGGAACCGTCCCTCGGGATTCGTTCATCGAGCAGCCGCAGAGGAAGTTCTCCGCGTTCGACATCCCGCCGTCGCCGCTTCCGGCCGGCAAGCCCGGCGACATCATCCGCTGGCGCCCGATGGGCTGGTCCAAGTCCTTCACGAAGCCGCCGAAGGGAACGCAGGGCTACAAGATCATGTACCTGTCGACGTCGGCCCTCGGCGAGCCGATCGCCGTCACGGCGTCGCTGATGGTCCCGCGCGCCTACAAGCCCAAGCAGGGCGAGGCGGGCCGTCCGATCATCGGCTACGGCAACGAGGCCATGGGCCTTGGCGACAACTGCGCGCAGTCCTCGATGCTCGAGTACGCGCACTCCGGCGAGCTCTCGCTGCAGGAGCCGATGCTCAAGCGCGGCTACGCCGTCGTCTCGACCGACTACGAGGGCCTCGGCACGCCCGACATCCACACGTTCGGCGTCTCCGTCTCCTCGGGTCACGCGATCCTCGACTCCGTCCGCGCCGCCCGCAACCTCGTCGAGGCGGGCCTTCCGAAGAACGGCCCGGTCGCGCTCTACGGCTACTCGCAGGGCGGCCAGGGCATCGGCCGCGGCATGGAGATGCAGCCGACGTACGCCCCGGACGTCAAGCTCAGCGCCGTCGCGTTCGGTGGCACGCCGACCGACCCCGCCAAGTTCTCGCGCTACGGCAGCGGCAAGTTCTTCTCGGCGGTCAACTTCGCCGCGTCGACTGGCTTTGACGCCGCCTACCCGGAGCTGAAGCTGCGCGACATGCTCAACGAGCGTGGCCTGGAGGCACTCAAGCACGTCTACAACGCCTGCATCGAGTCGATCTTCGTCGTCCCGTTCCGGATGTCGTCGGCCTACCTCAAGCCCGGTGTCGACCCGCTGCTGGATCCGCGCTGGATCGTCCGCTTCAAGGAGAACTCGATCGGCTACGAGCCGCCGTCGCCCGACGTCCCGGTCTACTACTTCCACGCCGTGGGCGATGAGGCTGTGCCGTACTCCGGCGCCACCAAGTTCCGCCGCCAGTACTGCAAGGCGGGCGTGAACCTCAAGTTCCAGCCGCTCACCTTGATGGAGCACGTCTCGGCTGGCCCGATCTGGATGCCGATCGCGGCCCAGTGGGTCGCCGACCGGCTGGAGGGCAAGCCCGCCCGCGGCAACTTCAAGGGCAACTGCTGGAAGGACTCGGCCTCGCTGCCAGCGGAGTCGTAGTCCTCCCCGACCCTTCCCTGTTCGCAGCTGACGGCCGTCCTCCGGGGCGGCCGTCGCTCGTTCTGGCGCCGCATTTGGCGGCGGGGCGGGCAAAGGAGCCCGGTGCTTCCGGGTTTCATACCGCGATGCACTGGTAATGCGAGTTCTCTAAGGTTAGAGTGACTCCTGTCACGGAGATCGGCTTCCGTGACAGCGCCTGAGTCCCGGCTCACGTTCCCGGCGCACCAACGTCACCACCTGCTTTGAGGCTCCCCCGCCTCCCGAAGGAATCTGTGTCCCAGGATTTCTCGCGCCGGCCCCTTCGCCGGACCATCGCAAGTTCAATCACCAGCCTGCTCGTGCTGCTCTCCGCGCTGGCGCTCTCGCCGACGGCCAGGGCGGTCGAGCGCCCACCGTTCTACAACAGCCCGGCGACGCTGCCCGAGGGCGGTCCCGGCACGCTGATCCGCTCCGAGCGCTTCGGCTTCAAGGGCGTCACCAAGCCCGCGCCCGGCACGCAGGGCTGGCGTGTGCTCTACACCTCGACGGGGGCGACGGGCGACCAGACGGTCGTGTCCGGCGCGCTGCTGCTGCCGTCGTACGGCGCCGCAGGCGTGAAGGGGATCGTCACCCTCGGAGTCGGCACGCACGGCATGGGCGACAGCTGCGCCCCCTCGCGCCTGCTCGCGGGCGGCGCCGAGCCCGACCTCGCGACCATGTCGGCGCTGCTGCGCCGCGGGTACGCCGTCGCCGTCACCGACTACCAAGGCCTCGGCACCGAGGGCATGCACACGTTTGGCGTGAACCGAGCGCTCGGCCGCAACATGCTCGATGTCGTCCGGGCCGTGCGCCAGATCCCGGGGGTCGGCCTCGACCCGAACGGCAAAGTGGGCATCAGCGGGTACTCCGAAGGCGGCGGCGCGGCCACGTCGGCGGCCGAGCTCGCACCCGTCTACGCCCCGGAGCTGAAGGTCGTCGCCGCGGTCGCCGGCGGGACGCTCTCGATGCCCGAGCGCGCGGTGCGCCTGCTCGACGGGAACTGGTTCGCGGGCCTGCTGATGGCCGGCGCGATCGGCTACGACGAGGCGTACCCGGAGCTGAACCTCGAGCAGTACCTCAAGCCCTCGGGCCAGTGGATCATGCAGGCCGACACCGAGGCCTGCCAGGAGTGGGTCGCCCGGTTCATCTTCAACAAGGTGTCGTGGTACATGCACCGCAACCCGCTGCAGGTACCGGAGTGGAAGGCGCGCCTGGCCGAGAACGCGGTCGGCAAGCTGAAGCCCGCCGTGCCGGTCTACCTGTACCACGGGCGCCTCGACGAAGCCGTGTTCTACGACCAGACCCAGCTCGTCCGCCGAGCCTGGTGCAACCTCGGCGCGAACGTGCGCTGGAAGCTCAACCTGATCGGCGAGCATTTCTCGACGCAGATGCTCGAGGAGCCCGCGGCGTTCCGCTGGCTCGACGAGCGCTTCGCCGGGATTCCCACCAAGGGCAACTGCTGACGCTGCGCTAGCTGCCGCTGAGGAAGCGGCTGATCTCGCGCTGCTTCATGTCCTCCGGCACGTAGCCGGTCTGGGTGCCCAGCACGCGGGTCTTGCCGCCCGTGCTGAACACCATGCCGGCCATCGTGCCCAGGAGCCGCGGACCGGCCATGTCGGAATCCATGGTCTTCGGGGCGGCCCAGGCGATGAGCGGCAGGCGCACGAAGCCGATGGGCGAGAGCGCGCGCCGCTTCATCGAGGACAGCACCTTCTGCTGGCGGTGGGCGCGGGTGAGGTCGCTCTCCTTCTTGTTACAGGCGTTCTTGCGCGTGCGCGCGAGGGCGAGCGCCTGCTTGCCGTTCAGGTGGACCTTCTCGCCCGAGCGTATGCGGAGCGTCACGCCGCCGTTCTTGTAGCCGCCGTTGATCTTCGAGATCACGCACGAGCCGCGGTAGGTGATGCCGCCCATCGCGTCGATCAGCGGGGGGAACGAGTCGAACCCGATCTGCATCACGTGGTTGACGTCGACGCCCGTGTAGTCCTCGACTGTCTTCGTCAGCAGGCCAGGGCCGCCATACGCGTACGCCGAGTTGATCTTCACGACCCCGTGGCCCTCGACCGGGACGAGCGTGTCGCGGGCGATCGACAGCTTGGAGGTGCTCCCGCCGCCGACGCGCAGCAGCATGATCGAGTCCGCGAGGCCGTAGCCCTTCTTGCTGGCGCCCGGTTCCTTGGAGTCTTCGGGGCGCGTGTCGGAGCCGATGACGAGGATCGTCGACTCCCCGACGGGCGGGGTGGCCCCGCCGCCGAGCAGCGCCGCGCCATCGCCGACATCGGCCTGGTGGAGCTGCGCGCTGACGAGGAACACCAGCAGCGAGAGCGCGCACCAGGCGGCCACCCAGATGCCGAACCACTTGAGGGCACGGCGGCCGAAGCCAGCGGGCGGGCGGACCGCGCGGCGCGGCGCGAGAGGCTCGCGGTCGGCGGAAGCGCGGCTGGCGCGCTGGCGGGTGGCGTCG
>JAEYAL010000297.1 GCA_023404805.1 Actinomycetes bacterium | reverse complement strand
GGCCTGGGCCGCGGCGGGACTGGGGCCGCACCGGGGCTTCGCCCCCCGGCGCCGCGCGGCTCAGTCCTGCGCGGGTGCGGCGGCCGCGGCCCAGCGCGACAGGTCGCCGAGGTCGAGCTCGGGCGCCTTGGCGGCGTAGTCCTTGGTGGCGACCTGGGCGAGGACCGCGTCGAGCACGCGGTCGGGAATGATCCGCGGGAGCGTGTTGGCGAGGTGGTTGTCGAGGCCCATGCGGTAGCGGGCGCGTGGATAGCGGGCCTTGACCGCACGGATGACCATGGCCGCGGCCGCCTCGGGCGGCTTGCCGACGATGCGGGCCTGGTCGCCGGCGTCGAGCGCCGACGCCGCCAGGCGGCCGTAGCGCTCGTGCATCTCGGGCAGGTGATCGTGGGCGTCCCAGACGCCCTGTCCCTCGGTGATGCCCTTGTCGAAGATCGGGGTGACGATCATGCCCGGCGTCACGCAGATCACGCGCACGCCGACGTGGCGGAGCTCGCGTCGGAGGGTGTCGTTGAACGCTTCAAGCGCGAACTTCGACACCGAATACGGGCCGAACATCGGCAGCGCGAGACGGCCGGTCGGCGAGCTGATGTTCACGACACGGCCCTTGGCCCGCAGCAGCGAGGGGATCGACGCGCGCGTTACGGCGATCGTCCCGACGATGTTGACCCGGACGACCTCGTCCCAGCGCTCGTCGGAGATCAGCTCGATCGGACCGACCGACAGCACCCCCGCGTTGTTCACGAGGACCGAGAGCCCCAGCGGCTCCAGAGCAAGACGGTCGCGGAGGCTCTGGAGGTGCTCGGGAACGGTGATGTCGAGGACGATCGGCTCAATGCGGTCGCTCGCCGTGGTGAGCGGCAAGGCGTCGGCAAGCTGACGCACGCCCGCCAGCACGCGGTAGCCGCGCTCCGCCAGCGCGAGCGCAGTCGCCGCGCCGATGCCGCTCGAGGCCCCAGTGACGAGGGCCAAGCCGGTCGAGCGACGCCGTTTCACCGGGGGACCACCTTGTCGATCATGTCCACGAGCACCTTGGTCGAGCCTTCAGGCTTGCCGTTGTTCTGCGTCTCAGCCGCGGTGATCGAGTCGACATGCTCGTAGCCGTACTGCCAGATGGCAGGGTCTGGCCCACCGAGCTTCGCCTTCTTCTGCACGCCGGACAGGCCGAGCGACTGGATGCGGGGTTTGCGCCGCGTGGGATGGCGGTAGGTGAAGTTCTTCAGGTCGCCGGTCTTGTCGTGCCCGTAGAACGAGGTCAGGTCGGTGACGACCCGCAGCGGGAAGTACGGCTCCGTGAAGTTCGTCGGACCCTCGAACTGAATGCGGGCGAACTGCTCGGCGTCGGTGACCTCGGTCTCCTTGTGCGTCAGGCCGGGGCCGAGCTGGCCGGGGCCGAGCTCGTCGTAGTTGACCCAGCCGTTCACGGGGACGCCCGGGCCGGCCTTGCGCGGGATGAAGAGGTTGTTCTGCTGCAGCGCCCAGTTGGCGAGCGGGATCTGCGAGAACTGGTCCGACAGGCGGTTGCGGCGCATCGCGGCCGCGTTGTCGAACATCCCGAAGCTGGCCCGGATCGCGCTGATCGGCGTGCCGTTGTCGTCGAAGAGCTGGCCAAGCAGCGCCGCATTCGTGTAGGCGTACTGGCGGACCGAGTCCTTTGAGAACAGCAACCGCGAGAGGTCGGTCGACCCGGCCATGTGGAAGAAGCTGTCGACGGTCTTGTTGTAGGGGACCGACTTGACCAGCGGGGTCGCAAGGCCGCTCGGGTCCTTGAACGCCGCGGTGCCGATCGCCTCGATCACCATCGCCGAGAGCGGGTCGACGCCATCGAGCGGCACGGTCGCGGGCAGCTGGCGCTTCGTGATGCCCTCCAGGCCCGCCTTGCGCACGATGTTGGCCTGGCCGAGCGTCAGCACGTTGATCGCGAGCTTCAGCGCGGGGTAGTCCTGCGTCGGATCGAGATCGAGCATGGACTCGAAGCCGACGAACGCCGCGCACTGGCGGTAGCCCGCGTCGTCGTTCGTGGCGAGCTTGCCGTCGAAGTCCCAGCCGGCGAACACCTGCGTGAGCGGGCCGCCGAGCGAGTGGCCGCCGCACACCACGTGGCTCTCGCGCCACGGCTGGCTGGGCAGCTCGTTGACCAGCACCGAGTAGTAGTCGTTGACCGTCTGCGCGAGGCCGATGTCGCGCAGGACCTCGGTGCCGTACTTGAAGCCCTTGAAGGTCTTGCCGTCGATCGCCTTGCGGCGGAAGTAGTAGTCGGTCGCGTCGGCGAAGTCGCCGGACTGCTCGTACTTGTTGAGGCCGGTGAGGTCCTCCAGGCAGTTCGCGCGGCGGTCGAGCGCCCAGACCTCGATGTCGCGCCCGCGGCGCTTTGCCTCGCGCACGGCGTTGCGCGCCAGCGGCTCCAGCGCCATCGCGCCTTCAAGGATCCCGGGCATCAGGACGGCGACCGAGCTGGCCTCCATCGGGTTGCTCGGACCCGTCGACGAGCGGAAGCGCACGTACTGGATCCAGTCACATGCCTCAGGGTGCGCGGCGGTGCTCTTGATGAGCGGCACGCGCAGCTTCACGAGGCTGGCCGACACGTCGGCCTGCAGCGAAGCCGACTGGATCGGCTCCTCCACGCGGTCGACGTCGGCGCTCGCGGATGCGGGAACGGCCAATACCGCAGCAGTGGCGAGAGCGGCCGCGAGCCGGCGCAGGGGAGAGGGTTGGGAGAGACGGATGAGCGTCGGGACAGGTCGCATCATCGAGACAGAATGCAGAAAGTTGGAGTGACCGTGGGTACTCTTGAGTACCCCGGTACTGAGGAGAGGTATAAAAAGTTACCGCAGGGGAGCTGAGGATTACCAAAGTACTGAAGCCCCAGTGTTCTCCGGCGTAAATCGGACGTACCGTCAATAAGAGTTCCCAGACCGGTAACTAGTATTTCGGGTCAGGGTAGGTATCGTTACCCCTCTCCTGTTCCCGACGACCGCTCCTGGTCGAGATTTGCAGCGATGTCTCCTTCTGTCCCAGGCATGACTTCCGCAGCGAGCCCCCGTATCGCCGCTTCCGCCCCCGTCCGCCTCGCGGTCGCGTTCGTTACCGCCGCCGTGCTGGCCGTGCTCTCGCTCGTGAGCGCGCCCGCTGCGCACGCGAACGGCATGTGGCCGCCGCACGATCCCTTCTACGCGGCGCCCGCCGACCTCGCGAGCCGCGCGCCCGGCGAGGTCATCCGAGCGCGCAGCACGCGCATCAAGCTCGGGCCCGGCATCCAGCTCCCGTTCAAGACCTACCAGGTGCTCTACCGCACCACCGACCGCACGAACACCCCGATCGCGACGGTCTCCACGATCATCGTGCCGACGAACAACCGGCCGGCGACCGACCGCAAGATGCTCGCCTACCAGACGGCCTACGACGGCCTGAGCCCCGCGTGCCGCCCGTCGTACTCGCTGCAGACCGGCAAGGTCGCGCTGCAGGGCGCCGAGGTGCTGCTGATGCTCAACATCCTCCGCCGCGGCTGGACGATCGTCACGAGCGACTACGAAGGTCCGAACGACTCCTGGGGCGTGGGCCCGACGACCGCCCGCGGCGTGCTCGACGGGATCCGCGCCGCCGAGTCCTACGCGCCGGCCGGTTTCGACAAGGGCGTCGACACCAAGGTCGGCATGATGGGCTACTCCGGCGGCGGCAACGCCAGCGCCTGGGCCAACGAGTACGCCCCGACCTACGCGCCGGAGCTCAACATCGTGGGCGCGGCCTACGGCGGCGTCGGCGCCGACCTCGAGACGATCGTGAAGTCGCTCGACGGCGAGCTCTACGCGGGCATCGCCTTCGCTGGCATCGTCGGGGTCACGTCGGCCTACCCCGAGGTCGACATGAACAAGTTCCTCAACAACAAGGGCAAGAAGCTCTTCCGCGACCTCAAGTCGCCGAAGATGTCGTGCATCAGCGACTTCTTCCTGTCGCACCCGTTTGAGAAGTTCCGGTCCTACACGACCCACCCCGACATCCTCCACACGCCCGAGTTCCAGGCCATCCGCGCTGAGAACGCGCTCGGCCGCTTCGTCCCCAAGGCCAAGACCCTCTGGTACGCCCCGTACTTCGACGAGATGGGCAGCTGGTGGGCGAACCAGCGCGTCGCGCGCGACTTCTGCAAGGCCGGCACGCCGATGAGCTTCCAGACGAGCTACATCGAGGAGCACGCGATGCAGGCGATCCTCAAGCCGTGGGATGCCCAGAAGTGGATCGACGACCGCTTCAAAGGCAAGCCGTTCAAGTCGAACTGCCCGACCTCGGAGACCGGGCCGTTCGGACCTTCGCCGGCGTTCGGCAAGGGCTTCGGCTGAGCCGAGGCTGACCCAAGTTTGGGACGGACGGAGCGTGTCCCAGCGCCCGTGCGTCCCGATAAACGGGAACCTGGCCGGTGGCGCGTCGCCTGAGGAATGGGCCTCAGGTGCAGGCGTTGCCGGCCAGCCCGCGTTCGGCGTCCGAGCCCAACCGCTCGATGCAGCGGACCAACGGCGCTGCCCGCGTCTAGCGGTCTACGTGTAGGCGCTGCCGGCCAGGCCGACCAGGGCAGGCACGTCGGCGAGCGAGTCGATCACCATCGTCGGCTCGATCGGGCTCTCCTCGAGCTCGTGCGCGCGGAACTTGCCGGTCTTGACGAGGATGCCGGAGAGGCCGAAGTCGATCGCGCCGCCGACGTCGGCTTCGAGGTCGTCGCCGACCATCGCGACCCGTGACGCCTCCATGCCGAGGTCGTCGATCGCGGCGGCGAAGAACTCGCCGGACGGCTTGCCGACGACCGTGGCCTCGACGCCCGTCGCGTATTCGAGCGCGGCGATGAACGGGCCCGCATCCATGACGAGCCCCTCTGGCCGGCGCCAATAGCGGTTCTTCTGCAGCGCGATGAGGTCGGCGCCGCGCAGGATCGACCGGAAGGCGCCGTTGAGGATGCCGTACGAGAACCCCGGACCGAGATCGCCGACGATGACGGCGTCGACGGTCGAGCCAGGCGACACCACGGCCTCCAGGTCGGCGAGGTCCTGCTTCAGCGCGTGGGCCGTGATCACCGCGACGCGCTGGTAGCCGCGGTCGTGGCAGAGGCGCACGGCCATCCGGGCCGGGGTCAGGATCTCGGTCTCTTCGACGTCGTAGCCGAGGCGCTGCAGCCGGTCGGCGACCGCGGCGCGCGGCCGCGAGGTCGTGTTCGTCACGAGGCTCGTGGGGATCCCCGACTCGCGCAGCGTGCGCATCGCTTCGATGCCGCCGGGGGTCGCGTCATCGCCGACGTGCAGGACACCGTCGATGTCCAACAGAAGTCCTTCGAAGCGACCTGGCATGAACCCAACATAAGACGGTCCGCGTTCTAGGCATTTGGACATTCGGACAAAGGACGCCTTGGCGCTCGGTCTCTTCCGGGTGACAGCGCTAGCCTCGACCGCGACGGGCGCCTTGGACGGCGCCTTGCCAGCACCAACTGACGGCGCAGCCGGGTGGCCGCGCGAAGGAGCACGCATGCCAGCCAAGGGACACGCACAGTGGAACGGCGACCTGAAGTCCGGGAACGGCACGTTCACCGCGGGTGAAGGGATCAGCGGCGAGTACTCCTTCAAGTCGCGCTTCGAGGACGGCCCGGGCGCGAACCCCGAGCAGCTGATCGCCGCCGCCCACGCCGCGTGCTTCTCGATGGCATTCTCCAACGCGCTCGCCGAAGCGGGCCACGTGCCCACCTCGGTCAAGACCGACGCCGTCGTGACGCTGCGCCTCACCGACAGCGGCCCGACGATCACGAAGATCGCGCTCACCTCCGTCGGTGAGGTGCCCGGCATCGAGGACGCGCAGTTCCAGGAGATCGCGGCGGCGGCCAAGGCGGGCTGCCCGGTGTCCAAGGCGCTCGCAGCCGTCGAGGAGATCACCCTCGACGCGACGCTCGCCTAGCTCGGCCGCATCCGGAGCGGCGCGCGGACGCCGCGCGCCGCGTCAGGCGGCTTTGGCAGGGGCCGGATCGCTGAGATCCAGCGGGCCGTGCTCGCGACCGGCGATCGCCAGCAGCGCGTCGGCGACCTGCGGGTCGAAGTGGGAGCCGCGGCAGCGCGCGATCTCGGCGCACGCCTCTTCGATCGACCACGCGCGCTTGTAGGGACGCTCGTGGGTGAGGGCGTCGAACACGTCGCAGACCGCAGCGATGCGGCCGGGCAGCGGGATCGCATCGCCGGCCGTGCCAGCGGGGTAGCCGTCGCCGTCCCACTTCTCGTGGTGCGTGCGGCACACGACCTCGGCGAGCTGGAGCACCGGTGACTCCGAGCCGACGAGCAGCTCGGCGCCGGCGACGACGTGCTCCTTCATGACGTCGAACTCTTCCTTCGTGAGGCGGCCGGGCTTGAGCAGGATCGAGTCCGGGACGCCGATCTTGCCGATGTCGTGCAGCGCGGCAGCGTGCGTGAGCATCTCGGCCTCGGCTTCGGACTGGCCGAGCTCGCGGGCGACCTCGCCGCACAGCGCGGCCATGCGGTCGATGTGCTCGCCGGTGTCGTCGTCGCGCAGTTCGGCGGCGCGCGCGAGGCGCAGCACCACGTCGAGTTGCGAGGCCTCCAGGGCGGCGGTGCGCTCCTGCACGTCCTGCTCGAGCTGGGCGTTGTAGCGGGCCAGGTGCGCGCGGAGCGCAAGCTCGCCGGCGGTCGCGGCGATGGCCGCTGCACCGGTGGCCACCAGCAGGCCGAGGAGCGGCTCCGCGACCGGAAGGACCAGGCCCTGGTTGAACGCGGCGACGGCGGCGAGGGCGTAGAGCGCGGCGGCAGCGATCGCGGCCGCGACCGCGCGCAGCGGGCCGAGGAACAGCACGAGCGCGATGCCGAGCAGGCCGAGCGCGAGGGCCAAGGCGGCAGGGACCCAACTGGGCGTTTCGCGCAGCGGGTTGCCGTGGAGCGCGGTCCAGATCGCGTTCGCCTGGATCTCGGGGCCGGGCATCATGCGCGTGCCGGGGGCCGAGGTCGGATGGATGTCCTGGAGCACCGGTGCTGTGGCGCCGACGACGACGATGCGGTCCTTGAGCTTGCTCGCGTCGATCTTGCCCGCGAGGACATCGGCGAACGAGTACGTCGGGATGGTGCGGGCGGGGCCGCGGTAGTCGATGAGCGCCGTGCCGTCGGCGTCGAAGCGGTCGGCGCTGACGGGGTGCCCGACGCTCTGCGCGGTGGCGGTCGCCAGCGACGAGAGGTGCTGGTTCTCGCGGGAGTAGCGGCGCATCACGCCGCCCTCGTCAGACGGGAACGTGCTGCCGGCGGCGCGGGCGCCGATGCTCTCGAGCTGCTCATCGCCGCCCAGGACGCGCGTGCCGCCCTGGGCGTCGCTCTCGCCGGTCGCGAGGATCGTCCCAGGCGCCGCGGCCACGGCATCGAACAGGGCGATGTCGTCGCCCGGGCGCTCCGACGGCTCGGTGAACTGCACGTCGTAGACGATCCGCCGCGCTCCGGCCTTGCGGAGGTGGTCGACCATGTCGGCGTGGAGGCTGCGGCGCATCGGCCACGTCACGTCCATCGCCGAGAAGGTGTTCTCGTCGATCGCGACCACCGCGAGCCCGGGAGCGGACTGCGTGCCGCGCTGCTCGAAGCGCGAATCGAGGGTGGAGTGCTCCAGCCCGCGGAAGGCGCCGCTTGCGCCGAGCGCCACCACGGCGAGCAGCACGGCGAGGCCGGTGAGGGCAGCCGCAAGCCGCCGGACGGAGGTCCGGGGCATTAGCCGGAGTGCGGTGAGAAGTGGCGGCCGCCGGGCTTGACGAGGGTCGGCTTGCCGCCGGCCTTCGGCTGCACGGAGACTGCGCCCTCGAACACCTTCACGACGGTGCCGGCGCAGGTGTCCGTGGTCAGCCACTTGGTGCCGCGGACGGTCGCGACGCTGTCGCGGCCGTGCGTCTCGTAACGCCCGCCGTCGTCCTGGCCCCACACGTGGCGGCGCTTCTTGGCCTTCTTCTTGCCAGCGCGGGTGGCGCGCTCGCCCTTGGCTTTGGCGCCGTTCGCGGTCGGGCAGTCGAGGTGGCCGGCGAGCTTGACCTGCGTCATGCCCGTCGCCTTGACCTGCGCGACGCGGAACTGGCCGCCGGAGAACGTGCCGTGCTGGACGTTGTCGCCGACCTGCGACGTGAGCACGATCGCGCCCTTCGTCGTATCGATGACCGAACCGGTCGGGATGGCAGCGGCGTCGGTCACCTCAAGGTAGGTAGTCGACCCAGGGACGCGGAACTTCACTACGCCGCGGTCGGGCGTGACCACCACGCTGGCACCCTGGACGGGCTCGGGCTGGGCAGCCGCGGGCGCGTCGGTCTTGGCCGGCGGCGTGGTCGGTGCCGGATCGGGCGCCTGAGCCGGGATGGTCTCGGACGGCTCGTCGGCAGGCTTCGCCGGGGTCGTCGGCTCGGGCTGCTTGTCGTCGTCGCCCTGGTCGTCGTTGTCCTTGCCCTGGTCGTCGTCGTCCTCGTCGTTGTCCTCCTCGGACAGCGGCGTGGTGGTCACCGGCGTGGTGGCGGGCGGCGTCGTGGGCTCGGGCGTGGTC
>JAEYAL010000345.1 GCA_023404805.1 Actinomycetes bacterium | reverse complement strand
GTGCAGCGGCGTGCCGCCGCTGCCACCAAAGGGCGACGAGCAGGCCGCCGCAGATGCCGCCGGCAAGGACGGCGAGCAGCTGCCAGAGCGGGAGCTGGGCCGGAGCGGACGCGCGTAGCGGCTGCGGATCCGTCTGCGGCGTCGTGCCCGAAAGCGGCGTCGCCAGCTTGACCGCCCGAGACGACTCGCGGTGGGCGCCGCAGCCGTCGACCGCGGTCATGACGTCGTACCGGCCTGCCGGGAGGCTGCCGCGCAGCGCCAGCGGGTACGCGATCCCGTCGCCTGGCAGCACGGTGTCGAGCTGCTGGGTGATCGCGCGCTGCTGGCCTTGGCCGGCGACCACGATCCGCAGCTTCGGTTTGCACCGCAGCTGGCCGCTGTTGCGCAGGCCGATCACGGCAGACGGCACCTGCGTCCCTGGGAGGGCGCGCAGCGCGACCTCGCCGAGCTCCGCCTGCGCGGCGTGCCCGTCGGCCACCGTGATCTCGACGCCGAGGACGACACGCAGCACCTGCCGCACCGTGAACCGCGCCCCGGTCGTGACCGTGTCGGCGTTCTGAAACGCCACGCCGCCAAGGTGCTCACCCGGCCGGGCGTCGTTTGGCACGCGCACGCGGAAGCTCAACCGCCGCCGCTCGCCCGGCTCAAGGGTGACGCGATTTTCCTGCGGGCGGATCCAGCGGCTGGTCTCGCGGCGTCGGTCCGCGCGATTGGCGTACACCGCGCCGGAGGTGGTGCCCGTGGCGCCGTCGACGCTGTCGATGTAGAGCGCGATCGGCCGCGTGGAGGCGTTCCACATGACGGCCGACTGCTCCACGCGCTCACCAGGCTCGGCGCGCAGCACGAAGTACGACGGGGCGACCGCCTCACCGTGGCGTTTGACCGGACGCACGCCGAAGCCGTCGCGGAATGCCGGCGCTGGCGCGGAGGGAGAAGCGGCGGCACTGGCAGCAGGCGCCGCGAGCGCCGCCGCGCAGACCAGCGCCACCGCGCGGGCTACGGCCCGCTGGTGATGCTGAAGGTCCATGTGGAGGTGTAGGTGCCAGCAAGCGACGAGGCGGGGACGTTCAGCGTCCAGGTGGGTGTGAACGTCTGCGATCCGAGGCCGGTTCCAGCGCTGGCGTTGAACATCTTGGTCGCCAACGGCGCGACCGCCGCCGCGGGCAGCGTGTAGGGGTAGGTGATGCCGGTCGGCGTGGCGGTCGTGCACGTCGCGCCGCCGCTGCATGTCGCACTCGGCGACGAGCCGATCGTCGTCGCCGTCGCAGGCAGCGCGTTGGCGCCGCTGGTGAACGTCGTCGACGTCGCGGTCACGTTCCAACCGACGCCCGTCCCCCGCGCGTCGTTCACCGTGAAGCCCTGGGTCTGCGACGTGGTCTTGTTCGTGCCGTCGAGCGTCACCGACGGGAATGTCAGGTTGGCGGGCGCCGGAAACGACAGGCTGCCGCCAGTCAGCGTCGCATCCGCCGACGCGGCGTGAGCGGCCGGCGCAGCGGCGAGGGCCACCACAACGGCGAGCATGGGTCCGGCGGCGGCGCGCCGTGGAGACAAGGAGATTCGAGGCATGGCAGGTGACGGAGGTTGTTCTTGACCTCTTCTGTCGACGGCCGCAGCGGCCAGCGCGCGTCTGCGTCGACGCATATGCTGAAACGCTGAACCGCGCCTCACTTTCTGCGGATCCCCTGGTCGATGAGCCGCCCCGTCGCCGACCCGGCTAGGGTCCGGCCCTCATGACGCCGATGCGCATCGTCACGTGGAACGTGAACTCGCTTCGCGCGCGCCTGCCGCGCGTGCAGGAGCTGCTGGAGCAGCACCAGCCCGACGTCGTGCTGATGCAGGAGACGAAGGTCTCGGCCGAGCAGTTCCCGCATGAGGAGCTGGCCGCGCTCGGCTACCACGCGGCGGACGCGTCGGGCGGGCAGTGGGCGGGCGTCGCGATCGCGGTCCGTAAGGAGCTCGCGCTTGAAGACGTCACGACCGACCTCTTCGAGACCCCGGTGCCGTCGGAGGCGCGCTGGGTCGAGGCGACGGTCGACGGGATCCGGTTCGCGAGCGTCTACGTGATCAACGGCCGCGCGCTCGATCACGAGCAGTACTTCATGAAGCTCGAGTTCCTGCAGGCGATGGCCAACCGAGCCGCGGATCTCAAAAACGAGGGGCGCGATGTCGTGATCTCCGGCGACACGAACATCTGCCCGCGCGACATCGACGTCTGGGACCCGGCCGCGTTCGCCGGGAGCACGCACGTCTCGCAGCCGGAGCGGCTCGCGTTCGGGCGGATCCTCGACGACGGCGGGCTCGTGGACGCGCACGTGCAGCGCTACGGCGAGGACGCCCAGCAGTTCACCTGGTGGGACTACCGCGCGGGCCACTTCCACAAGGGCTACGGGCTGCGGATCGACCAGCACCTCGTGAGCAAGTCGCTGGCGGACGGCATCGCCGACGTGCGGATCCTGCGCGACCTGCGCAAGGGCAGCAAGCCGTCGGACCACGCGCCGCTCGAGCTCGAGCTGGCCCGCTGAAGCCGGCCTCGCGACAACGCGGCTGCGGGGATTTCCGGGCGCCTGCGGCGTCCGTTCGGGGCGTCCGCGGCGCCTCAACTGGTAACCACGGTGACCTCGCTGGAGGCGCCGACGGGTGCTCATGACGCGCCGAGCCGGTGTGATGGCGGATCCCTCCGGTACCTTGTGGCGATGCCCCCGCTGATCACCCGTGAAGAGGCGCTGCAGCTCGGCCAGCTGCGCGATCCCCAGGAGATCGAGGCGCTCGTCGAGCGCGCGTGGGAAGCCCGACAAGAGCAGTTCGGCACGAGCACCGACATGTGCTCGCTCGTGAACGCCAAGTCCGGCGGCTGCGCCGAGGACTGCGGCTTCTGCGCGCAGTCGCGCTTCGCCGACTCCGAAACGCCGATGCACGCGATGATGGAGCCCGACCAGATCCTCGAGCACGCACGGGCGGCCGAGGCGGCGGGCGCCCACCGCTTCTGCATGGTGACGCAGGGCCAGGGGCTCTCCAAGCGCGACTTCGAGAAGCTCCTCGAAGGCACGCGCCTGGTCGCCAAGGAGACCAACCTCAAGCGCTGCATCTCGATCGGCCACATGAGCGTCGACCGCGCGAAGAAGCTCAAGGAAGCCGGCGTCCAGCGCGTCCACCACAACGTGGAGACCGCGAAGTCGTACTACCCCGAGGTGTCGACCACGGTCCAGTACGCGGGCCGCATCCGCACGGTCGAGGCGATCAAGGAAGCCGGCCTGGAGAGCTGCGTCGGCGGCATCCTGAACCTGGGCGAGACGCCCGAGCAGCGCGTCGAGATGGCGTTCGAGCTGGCCGAGATCAACCCGACCTCGGTGCCGATCAACCTCCTCAACCCGCGCCCCGGCACCAAGTTCGGCGACCGCGACTTCATGGACCCGTGGGAGGCGGTCAAGTGGATCGCGATCTTCCGGCTCGTCCTGCCTGAGGCCCTCTTCCGCCTGTGCGGCGGCCGCGTCGAGAACATCGGCGAGCTGCAGCCGCTCGCGGTCAAGGCCGGCGTCAACGGCGTAATGATGGGCAACTTCCTCACCACGCTCGGCAACACGCCCGAAGAGGACCGCGCGATGTTCGAGGACCTCGGCCTCGACATCTCCCGCCAGCCCGACAACGGCTCCAACCCGCGCCCGGACAACCGCTCCGGCGTGCTGGAGGGCGATACGCCCAACCTCATCGAGGACTACATGGACCGCCAGGGCTGGGTCGACTCCCAGGCCGACCGCGGCACCAGCCACATCGTCGAGCCCGGTGCTCCGATCGTGACCGCCGGCAACGTCTCGCAGGCTCCGGCCGAGCGCGTCGACGGTCCGCCGAGCGAGCTGGTCGACATGTCGCCCCGCGAAAACGATTCTTCCCTCAACATCCGCCTCTGGGACCCGTCAACCCAGCTGCGTTACCGCCCCCGCAAGAACCCGCCGCCGCCACGTCCCGACGGCGCGCCGAACGTCGGCCACCGCCGCTCCCCCGAGCCCGCGGTCGCCGAGACGTCGGCAGGCTGATTCGACCGGGAGCACCCACCGTCCATTGGCCGACCGCCCACCCCGGAGGCGGCGCGGCACGAGACCCGAGTGCACATGACGAAACCCAGGCCATCGGCCGACTACAGACAGCGCCTCATCGACGCCCTTCAGGTCGTGATCATCCGCGACGGCTTCGTCGGCGCGAAGATCCAGGACGTCGTCAAGGAAGCGCGCGTGTCGCTGCGCACCTTCTACGCGGAGTTCCCCAACAAGGAAGCCTGCTTCCTGGAGCTCTACCAGCAGCAGATGGACCTGGTCGTGTCGCTCGTCGGCAGCGACCTCGACTTCCAGAAGCCGTGGAAAGAGGTCATGCGCGAGGGCTTTGAGCGCTACTTCGCCGCGCTCTCGCTCTACCCGCGGATGACCCACGCCGTCACGATCGAGCTCGCGACGCTCAGCCAGCACGCCCGCGAAGTCCGCCAGAACGCGCTCGACCGGTACATCAACCTGATCATCGACCTCGTCGAGCAGGGCCGCGCCGCGAACCCCGACATCCCCTCGCGGTCGCTGTCGCCGCTGATGGCGCGCGCGATCATGGGCAGCGTCATCGAACTGGTCTTCAACAGCGTCGTGCGCAACCAGGTCGAGCAGCTCCCGCAGATGGTCGACACCGCGACCGACATGCTGTGGAGCGTCGTGACCAACGTCGACGACGCCGCAGCGGCGTAGCGGCGTCCAGCGCCCCGTGGACACGGCGAACCACCCAAACAGCGGGGAAACCTGCGCCCGGGCTGGCTCCGGGGCTGGCGTCCGCCGGTGAGCCCGGCATTGTGAAGGCCGCGATGGACGAGCTGAGCACGCGCCTCGACGAACTCAAGGACCTCGGTCTGTACCGGCGGCTGCGCCAGGTGAGCGGCCCGCAGGGTCCGCGGATCGTCCTCGACGGCACCCCCGTCCTGCTCCTCTGCTCGAACAACTACCTCGGGCTGTCCGACCATCCCCGGATCCGCGAGGCCGCAGCCGACGCCGCGATGCGCTGGGGCGTCGGCGCCGGTGCGAGCCGCCTGGTCTCCGGGTCGATGACGATCCACCGCCGCCTCGAGGAGCGCCTCGCCGCCTTCAAGCGCACCGAGTCCGCGCTGCTCTTCGGCTCCGGCTACATGGCCAACCTCGGCGTCATCCAGGCTCTCGGCGACCAGTCGTCGCTGATCTGCTCCGACGAGCTCAACCACGCCTCGATCATCGAAGGCTGCCGCGCCGCCAAAGCCCCGACCTTCGTCTACCGGCACGGCGACCTCGAGCACCTCGAGTGGGGCCTGCGCGAGCGCATCCCCGCCGGCGCGACCGGGCGGCCGCTGATCGTGACCGACTCGGTCTTCTCGATGGACGGCGACACCGCTCCGCTGCAGGGCATCGCCGACCTCGCCCAGCGCTATGGCGCGCGGACGGTCGTCGACGAGGCGCACGCGACCGGCTGCGTCGGCCCCGGTGGCCGCGGCGCCGTCGTGGCGGCCGGCCTCGAGGGCGAGATCGACGTCATCGTCGGCACGCTCGGCAAGGCGCTCGGCGCCTACGGCGCGTTCGTCGCCGGGTCGCTCGACCTCACCCGCTACCTGATCAACGCCTCGCGGCCCGTGATCTTCTCGACGGCGCCCGCGCCGCCGGTCGTCGCCGGCGCCCTGGCGGCGCTGGAGCTGATCGAGACGCAGCCTGAGCGCGTCGAGCGCCTCCAGAGCAACAGCTCGGTGCTGCGCGCTGCGCTGCGCGACGAGGGTGTCGTCGTCGAAGGCCCGACGAGCCACATCGTGCCAATCGTCGTCGGCGATGCGACCACCGCGATGACGCTCTGCGAGCGGCTGCTCGAGCGCCGGGTGTTCGCCCAGGCGATCCGGCCTCCCACGGTGCCCGAGGGCACGTCGCGCCTGCGCGTCACGGTGTCGGCGTCGCATACGCCGCAGGAGCTGCGCCGCGCCGCCCAGGCCATCGCCGAAGTGTCGCGCGACCTGGGGCTGCCCGTCGGCGCCGGCCCGTCGCGCCCGTCGATCACGAAGACCGACGACTCGTTCGGCGAGTGGAGCTCGGCGCCCGCCAAGAACGGCAACGGCCGCCGCCACGTCGCGACCGCCGCCGCCGCCCCGGAGCTGCCCGCGCCCGTCCGCTCCACCGGGAGCACGGGTCCGTCGGCTGGGGCGTTCTTCGACGTCGAAGCGGTCGATCCGACGATGGTCCGCGCCAGCCGCGGATCCGCTTCCAGCCTGCGCTAAAGCAGCACCGCTTGGCGCGGAGGCGCGCCGAGCGCGGCCTGCGCCCTACGGCGTCGTCGGCACGGCTGGGGTGGTGGCCGCCGCCGGGTCGGTGCATTCGAGCTTGGACAGCAGGAACTGCTCCGGGGGCGTGCCCTGGAGCTCTGCGCCCGAGCCACCGGCAGGCACCACCTCCCACAACGTGTAGGTGGTCTTGAACTGGACCTTGCCCGTGCGGGGGCTGACGAAGACGAACTGGCGCGGGACACCAGTCGACGCATCGACGTAGAACCGCGCCATGGCGGTGCCCGACGCCGCGGGCATGCCAGCGAACGGCGCCTCGACCCGGCGCGTCTTGTGTCCGTCGATCCTCGGTCCGCTCGGGAGGTCGTCGAGGTGTGAGCGCGCGTCGCGCAGCACGGCGAGGTCCTCCCGCGGGTTCTCGTCCATGACCCGCGGCGTGCAGAAGATCGCGAACGACGCGTTTCGGGCCGCGGCGCCTGGGTCGCCTCGCGGGATGTCTGCCATGAGCCTGGGCGAGGACCAGAACTCGCGGGCCCCCGCGAACGCCCCGCCCTCCGGCTTGAAGCTGCGTTCCACCGACCGGTACCGGTGGCCGCCGCCGATCTCCTCCCAGCTTTCAGACTCGACGGTGTAGTTCAGCGTCTCGTGAGGGTTGTCCGTCATGCGATAGCTCACCGTCCGCCCCTTGCGATGCAGCACCTCGCCGGTCGGGCCGGCGTAGACCGGCACGGCGCTGAGCTCGCGGCGGTTGCGTGCGGCGGTCGCGGGCGAGATGCGTTTGCGCTTCCACGCGTTGCGCGGGCGTGTGCGGGAGGACGTGCCACCCTGCTTGGGCGTCCACGAGCCCGACGCCGCGGTGGTGCTCGGCTGCTGCTTGGGCGATGCGGCGCCTGCCGTTGGATCGCCCTGGGCGCCGCCCGGGTCCGGCGCGCCTGCCGCTGGCAGCTCGACCTGCCAGCGGCTCACGTCGACGGTCGTCCAGGGCGCCGACGGGTCGCCAGCCGGGCGGATCTTCAGCTGCCGCAGCGCGGCGGGCTCGCCGCCGAGCGTCACCCGGAGTTCGACGCGGCCGCCGCTCGTCAGCGTGTACTCGCCCTGGACCACCGTGACCTGGCTGGCGCCCGATCCGGTCGTGCGCTGCTGCACGCCGGCGCGGCGAGCCTGCGCGAGGAAGCGCTGCAGGTCGCCGCTGGTGATCGTCTGCAG
>JAEYAL010000321.1 GCA_023404805.1 Actinomycetes bacterium | reverse complement strand
GGTCTTCAGCACGCCCTTGGCGAGGTCCGCGGTCCCCACCGAGCCGTTCTTGATCTTCGCACCCGTCACCGCATTCGCTTTGATCTGGGCCCTGCCGACGCTGTTCTTCGGCAGCGTCACCGCCGCCCACGACACGCCGCCGAGCGCGATGAACACGCCGAGCGTCGACATCACGTTCGCGTAGGACGGCGGGGGCAGGCGGAACGGGCGCATGCCGCGACCGTAGACCGTGAGCGGCCGTGTGCCAAACGAGTCGCCGGCGCCCGTGAAACTGGCGGTCTTCGAACGCGGCTCGCTGGCCGCTTCCGGCGGCGCTCCGCGATACGCTGGCGCCGCGTGCCCGGGCTGACGTCCTCCCCCCTTCCGCTCGTCGCCACCGGATTCGGCGTCCTCGCCCTGACCGGGTGCGGCGGCTCGGATCCTGTGAGCGCCGGCGTCATCGAGCAGCGGCTCGTGGCGGTCGCCGACGCCGTCGACCAGTGCTTCACGAAGACGAACGACGCGCGCAAGTGCACATCCGGCGAAGCGCTCGGCAGCGATGACGAGGCACTGCACCTCGGCGACGGCGTCGGGCAGGTCGACCTCAGCTCCGCCAAGCCGCTGCGGTACCAGGCCGTCGCCAAGGCCGGCGACGACGTCGAGTTCGCGATCCTCGTGCAGCCGATCGGCGCGCGCAAACGGGTCTGCAAGCCGTCCGGCCAGGGCGGCTGCCCGAAGGACGGCGTCTGGTGAGCCGCGCCGCCAGCCATCGCGGCCGCGCTCCTGTGGCCCTGCTCGCCGTGGCCACGGCGCTGCTCCTCGCGTCGTGCGGCGGCGGGAACGACAGCCCGTTCGGCAACCCGAACGCGCCCGCGCCGACGGCTCCGACCACGGGCCCGCAGACCGCCGCCGCTCCGGTGAAGCCGTCGACCCCGGTCGAGCCGCTCGAGCCGCTGCCGACCACGCCGGCGGAGGTCGCAAGCCCGACCGGGACGACGCCGACGAAGGTGCCTGACGGCAAGACGCCGAGCCAGCTCACCGAGGAGGAGCGCATCGCAGCCGACCAGACCGCGATGCTGAACGCCCGCACGATGGTCTCGATCATCGAGGGCTGCCACTCCGGCCGCGACACCTACCGCGACTGCAACACCCACGAGGAGCTCGGCGACCCGCAGACGCTCGGCCTGCACATCGGCAAGAAGCTCGGCGAGGTGCAGATCTCGGCCACCGACAACGGGTTCCGGATCACCGCGCGCTCCGAGAGCGGCGCGAAGTTCACGGTCGCCCGCGGGCCCAGCGGCGATCGCTTCAAGTGCCTCGCGGGGCCGAAGCCCGGCGCGTGCCCCGAGGACCGCAGGTGGAGCTGGTGAGCGTGGCCGCGGCGCCCGGGTCCTACGGTCGAGCCCGCGCCGAGCGCTGCCTACGGCTGTTTCGCTGGCCGCACGAGGATCTCGTTGACCGCGGCGTGCGGTGGGCGGCTGGCCATGTAGAGCACGGCGTCGGCGATGTCCTGCGCCTGCAGGATCTCCATGCCGTCGAACCGCTCCCGGAACCGCGCCTTGGCGATCTCGCTCGTGATGTGGCCCGCGAGCTCCGTCTCGACGGCGCCCGGCTCGACCAGGCCGACGCGGACGTCCTTGGCCTGCAGCTCTTGGCGCAGCGCGTCCGACCAGCCGACGACGCCCCATTTGGTCGCGTTGTAGACCGACGTGTTCGGCGCCGTCATCCGGCCGGCGACCGACGAGATGTTCACGATGTCGCCGCCGCCGTCGACGAGGTCGTCGAGGAACGCGTTGGTGGTGAGCAGCACGCCGGTGACGTTGACGTCGATCATCTGTTTCCACTCGGCCACGTGCGCCTCGTCGAACCGCGACAGCAGCATCACGCCGGCGTTGTTCACCAGCAGGTCGACGCGGCCCAGCTCGCGGGCGCCGACGACGGCGCGCTGCAGGCTCGCGGCGTCGGTCACGTCGGCCTCGATCGCCAGCGCGCTGCAGCCGGCGTCAGCGAGCTCTTGCTGGATGGCCTGGATGCGGTCGCCCCGGCGGGCGAGCAGCACGACCGCGGCGCCGTGCGCGGCGAGCGTGCGGGCCGTCGCCTCGCCGATGCCGCTGGAGGCGCCCGTGATGACCGCGACGCGGCCCGTCAGATCGAGGTTCATGGCGCGAGCCTAGATCAGCCGCTCAGCGGCCGGACGCCGCCAGCGCGCCAGCGCGTCAGGGCTTCTGCGCCGAGGGGCGCACGAGGATCTCGTTGATGGCCGCGCGCGCCGGGCGGCTCACCATGAAGAGCACCGCGTCGGCGATGTCGGAGGCTTCGAGCCGCTCGACGCCGTCGTAGCGCTCGGCGTAGACGGCCTTCGTCTCGTCGTGGCTGGAATGGGTCGTCAGTTCGGTCGCCACGACGCCCGGCTCGATCAGGCCGACGCGCACGCCAGTCCCGGCGAGCTCCTTGCGCAGCGCCTCCGACCACGCGCCGACCGCGTGCTTGGTGCCGTTGTAGACCGAGGAGCGCTCAAACACCACGCGGCCCGCGACCGACGAGATGTTCACGATGTCGCCGCCGCCTTCGCGGATCGCCGGCAGGAACGCGCGGGTCGTATCGAGCACGGCCGTGAAGTTCACATCGATCATCTGCTTCCACTCGTCGACGAGGTCGGCCTCGAACGGCGAGAGCAGCATCACGCCGGCGTTGTTCACCAGCAGGTCGACCCGGCCCAGCCCATTGGCGATCTGGTCGGCCGCCGCGGCGATGGCGGACGGATCGGTCACGTCGGTCGCGATCACGAGGACCTGCGCGCCGTACTCCTTGAGCTCCAGCGCCAGCGCTTCGAGCCGGTCGACGCGGCGCGCCAGCAGCGCGACGTCAGCGCCTTCAGCTGCCAGGAGGCGCGCCGTGGCCGCCCCGATCCCACTCGACGCGCCGGTGATCACCGCGACGCGCCCCTGCAAAGTCCCGCTCACAGGACACGTTCTAGCGCACCGCACCCCTACCGCCCCGGCAAGTACGCAGCGCCGCGCTGCATACCTGCGGGGTCGAGGCGCCGCAGCGGGCGTGCGGCCGGTAGCGTCCAGCGCGGATGACGGCTGACGACGCCACCCAGCTCGCCGCGCGGCTCCTGAGCGGCGACCGCACCGCTGCGCCGGCCGCTTTGAACCTGCTCGAGAACCGCTCGCCGGCGACCGCTGACGCGCGCCGCGCCCTCCTGGCTGCGCTCTCGCCTGCGGCGACCGGCGGTGAGCTGCCAGGCCACGTCGTCGGCATCACGGGCCCGCCCGGCGCCGGCAAGTCGACGCTGCTCGGCGCCCTGATCACCGAATGGCGCCGCCGCGGCGCGACGGTCGCGCTGCTGGCCGTCGACCCGTCCTCCAAGCGGTCCGGCGGCTCGCTCCTCGGCGACCGTGCCCGGCTGCTGCTCGATCCCGCTGACCGCGGCACCTACGTGCGGTCGATGGCGTCCGCCGGGCAGCTCGGGGGCCTCGCTCCCGCCACCCGCGCCGCGGCCCACTCGCTGGCCGCGTGCTTCGACGTGGTCGTCGTCGAGACCGTCGGCGTCGGCCAGTCCGAGACCGAGATCGCCGAGGTCGCGGACACGACCGCCGTGATCGTGCAGCCCGCCTCCGGCGACGCGCTCCAGTTCCTCAAGAGCGGGATCATGGAAGTGCCCGACGTGCTCGTGGTGACGAAGGCCGACCTCGGCAAAGTCGCGCTGAACGCACGCCGCGACCTCAAGGGCGCGCTGCGCTCGATCGGCGACTCCGACACCGAGGTCGTGCTCGTCTCCTCGGTCTCGCCGCCGCAGGGCATCCCCGAGCTGATCGACGCCCTGGAGCGCCACCGCGCGCGCCTCGACCTGCCGCAGCGCCGTGCCGCCGCCCGCCGGGCCAGCGCCCTCGCCGCCTT
>JAEYAL010000294.1 GCA_023404805.1 Actinomycetes bacterium | reverse complement strand
CGGTGGCGGCGAGCTACGGCGAGCTGGCCGCCGAGTGGGACGCCGTCGCCGACGCGGCCCTGCCCGCCGACGTCCCGGGGCTCGCGGCGCTGCGTCCGCTCACTTCCGAATGGGACCTCGCGCCGGAGGCGGTCGAGGAGGGCTTCGCGCTCGGCGCCGCAGACGCGGCCGAGCTGCTGCAAGGGCTCTCGATGCAGCTCGCCGCGCTCGCGAGCCGAGAGGACGCGGCGCTCGAGCGGCTCCGCGAGCTGCTGCGTTCCGCGTGACGCCCCACCGCGAACACGTCTTCCGGGTGCGGCGCACCGTGGCGGTGGCGGTGCTGCTCGTCGGCGCGCTGGGCGTCGGCGCGCTGATCGCCGTGCTGGGCCTGGGCCGGGCAGGGCGGCACCCAGCGCCGGTGGCCGGCCCGCTGAGCCTCACGACGCCGATGCCGACGACCGTCCCGATCCTCCGGACCCGCCGGTTCGAGCAGGCCAAGGCGGTGGAACGCGTCCGGCGCCGCCTGCCGTATGTCGCGGTGGCGGGGCGCCGCGAGCGGCAGATCGCCCTCACCTTCGACGACGGGCCGGGCCCGTACACGCTCCGGGTGCTGCGCGTGCTGGACCGCCTCAAGGTCCCAGCCACGTTCTTCCAGGTCGGCCAGGCCGTCGACGTGTTCACCGATGCCGAGCGGCGTGAGATCCGCGACCCGAGCTTCGTGCTCGCCAACCACACGTGGTCGCACAAGAACCTGGCCAGGCTCTCAGCCGACGACCAGGCCGACCAGCTCGACGACGCGTCGTTTGCGATCTACCGGGCGAGCGGCGCGCTGCCGCAGCTGTTCCGGCCGCCCTACGGGACGCTCAACGAGACGACCCTGAGGCTCGCCGCGAAGCGCCACCTGCTGCCCGTGCTGTGGAGCATCGACAGCCAGGACTACGAGCGCCCCGGGACGCGCGTGATCGTGCGCCGCGTGGTCGACGCCGCTCGCCCTGGTTCCATCGTCCTGATGCACGACGCAGGGGGAGACCGCACGCAGACGGTCGCGGCGCTGCCCGCGATCATCAAACAGCTGCGGGCCAAGCACTACCGCTTCGTGACCGTGCCGCGGCTGCTGCACGACAGCCCGCCGCCGAGGCGCCAGCCCAAGGTCCAGGTCGGCGTCGGATGAGCACGTCGCGCGCACGGCAGGTGCACCTGCTGCTCGGGGCGTTCGTCGGCGCCGCGCTGCTGCTGCGCCTCGGGCTGACGATCTTCGCCCCAGACCACGTCGCCGGCGAGGATCCGGGGCTTGGCACGCGCCTCGTGCGGTTCGTCAGCTACTTCACCGTCGAGAGCGCCTTCGCCGTGCTGCTCGCCTCGCTCGCGGTGGTGCGTGGCGCCGACCTCGAGACGACGTGGATGCGGACGTTGCGGTTGGCATCGCTCGTCGGGATCACCGTGACCGGCATCGTCTACGTGCTCGTGTTGTCGGACGACCCCGTCGACCGTTCGACGGCGTCGTGGATCGCGAACGTGATGCTGCACTACCTCGCGCCGCCGCTCACGCTGCTGGCGTGGCTCGCGGTCGGGCCGTGGCCCGGGTTCCGCTGGGCGGACGTCGGGCGGATCCTGCTGTGGCCGGTGGTCTGGGGCTCCTGGATCGCGCTCTACGGCGAACTGAGCCAGTGGTACCCGTACGGCTTCGTCGACGTGAACACCCACGGCTACGGGGCCGTGGCGCTGAACTTCGGCGGCATCGTGTTCTTCGCGATCGTGCTCGGCGGGCTGGTCACGCTGGGCGACCGGTGGCGCCGGCGCAGTGCAGGCGCCACCCGGGACTCGTAGCGTGGGGCGAGCATGCCGCCTGTGACCGTCCTCCGCGCCGACTACGACGACCCGCAGCACGCCGCTGCGATCGTCGCCTTGCTCGACGGCTACGCCCGCGATCCGATGGGCGGCGAGAAGCCGCTCACCGATGACGTGAAGGCGCGCCTCGTCGACGGGCTGAAGGCCTCGCCAGTCTCGATGGTGTGGCTCGCCCGCGACGGCGACCAGTTTGTCGGCGTCGTGACGGCGTTCGCGGGCTACTCGACCTTTGCCGCGAAACCGCGCTGGAACGTGCACGACGTCGCCGTCGACGCAGCCGGCCGCGGCCGCGGCATCGGGCGGGCCTTGCTGGAGCGCGTCATCGCCGACGCCGAGCAGGCGGGCGCCTGCGCGATCTCGCTCGAAGTCCGCCACGACAACGCGCCGGCCCGGCACCTCTACCGCTCGCTCGGCTGGGGCGACGACGTCTCCCCGATGGACTTCTGGGTCCGCAAGATCGGCTGACGCGCCCATGGACCAGCACCGCATCACCCGTTACGTCGAACCGCTGCGCGAGGGCGGGTCGCTGCCCGGCTTGGTCGAGGTCGATGACGACGGGCTCTACGTCGTCAAGCTCCGCGGCGCCGGCCAGGGCGTGCGGGCGCTCGTCGCGGAGATCGTCGTCGGCGAGCTGGCGCGGGCGCTCGGCCTGCGCGTCCCGGAGCTCGCCCTGCTGGAGCTCGACGACGCGATCGGCCGCGCGGAGCCCGATCCGGAGATCCAGGAGCTGCTGCGCGCGAGCGTCGGCCTGAATGTCGGCATGGACTTCCTCCCGGCGTCGCTGCCGTTCGCCGTCCACGCCGGGCACGAGGTGCCGCGCGAGGAAGCCGCGCGCGTGGTCTGGCTCGACCTGCTCACGACGAACGTCGACCGCACGCCGCGCAACCCGAACCTGCTCGTCTGGCACGGGGAGCTGTGGCTGATCGACCACGGTGCGGCGCTCTACCGCCACCACGCTGCGGCCCTGAGCGCGGACGAGGCCGACCGCCCGTTCCCGCAGATCGCCGACCACGTGCTGCTGACGCTGCTCGGCGACCCGGTCTCGCGCGTCCGGCTGCTCCGCAAGGTGCACGCCGAGCTCGCGCCGCAGCTGACGCCCGAGCTCCTCGCGGGCGTCGTCGACCAGGTGCCGGAGGAGTGGCGCGGCGAGCACGACTACGCGGGCTATCTGGCGGCGCGCGCCGAGGTCGTAGGCCGCTATCTCGCGGGGCTCGACGAGCTCAGCGTGACGGGGTCGGCGACCACCGGGCCTGGCACCGGCGGAATGCCGCGCGGCCCCGAGGCGAGGCGCGGGCTCGGCCCGCGCGTGGGCGCGCCGAAGCCTGATGCGGGCGGCGCCTCAGCGCCCGAGGGCAGCGATACGCGAGGCGGCGCGGCATGAGCGGCCGCCAGCCCTACTCGTGGGCGCTGCTGCGGCTGGTGCCGCGGATCGAGCGCGGCGAGCAGGTCAATGTCGGCGCCGCGGTGTTCAGCCGCAGCAGCGACTGGCTGGGGCTGGAGGTCGTGCTCGATGAGCCGCGCCTGCTGGCCCTCGCCCCCGACCTCGACCTCGCCGCGGTGCGGCAGCAGCTCGACGGGCTCGTGCGCGTGGCGGGCGGGGACCCCGAGGCCGGGCGGATCGCGGGCATGGAGACCTCCGATCGTTTCGGGTTCATCACCGCGCCGTCGAACACGATCATCCAGTCCTCGCCGGTGCATGTCGGCCTGTGCGACGACCCGGCTGCGGCGCTCCAGCGGATCGTCGACCGCTACGTCCGCATCTTGCCGACGGGCTGAGCTAAGCCAGAAGCGCCGCGCGGCTGTGGCGCAGCGCGGCGTCGAGCCGCTGTTCTGCGCGCTCGGCGGCGACCCGCAGCACGGCGGTGTCGTCGGCCGTCCATTCGTAGCGGCCGCGGCGCAGCGCGCAGACCGTCCCGACGATGGCGCCGTCTGCGGTGACGGGCACGCTCGCGCACGCGGAGACGC
>JAEYAL010000113.1 GCA_023404805.1 Actinomycetes bacterium | reverse complement strand
GACCCGAGCCGGCCCGCCACGTGGCGGCAACCGGGATGGCGCACACAGCGTTATGTGCTGACACGTGACATGTGAGAGGGTCCTGCACCCATGCGTTCGCTTGTCCCCCGAACTGATGACCGCCGCACCGGCCTCCTCCGGATGCTGCTCGGCGCCGCCACGGTGGCGGGGCTGGCCACGGGGCCATCGCCTGCGAAGGCGGACGCCATCCGCTCCAAGGCCACCCCGCTCGCCGTGTTCACGACGGGAGCCCCGCTGCGCTGCCCGTCGGCAGGCGAGATCAACGGCCAGCGCATCAGCGCACTCAGCGCCCAGGCGGCAAAGCGCGAGGACGGCGTCGGCGCGCTCGCGCTGGTCTTCTCGATCCTGCTGCCCACACCCGCGTTGGCGCTGTGCGACCCAGACCTCGCTGGCACGGCGCAGACCCTCGGCCCGTTCGGCGGCGCGACCCACTACCCGCTCACCGCCGACGTGGCCGTGCCCGGAACCCGCGCGCTGGGCACACAACCCGAGGGGTTCCCAGACAGCGAGCTCGTGCCCGGCGACCGGATCGAGCTGCCCGCCGCTGGGCCGCGGTCCGTCCTCACCCTCGTCGTCGCCACGCGGCGCGGCGCGCAAACCGTGCAGCTCCCGCCCCTCGGCACGCCGCGGGCGACCGCCGTGCGCATCGAGGGGCCGATCGAGTCGCCCGTGGTCGCGGTCGAATGGGAGACCGGCGACCCGACACGCACGCCGGTCGACGTCCCCAAGGCCGTGGCGACGCGCGTCATCCCGCGGCTCAACGGGCGTGAGGTGCGGTTCCACGGGACTGCTGCGCCGGGCGCGGTCATCACCGGCGGTACCGACGACGACGGCGACCTGGCGATCGCGTCCAACGCAGGCCGCTTCAAGGGCCTCACCGTCCGCGTCGGCCCGCGCCGGCGCACGATCGAGATCACCATCGCCAGCCTGCCCCGCCGGCAGGCGTTCGTGGTGACCTGCAAGGTGCGCTGGAGCGCCGCCCGCAAGCGCGCAGACAAGATCACCTGCGCCGCCGTCAAAGCCGCGACCGCAGCGCGCGCCGCAGACGCCCTGCGAGCTGCCGCCCACGCCGCCCACGCCGTGGATGCGCCCGCCGCCGCTCCGGCCGCTCCCGCCCCGCGCGCCACCGCCGCACGTGCGCTGCCGACCGTCGAAGCCAGCGTGACGCGCCTGGCCACGTTCCCGCTTGAGGAACGGCTCACGCTCGCCGGAGACGTCAACGGCGACGGCCGCCCCGAGGTCGTCTCCAACCGCTCGTTCGACGGTCCGGCGCGGCCGAAGCTGTTCGTCAGCCGGGCCGCGGGCCTCCCCGCTCCGGTGCCGGTCCGCGTCGATCAGGACTCGTTCTCGCTCGACCTCGACATCGACACGGTCGCCGATCTCGATGGCGACGGCCGCGATGAGCTCGCCAGCCCGAGCGGGATGCTCGTCACCGACGCGCTCTCGGCGGCAGCCCTTCCCGTGCGGCTGGACCTGCGCAGCGTCCGGCCCACGAGTCCTCGCGACATCGACCTCGGCCTGGAGACGCGCGACAGCCCGTTCACCAGCTTCCTCAACGCGCACGAGCCGCAAGGCAGCGTCGCCGACACCACCGGCGACGGCCGCCCGGAGCTGGTGCTCGGCAACGAAGGCATCAGCGCCATCTACCCGAGCCAGGCGATCGTGCCAGGCGTGCGGAGCCGGCTTCCGCAGGTCTTCCCGCTGGCGTGGCTCGACGACCTGAGCCTCAGCGACCTCAACCTGTTCGGCGGGGATCCGCGCGACATGCAGGCGGCAGGCGCCGTCGACTCGCCCGGCGAGCTCACCATCGGCGGCCGGCTCGTGACCCTCGCGGCGGCTAACCCGTCCGTGAAGCCAGCGGCTCCACGGACCTTCCTGCTGCGGCAGTTCGGCGGCGCGCCAACACCGTTGGCGACGACGGCGTTCACGGCGACCGGCATCCCGCTGCTGCTGGACTACGACCAGGCGTCTGGCGACTACCTCGTCGCGCTCTTCCAGAAGGAGAGCTGTGGCAACAAGAGCTGCCTCGACCGCGTGCTGCGCATCAACCCGGCCGGCGTGGCCACGAGCGTCGTCGCGACGCGGCGGGCGCAGTACGACCTCTTCGCCGCGTTCGTCGCCGATGGCCCGGACGCCGACACGCTGGTCGACACCGCCATCTCGCTCGACGCAGGGCTCCCCGACCCGCCGACGTCGTCCGGCGAAGGGGGCACCGTCGCGATCCTGGCGTCGGCGCAGACGGGAGCCCGGAAGCTCGCGACGCTGCCCGTACTCGCGCGCGGCGGCGAGCCGATCCAGGCCCTGGACGACCTCACGGCGAGGGTCCTGCCGAACGGCTCGCGCTGGCTCGCGACGCAGACGGCGCAGCGCCGCCGCAGCGACACCGGCACCTACGCGCTGCTCGGCCAGCGGCCGTAAGGGCGCGGAGGCGCAGCCGCCGCGGGCCACGCAGCGCGGCCCCCGCGCCTACCAGCCGTCGTAGGCCTCCAGCAGCCGCAGCCAGATCTCGCTGCGGCTCGGGAACGCCGGCACGGCGTGCCAGAGCTGCTGCACCGGGATGGCTCCGGTGATGGCGATCGTCGCGGCGTGGATCTGCTCGCCGATCTCGACGCCGGTGAAGGTCGCGCCGACGATCACGCCGCGGGACTCGTCGATCAGCAGACGGCAGGTGCCCGGCGCGCCCTTGCCGATAAACGACGCGCCCGCGTTGCCGTCGGTCGGGACCTCGACGATGCGCACGTCGAGTCCAGCTTCCTTCGCCGTGGCCTCGGTGTGGCCGACGCCAGCGACCTCCGGCTCGGTGAACGTCACGCGGACGGGAGGCGGCCCGTCGCGGAGCACGGCGTCCTTGGCGCCGAGGATCACCTGCGCGGCGATGTGCGCCTGGTACTTGCCTTGGTGCGTGAGGAGGTCGCGGCCGTTGATGTCGCCGATGGCGTAGAGCCAGTCGGCGCCGCCGACGCGCAGGCGGCGGTCGACGTCGACATAGCCGTGCTCGTTGGCCTCCGCTCCTGCCGCTTCGAGCCCGAGCGAGCCCGTGGCCGGGGTGCGGCCCGCGGCGACGATGATCTCGTCGACCTCGACCTGGCTCTCCGCGCCGCCGGCGTCCTGCACGTGCACGGTCGCCGGACCACCCGCCTGCGGCCGATCGACCTGCGTGAGCTTCGCGCCGAGCCGCAGGTCGACGCCGCGCTCGCGCAGCACGCCCGCCACCTGCTCGCCCGCGAACGGCTCCTCACGCGGCAGCAGCCGCGGCGCATCGCCGATCAGCGTCACCTGCACGCCGAGCGCCGAGAGGGCGTCCGAGAGCTCCGAGCCGACGGGGCCGGTGCCGATGATCGCGACGCGCTCCGGCAGCGGGTAGCTGGCCGTGGTCGCCTCGCGGTTCGTCCAGGGCTTGGCCTCGCGCAGGCCCGGCACCGGCGGGATCGACGGCGCGGTCCCGGCCGCCAAGACGACGGCGGTGCCGGCTTCCAGCTCGGCGATGTCGTCGCCATCGGCGTCGCTGACCGCGACGGTCCGCTCGCCCGTCAGCCGGCCGCGGCCGCGCACGAGATCGATGCCGAGGTGTTCGAGCCACGGCAGCTGCGCCGCGTCGTCGAGGTCGTGGATCACCTCGTCGCGGCGCGCCAGAACGGCGCGCACCTCGAGCTCGCCGGCCACGGCCTCGCGGACGCCCGGCACGCGCCGCGCCTCGGCCAGCAGGTGGCCCGGCCGCAGCAAAGCCTTCGACGGCATGCACGCGTAGTACGAGCACTCGCCAGCGACGAGCCGCTCCTCGACGATCACCACGTCGAGCCCAGCCGTCGCCAGCCTCCCGGCTGCGACCTCGCCGGCCGGGCCGGAGCCGATCACGATCACGTCGTACTGCTGCGCGGTCATCGGCACCGAAGCTAGCCGGTGCCGATGCCGCTTCCGTGAACTAGCGCGGGATGAGCGCCCAGAGGTCGAGGTCGAGCAGCACGCCCTCGGCGTACTTGCCGTCCTCGCCCTTGAGGGTGGTCGACTCGTCGCGGCCCTTCGTGGCCACGAGGCGCAGGCGCAGCGCGCCGACGCCTGGGGCGCTGGTCTCGGCCTTGTCGAGCACCTCAGACCAGGCGTAGATCGTGTCGCCAGCAAAGGCCGGCGAGGTGTGCGCGCCGGCGTTGATCGCGGCGATCAGCTGGGCGTTGGCGAGGCCGTTGTAGGAGAGGGCGCGAGCCAGCGAGATGATGTGGCCGCCGTAGACGAGCTGGTTGCCGTCGGGGCGCGCCTCCGTGTTGAAGTGCACCTTCGCGGTGTTCTGCCAGAGGCGCGTGGCCTGCTGGTGCTCGGACGCGGTGAGCGTGACGCCGTCGACGTGGTCGATCTTCTCGCCGACCTCGTAATCGCCCCACGTGTGGGCTTCGCCGGCGGCTTTGAAGTCGTAGTTGGTGAAGTCGAGGCCCGCCGGGATGATCAGGTCTTCCGGGGCGACGACCTTCGCGAGCTCCGGCAGGACGGTCTCCGGCGCCGGGAGCGAGGTGTCGCGCTTGTGGACCATGACCCAGCGGGCCCAGTCGATGGCGACCTCGCCACGCTGGTTGACGGCGGTCGAGCGGACGTAGACGACGCCGTTCTTGCCGCTGGAGTTCTCCTTGAGGCCGATGACCTCCGATGACGTGCGCAGCGTGTCGCCCGGGACGACCGGCTGGTGGAAGCGCAGCTCGGCGTAGCCGAGGTTGGCGACGGCGTTGAGGGAGACGTCCGGGACGGTCTTGCCGAAGGCGACGTGGAAGCCGATCAGCTCCTCGACCGGCCACTGCGCCAGGCCCGACGCAGCGGCGAACTCCGCCGACGACGGCAGCGCGAAGCGGGTCGGGTAGAGCGAGCCGTAGACCGCCCGGTCGCCCTCGGTGATGGTGCGCGGGGTCGCGTGCTCGATCACCTGGCCGACGGAGAAGTCCTCGAAGAAGTTGCCCGCGTTGGTCTTGGTCATGGTCGTCCTGGGTCGCTGAAAGCCGACCCGCGACATCATGCCGATGTCGAGCCGCCGGGCACCGTGACGTCGGCCGCGCGCCACACTGACGGAATAGATGTCCGCCACCTTTGGCAGTCAGGTTGCACAGCACAGTGGTGTACTGAAAGAGTGCGCGGCGTGTTCCGCCACGTTCTCCTTCCTTTCCGCACCTTGCTGCCGGCGGTCGCCGCCGCAGCCGGCGGCGGCGCGCTGCTCTTCCCGTCGGCTGGCCTCGCCGGCGCGGTGCGCACGCCGATCCAGCCGGAGGTGATCATCGGCGCCGCAGCGCGGCCCGCGTGCGACACCCCGACCTCGCCGTTCACGCCCTTCGACCTGCTCAACCGCGACTCCGATGACGTCGAGACCGCCGAGTTCGGCGACATCGACCCGGCCATCGCCGCCGAGGCGCTCGCCTCGGCCACCGACGGAGACCTGCAGCCGGTCGCCACGATCTGCTCCCCGACGTTCGCCGCGTTCCCCGCGGCGTTCGGCGGCACCATCGCCACGAACCCGCGCCGCTCGCGGGTCGGCGCCGGCTGGCGCGAGCTCGGCGGCAACCTCGCTGAGCCAGCGCAGTTCCTGCCCGGCGACGTGCTGACCGTGCCCGAGGTCGACGACGCGGCCAAACTCCGCGTCGCGGTCGCCAGCCACCAAGGCAGCCCGACCGCCGTCGCCGAGTTCACCGACCTCTCCCCCGGCCCCTCGCAGGTGACCTTGGCGGCTGACGAGCGCGGACTCGTCGCGCGGCTCACCCGTGCCGACGGCTCGGTCGCGGAGTCGATCACGCGGGCGCCGGTCAAGCCGACGACCCCGCCGAAGGTGTCGGGCCGCCCGTCTCGGATCGTCGTCACGACCGCCGCAGTCCCCGGCAGCATCGTGAGCTTCGGCTTCTACGCCGGCGATGACGGCGACCTCGTCCGCGCCGTCGGCGGCACGGCGCGCGGCGTCCTGCAGGTCACGCCGCGCAAGAAGCGCAAGCGCACCCGGCTGCGGATCTCGATCGCCACGGTCAACCGCCCGGCGCAGATCATCGACCTGCAGTACTGCACGATCCGCCTGAAGGCCAGCCAGGCGCCGAAGTCGATCAGCTGCGACCAGGAGTCGATCGCCGACCTGATCTACGACTTCGCCGATGAGTACGCCTTGGGCGGCCGCCTCCGCGCCGAACAGGCCCAGCGCGCCATCGCCGAACTGAAGAAGCACCTGCCAGGCAGCCCGCCGCTCGACCAAGCCGCGGCCCGGCCTGCGCACCTCGCCGCCGCGGTGCGCGCGGGTTCGCCGGCGACGCAGCTGGCCGTCCGTTCGCAGGCCGGCGACGCTCCGCTCACCGCGTCGATCACCCCGCAGACCGTGACCGCCAAGCGCTTGCGCGCCGAAGGGTTGCGCCCGCTCGCAGCAGATGTCAACGGCGACGGCGGCGTCGACTACTGGGCGTCCTCGTGGTCACGGCGGGCGTCGCGGCCGCTCACCGGCGGGTCCGCGGGAGTCATCTTGGTGTCGGGCCCGGCAGGGCTGGCCGAACACCGCGTCGACCTGCCGCGCGACGAGGACTGGTACGACGTCGACAGCGACATCAGCGCGATCGGCGACGTCACCGGCGACGGGATCGGCGAGCTGGTGGTCGATCTCGACGAGCGGCACGCGATCATCCCGGGCTCGGCCGGCTGGACCAATTCGACGTTCCCGATCGTCGCCCCCGACTTGACCGATCTGGAGCCCGAGGACCGCGTCGTCGCGCTCGACCTCAGCTCCCCGGGCAGCCCGTTCAACACGCTCGACGACGTCAACGGCGACGGGAAGCGCGAGCTCTTCGCGGCCGATGACGGCCTCGCCTGGATGCGGCTGAACTTCGCATCGGTCGCGACCGGGGCCGTCACCCGCGCACCGTCGGCAGCCCGCGCCATCGTGCCTCCGGCCGTCATCAGCAACATCGTCGCGGGCGATCAGGGCGCGCCGCGCGTCGACCCTGCGACGCGGTTCATCAACGGCCAGGCCGTCTCGCTGCGCTGGCCGGCGCTCGCGACGGAAGCCTCCCCGAACGGCACCGTCACCATCGCTGTGCAGGACGCAGACGGCCGCGAGCTGCGGCCGACGATCACGGTGACGACGCCCGGCAACGCGCTGCTGCTCGACTACGACCGCGTCTCCGGCGACGCGCTGATGCTCTCCGCGTCGGCGCGCTGCCGCATCACGCGGTGGAACATCGGCGGCGACAAGTGCCGCTTCGCCGTCCTCCGCGTCGGCCCTGACGGGCGCATCGTCCAGACTCTCGCGGGGAACCCGAACCGCGCCGCGCTCACGTTCGGCACCGCCCGGTTCCTCCAGGACGGCGCCGACGCCGACCAGCGCCCGGAGGCCGTGATCGCGTCCGGCGTCGACTCGGTGGCGTTGCTGCCGTCGACCTCGACCGGGGCCGTGAAGGAAGACAGCCTCGCCACGGCGCGCCTGAAGACGCTCCACCGGCGGGCCCGCACGTGGGCGCCGCTGCGGTTCTACCCGGTGTTCACCCGCGACGGCGCGCGCCGCCTCGTGGTGCCGCTGCCGAGCGTCGTGACCGAACGCTACGGCCGCGACGTCTACCGCTACACGCGGTACGCCACCACGCCCGCCGAGCTGCGCTGGAAGTAACAGCAACGGCGCCGCTGCGGCGGCGCCGTGAACGACCCGGTGGCGCGGCTTAGAAGCCTGCGCCGCCGGTGCCGCCGGCGGGCGCCGCCGACTCCGGGACGTCGTCTTCCCAGTCGACGACCTTGCCGCCGAGCGCGGCAGATTTGATCACCTTGAGCGAGAGCAGCGCGCACTTGATGCGGGTCGCCGAGATCTCGATGCCGAGCAGCTCGAGGATGAAGTCCTTGTCGAGCTTGATGAGGTCGTCGGCGGGCATGCCGATGATCTCCTCGCTGGCCATCGAGGCGGCGGCCGTGCTGATCGCGCAGCCGTTGCCGTCGAAGCCGACTTCGGTGACCTTCCCGTCCGCGCCGGTCCGGATCGTCACATGGAAGTGGTCGCCGCAGGACGGGTTCTTGTCTTCGGCCTCCAGGTCGGCCGGGTCGAGGACCTGCCAGTTCCGGGGGCGCTTGTAATGCTCGAGGATGTTCTCGCGGTAGAGGTCGTCCATCTCCCCGAACACTCTACGCGGGTGGGCGCTGCGGCCCGGTGCGCGCCCGCTCCGACCGGCCGCGCACCGGGAACCTGACCGCCGGAACACCTGATTCCTGGCGCCGATCGGCGGTAATCCGTAAGTTTGATGGCCGTGACGCGTCTGTCCCGCCGATCCCTGCTGGCTCGCGCCGGCGCGGCCACTGCTGCCGCTGCAGCGACTCAGCTGCCCAGCGGCCTGCTGGGCGGAAGCGCCTCGGCGGCCACGGCCCGGATCCCCTCGGCTTGGCTGCGGGAGCTCGCCGATGAGCTGCGCGGCGGCGTCTACCTGCAGGACAACCCGCGCTACCTGACGGCGCAGGCGATCTACAACAGCCGCTTCGACCTGGTCTTCCCGCCGGTGATCGCGCGCCCGCTCGACACCGACGACGTGCGCACCGCGATGGCGTGGGCAGCCCGCTACAACGTCGCGGTGTTCCCGCGCGGCGGCGGCCACGGCTACACCGGCAACGCGACCACGCCGCACGCCCTGGTGCTCGACCTGCGCACCCTCAAGGGCGTCGCGCTGTCGGACGGCAACCGCACGGCCGGGATCGGCGGCGGGGCGCTCGCGATCGACGTCGTCGCTGCGCTCGCGGCCAAGGGCGTGGCGATCCCGACGGGCAGCTGCCCGTCGGTCGGCGTGACCGGCCTCGCGATGGGTGGCGGCGTCGGCTCGCTCAGCCGCGCCTACGGCCTCACGACCGACCACGTGCAGGCGCTCACGATCGTCACGCCCGATGGCGTGGTCCGCGAGGTCAGCGAGTCCTCCGAGCCGGACCTGTTCTGGGCCTGCCGCGGAGGGGGCGGAGGCAACGTGGGCGTCGTGACGCGGACGGTGATGCGGACGGTGCCGACGGCGACCGAGACGCTGATCACGATCCGCTGGCAGTGGGCGGTCGCCGACGAGGTCTTGGACACGTTCCTGCGCACTGCGCCCGAGGCTCCGCGCGAGCTCACCGGCGACCTCGCCTTCTCCGTCGACTCGTCGGGCAAGCTGCCGGTCGTGCGCTACACCGGCACGTTCCTCGGGCCGGTCGACCAGGCGCGTGCCGCGGTCGCGCCGCTGCTGGCGATCGAGGGCGCGGGCTCGTCGTTCGCCCCCAAGACGCACCTGCAGGCCGCGCTGATCGCCGGCTACTGCGAGGGCCTGTCGATCCAGCAGTGCCGCCCGAACCGCTTCGGCGACCAGGGCATGCTCGGCCGCAGCCGGTTCTTCGCGGGCTCCTCGTACCTCCCGGGGCCGCTTGATGCCGCAGGCCGCCAGGCGCTACTGCGCGCCGTGCGTTCGGCCCGGCCGGTGTTCGGCGGCCGCCGCTCAGTGCTGCTGGCGGCGATGGGCGGCGCGATCGACGACGTCGCCCCGGACGCGACCGCCTTCCCGCACCGCGCGGCGCGCTGCGGCGTGCAGTTCCTCGCGCAGAGCTCCGGCGCGTGGGAGGACTACAACGCCCGCAACTGGGTCCGCAGCGCGCGCAACCAGCTGGCTCCGCATGCCACCGGCGGCGCCTATGTCAACTACCTGGACCTCGACCAGCCCGGCTGGCAGACGGCCTACTACGGCGGGTCTCTGGAGCGGCTGAAGGCCGTCAAGGCGCAGTACGACCCAGACCGCCGCTTCCGCCCGCAGCAAGGCATCCCGCTGGCGTAAGCGGACGGCGGGTTCTGCGGCATCGCAGAACCCGGTGGCCGCCTAGGCGATGTCGGCCGCAGCGGTGCGGCCTGCGGCACGCCCCGAGAAGAGGCAGCCGCCGAGGAACGTGCCCTCGAGCGCGCGGTAGCCGTGCACGCCACCGCCGCCGAAGCCCGCCACTTCGCCTGCGGCGTAGAGACCGGGGAACGGCGTCCCGTCGGCCTGTATCACGCGCGAGCCGAGGTCGGTCTCCAGGCCGCCGAGGGTCTTGCGGGTGAGGATGTGGAGCTTGACCGCGATCAGCTGCCCGGCTTTTTCGCCGAGCAGCGCATGCGGGCTGGCGATCCGCATGACGCGGTCAGGCTTGTACCGGCGGGCGCCGGCGATCGCGGTGAGCTGCGCGTCCTTGGTGTACGGGTTCGCGAGCTCGCGGTCGCGGGCGCGGATCACCCGCTCGACGGCGAGCGCGTCGAGCAGCGGCTCGCCGCCGTGCAGCGCGTTCATCTGTTTGACGAGCCCGCCGACCGTCGGCGCCGTCACGAAGTCGGCGCCGCGGTCGAGGAACGCCTGCACCGGGGCGGGCGGGCCCGGCAGGATCCGCTGCAGCAGGCGGCGGATCGACTTGTCGGTGAGGTCGGGGTTCTGTTCAGACCCGGAGAGCGTGAACTCGCGCTCGATGATCTTGTCGTCGAGCACGAACCAGGTGTGGTCGTGGCCCGTCTGCACGATGTGTTCGAGGGTTCCGAGCGTGTCGTAGCCCGGGAAGAGCGGTGTGGGCAGCCGCCGGCCGGTCGCGTCCAGCCAGAGCGACGACGGCCCCGGGATGATCCGGATGCCGTGGCCTGGCCAGACGGGCGAGTGGTTCTGCACGCCCTCGACGTAGTGCCACATGCGGTCGCGGTTGACGATGTTGCCGCCCGCCGACTCGGTGATGCCGAGCATGCGCCCGTCGACATGCGCCGGGACGCCGGTGACCATCGACTTCGGAGGCGCGCCGAGCCGCTCCGGCCAGTTCGCGCGGACGAGGTCGTGGTTGCCGCCGATACCTCCCGAGGTGACCACGACCGCGTGGGCGGTCTTCTCGAAGGTGCCTGCAGGCTCGCGCGTCGAAGCGACGCCGCGGTCTTCGCGCGATGGCGCGAGGACCGTGCCGCGGACGCCGGTGACCGCGCCGCCCTCGACGATCAGCTCGTCGACCTGGTGCCGGAACCCGAAGCGGATGCGGCCTGCTTCGGCGTGCGCGTGGACCTGCGCGGCGAACGGCGCGACCACGCCAGGGCCGGTGCCCCACGTGACGTGGAAGCGCGGCACCGAGTTGCCGGGGCCGTCGGCGCCGTAGCCGCCGCGTTCGGCCCAGCCGACGAACGGGAACATCTTCACGCCCTGCTCGGCCAGCCACGCGCGCTTCTCGCCGGCGGCGAAGTTCACGTAGGCCTCGGCCCATTGCCGCGGCCAGTGGTCCTCGCGGTCGCGGTCGAAGCCGGCGGTGCCCTGCCAGTCCTGATGGGCGAGCTCGACCGAGTCTTTGATGCCCATCCGACGCTGCTCAGGCGAGTCGACAAAGAACAGCCCGCCGAACGACCACCAGGCCTGCCCGCCGAGGTTGGCCTCGTTCTCCTGGTCGAGCAGCAGCACGGCGCGGCCCGCGTCGGCGGCCTCGGCGGCAGCGACCAGGCCAGCGAGTCCGGCCCCGATGACGATGACGTCTGCGTCCATCAGGTCATCGTCCCAGCGCCCACGGCGCGGCGCTCAGGCCGAAGCGATGAAGTCGGCACGGCGGTTCACGTGTTCCCTACGAGCGACGGCGACCGCGCGCTGGAACGCCGCCAGCAGCCAGAGCACCGAGGCCACGCCGAGCGCCGCGCCCGCCTCGGCGACAGCAGCGCGAGCGCGGCGCCCACCGCGCGGAAGGCCGACGGGCGCCGCACGCCGCGCTACCCGAAGAGCGCGTGCACCTTGCCGAGGCCGTCGACGAGCGCGTCGATATCGGCCTTGGAGGTGTGCACGGCGAACGACGCGCGGGTCGTCGCCGGGACGCCGAGGGCGCGGGCGAGCGGCTCGGCGCAGTGCTGTCCGGCGCGGACGCAGACGCCGTCGCGGGCCAGGAGCTCGGAGATATCGTGCGGGTGCGCGTAGTCGAGGGAGAACGCGACGAGGCCGCCGCGGTCTTCGGCGCGCGCTGGGCCGAAGATCGTGATGCCTTCGACGGCCGAGAGCCGCTCCAGAGCGTAGGCGGTGACCTCGACCGCGTGCTCGCGGACCTGGTCCATGCCGAGGCCGTCGAGGAAGTCGATCGCCGTCGTGAGCCCGGCCGCTTCGATGATCGGCGGCGTGCCGGCCTCGAACTTGCTCGGCACCGGCGCCCACGTCGCGCCTTCCTTGGTGACGACCGAGATCATGTCGCCGCCGACGAGGAACGGCGGCATCTCCTCGAGCAGCTCGCGCTTGCCGTGCAGGATGCCGAGGCCCGACGGGCCGTAGATCTTGTGGCTCGTCCAGCCGTAGAAGTCCGCGCCAATCGCGGCGATGTCGACCGGCATCTGCGGCACGGCCTGGGCGCCGTCGATGCAGACCACGGCGCCGGCGGCATGCGCGGCGGCGGTGATCTCGGCGACCGGCAGGATCGTGCCGAGCACGTTGCTCACGTGCGCGCAGGCGACGAGCTTGACGCGGCCTCCCGCGAGCGCCGAATGCAAAGGCTCGAGGTCGACTTGACCGTTATCGAGCACGGGCAGCCAGACGAGCTCCGCCCCGTTCCGCTTGGCAGCCTCCTGCCACGGCACCAGGTTGGCGTGGTGCTCCAGCTCCGTCAGGACGATCTGGTCGCCAGGCCGCAGATTCGCGTCGCCCCATGAGCGCGCGACCAGGTTGAACGCCTCGGTGACGTTCTTCGTGAAGATGGTCCCGCGCGGATCGGCGCCGACGAACGCCGCGGCGCGCCGCCGCGCGCCCTCGTAGGCCGCGTCAGCGTCCTGCGAGAGGCCGTAGACGCCGCGGTGGATGTTCGCGTAGTGGTGCGCCGCGAAGGCCGCCATCCGGTCGATGACGGCCTGGGGCTTCTGCGCGCTGGCTCCCGAGTCCAGGTAGACGACCGGGACGCCCTCGTGCTCCGGCCCGAGGACCGGGAACGCCGCGCGGACGGCGTCGACGTCGAAGGACCCGGCGGCGGCCGGCGCGCTCTGCGGCGGGGTGGCGGCGGCTGGGTCCATCGGTGCTCCTTGCGTGCTTACTTCGCGGCCAGCTCGGCGCGGATCTGCTCGTAGCCGCTGGTCTCGATCTGCTCGACGAGCTCCGGGCCGCCCTCGCGGACGATGCGCCCGTCCATCAGGATCGAGGTGCGGTCGGGCTTCACCTGGTGCAGGATCCGCTGGTAGTGGGTGATGATCAGGACGCCGGTGCCGTTGGCCTTGGCGACCTCGTTCACGCCCTGCGCGACCACGTTGAGCGCGTCGACATCGAGGCCCGAGTCGGTCTCGTCGAGGATCGCGATCTTCGGCTTCTGGAGGGCCAGCTGGAGCACCTCCATGCGCTTCTTCTCGCCACCGGAGAAGCCGTCGTTGAGGTAGCGGGTCGTGAACTCGCGGGGCACGTTCACGAGCTCCATCGCTTCCTCGACCGTCTTGCGGAACTCCTTCAGGGAGATCTCCGGCTCGCCCTTGGCGACGCGGTGCGCGTTCATCACCGAGCGCAGGTACTTCGTGACGGTGACGCCCGGGATGGCGACCGGGTACTGGAAGGCCATGAACAGGCCCTGGCGGGCGCGCACGTCCGGGTCTTCCTCGGTGAGGTCCTGACCGTCGAGGAAGACCTGGCCCTCGGTGACCTCGTAGGCCGGGTGGCCCATGATGATGTTGGCGAGGGTCGACTTGCCGGCGCCGTTGGGGCCCATCAGCGCGTGGACCTCGCCGCTCTGCACGGTGAGGTCGAGACCCTTGAGGATCTGCTTCTCCTCGTCGACGGAGGCGTGGAGGTTCTTGATCTCGAGCGTGGCCATGTGGTGCGAAAGCTTCTCTGGGGGTCCGTGAGGGGTGGTCGGCTGGCGGGGTGACAGGACCGCGCCAGACCGGGCAGGGGTGGTGCGGCTAGGCCGTGACGACGGGCAGTTCGTCGCCGACCGGGCGACTGACGTTCAGCGCGCCGACGCCGCCGCGCTCGAACGCGATGAGGTCCGCGAGCGTCGTCTGCTGCAGGGCGCGGACCACGCCGCCGTGGACGCGCGTCCACAGGAGCTTGGTGCCACACGGGCCGGTGTCGTCGATCGCGTGGTGGGAGCACACGACCTTCTGCCCGTCTGCGGTGCTGTCGTCGATAAAGCAGGACATCGGCGCGATCGGGCCATCGAGCGCGGCCACCACCTCGTCCATGCGGATCTCGCTCGGGTCGCGCGACAGCAGGTAGCCGCCTCGCGCTCCGCGCGTGGACTCCACGATTCCGGCCTTCCGCAGGAGCGCGACGATGCGCTCCAGGTAAGCCAGCGGCAGGCGCTCGCGCTCGGCGATGGCCTTGAGGGCGACCGGATCGCCACCCTCCGCCTGACCGAGGTCGACGAGCAGCCGCACGCCGTACTCGGCTTTGGTCGTGAAGATCATCGCCACTAACAGTAGCCGCCGGAGCGCCGGGAAGCCGATCGCAGAGGTCGGAATGGAGGCTCGTCACTCTCAGACGGCTCGACTGGGCACGAATGGGCGCCTGGACGGGGCGTGATCAGGACGTGACGCGTCCTTGACCGCTGGCGGCGGAAGGAGGACCCTGGGGCATTCTTCTCGCCTCTGGAAGATCGTCTTCGCCATGCCTGCCCAGCCCCACCTCTCCGGCGTCGACCGCCGGACGTTCGTCAAGTCCGCGATCGGCGCCGCAGGGCTCTGGGTCCTGAGCGATCCGCTCCTCTCGCGGGCGCTCGCCGCCGTACCAGGCGCATCCGACGTCGCCTTCGCGCAGGGCATCGCCTCGGGCCAGGTCAACGGGACGGCGGCGACGCTCTGGACCCAGCTCAGCGGTCTCAGCAGTCCGTCGCGGCTCACCGTCGAGGTCGCGCGGGACGAGGCGTTCGCCAACGTCGTCGCGCGTACGGAGGCCCTGGCCGATCCCGGCGCCGCCGGCACGGCCCGCGTGCGGATCGGCGGCGGTGCGCTGCAGCCGGGCGAGCGCTACTGGTACCGCTTCGAGACCGCCGATGGCGAGTCCTCGCCCGTCGGCCGCTTCCGCACGTCGCTGCCGCCGGATTCCAAGGAGCCGGTCAAGCTCGCGTTCTTCGCGTGCCAGGACTTCCTCTCCGGCAACTACGCCGCCCACCGCGACCTCGCGCAGCAGGACGTCGACCTCGTGGTCTGCCTTGGCGACTACATCTACGAAGACGCGTACTTCGAGAACGCGGTGCGCAAGGTGCCCGAGACGCCCGACGGCCAGACCCGCACGTATGGCGAGTACACCGCGCAGTACGAGACGTACCACTCCGATGAGTTCCTGCGGGCCGTCCGCGCCAGCGCCCCGCTGATCTCGATCTGGGACGACCACGAGGTCGAGGACAACTACGCGGCGAGGCTGCCCGGCGGCAAGAGCAAAAAGCGCGGGGCCCGGCCGATCCCGTTCGCCGAGCGCCGCGCCAGCGCCTACCGCGCGTTTTTCGATGCGATGCCGGTGATCCGCGATGCGGTCACACCCGACAAGATCTACGGCGCGACGCGCTTCGGGCAGGTCGACCTGCTCGCGCTCGACACCCGCCAGTTCCGCACGAACCAGGTGTGCAACCCGGGCGACGAGTTCATCGGGTTCTGCGGCGACCTCTCGCAGACGCGCCGCAAGACGAGCACGCTGCTCGGCGCGCCCCAGCGCGACTGGCTCATCGACCGCCTGAAGACGTCGACGGCCCCGTGGAAGCTGATCGCCAACCAGGTGATGATCCAGTCGCTCGACCTCGCGCCGGGCTACCCGCTCAACACCGACGCGTGGGACGGATACGCCTACGAGCGCACGTTGATCGCCGACGCGATCGCCAAGCACGGCGTGGAGGACGTCGCCTTCTTCACGGGCGACATCCACACGTTCTTCGCGGGCTCGGTCTCGCGGACCGGCCGCCACAAATCGGTCTGGGTCGACGGTTACGGCAAGGGCGGCGCACCGGTCGCGACCGAGCTCGTGATCGGCTCGATCACGTCGCAGGGCATCGCCGACCGCTTCGCCACGACCGAGTCGACCCGCAACGCCGCTGCGAAGGTGCTCGACCCCCTGCTGCGCAGCGCCAACCCGCACTTGAAGTACTCGAACTCCGCCTACAAGGGCTATGGCTTGGCCGAGGTCACGAGCGGCGCGCTCAAGGTGCAGTTCCGCGCCGTGCGCGAGGTCCGCAAAGCCGACGCGCAGGTGTTCACGCTCGCGCGCTTTGAGATCCCGCGCGGCCAGGCGACCGTGAACCAGGTCGCGTCGGGGCCGGTGGCTCCGGCATCCCGCTCACTGCGGGTCACGCAGCAGCAGGCTTCACAGGCGCTGCAGCAGTTCACCGCAGCCCACTGACGTCGTCGACCAGGACGCCGAACAGGATCCGCTCGACGCTCGCTTGCACCTCGGCGAGCTGCTCCGGTTTGCCGGAGCGCAGATGGCGTGACGTGAGCTCGACGACGGCGCCGACAACGCCCTGGGCGTCGTAGACCGTCGCGAACCGCGGGCCGCCGCCGGCTTTCGCGCCGCGCTCGGTCTCGTGGAACATCACCGCGGCGAAGGCGGTGAAGAGCTCATCGCGTCGGGCGATCGCCGCCGGGCCGCTGCTGAGGCCGTCGACCAGGATGGCGCGCGCTGCGACCGGCTCCTCGCCGACGATCTCGAGGAACGACCGCAGGCCTGCGCGCTGGCGCTCGGCGGCGTCGTCGCCAGCCTCCCGCGCTCCTTCGACGACGCGCGCGAGCGCGAGCTGCGCGCCGAGTTCCAACAGCGCCAGGAAGCACGCCTCCTTGTTGGAGAAGTGCGCGTAGAAGGTGGCCTTCGACATCTTCGCCTCGCGGCTGATCGCCTCGGCGCTGGTGGCGGCGTAGCCGACCCGCACGACCACGGCGGCCGCGGCTCGCAGCAGGCGCTCCTGCTGCTCCTGGCGGCGGACGTCGGGCGCCTGCCCGCGCCAGAGGCGCCCTGCGGTCGGTTCGGCGGTCACGTCGCAGCGAGGCTATCGATGGGCGTCCCGGGGCACTTTTGAAGACTGGTTCAAAACGTGAACGTTCGCGTTTTTTTGTGGTATACGTGTGGCGTTCCAGCGTCCCCCAGGCGCTGGGGCGTTTCGTCACCGACGCGCGCATCCACCGCGCGAGGAGTCCCCGTGTCACGCCACCTGTCTGCCCGCCGGGCGCGGCGCTTCGCCGTCGCCGCGCTTTCCACTGCTGCCGCTCTCGCTGGCGCCGGCCCAGCCTCCGCCGCCACCCGCGACGTCGTCGTCGTCGGCAACGCGTTCGGCGGCACCGTCTCGTTTCTCGACGGCACCACGTTCCAGAACCTCGGCTCGATCAACATCGCCCCCGACCGCGCCGCCCGCAAAGCCGCCCTGCTGAACTTCAACCTCGTGAACACGGTCCAGTGGGAGGTCGTCAAGGCGCAGAAGGGCGGCGAGAACCTCATCGACGACATGGCCCTCACGCCCGACGGCAAAACGCTGATCGTGTCGCGCGGCATCCTGCAGGACGTCGTCGCGTGGGACATCGCCACGAAGAAGGTCAAGTGGAAGGCGGAGACCAACAGCGCCAACGCCGACCACATGGCGATCTCGCCCGACGGCAAGCGCATCCTCGTCTCGGCCAGCTCGATCGGCTACACGCACGTCTTCGACACCGCGACCGGCAAGAAGATCACGTCGATCGGGGCGGGCGACTTCCCCCACGGCGTCGACTTCTCGGCCAACGGCCAGCGGATCTATATCGGCAGCATCGGCACGGTCTACCTGCCGTATGCGCTCAACGACCAGAAGGGCGATCGCCAGCTGACCGTCGTCGACGCGGCCACCTACAAGACGCTGCGCGTCCACAAGTTCCAGGCAGGTGTCCGCCCGACGGTGATCACCGCCGACGAGAGCAAGGCGTACCTGCAGCTCTCGTATCGCCGCGGCTTCATCGAGTTCGACCTCGCCACCGGCAAGACCTCGCGTGAGTTCAACACGCCCGGGACGCTCGCCGGCAACCAGCTGTTCCCCGACAGGCTTCCGGCCAACTCGATGCACCACGGCCTCGCCATCGACGGAACCGAGACGAAGTTCTGCAACGCGGGAACGATCGACAACCAGATCCAGATCGTCGACCGCGCGTCGCTGACGGCGACGTCGACCGTCGGCGGGTTTTCCAAGCCGTACTGGTCGCAGAACGACCGCACCGGCACGCTCTGCCTGGTCTCCAACAGCACCGGCAACTACGTGTCGGTGATCTCCTACGCCACCGGCCAGGAGGTCAAGCGGGTCCCGGTTGGGCGCTACCCGCAGCGCGAGCGGCTCGGCGTCGTCGACACTGCCGCGCTAGCCACCCTCTCGACCAGCGTCGGCTAGCGCCGCACCTGGGGAGGCAATCGGCAGTGGGTGGCGCGGAGGGACAGCCGCGCCACCCGCCGCCTGCGCGCCTACGCCCTGACGGCGACCGTCGTGACGGTTTCGCGGCCCGCCGCGTCGATGCCGACGACCTGCACGAGGAAGGTCACCTTCTTCTTGCCGCGCTTGATCGCGTTGCCGGTCGCCTTGCTCGGCTTGGCCTTCACGGTGGCCTTGCCGGACTTGCCGACCTTGGCTGAGCCCTTCGCGACGAGGAAGCTGGTCGCCTTCTTGCCGACCTTCAGCTTGAGCTTCTTGGCGTCGGCGCGGGACAGGCGCACTTCGACGCGGCAGCGCCCGGCCTGGCCGATCGTGCACGGCACCGAGAACCCGGACTTCGAGATCGACGCCTTCGTGACCTTGCCGAGCTTGCCGACCTTGAGCGGAGGCCCGAGCGGGACGGCCGCGGCAACGGTCAATGAGCGGGTCTCCGACGCGGTGCGCAGCCCGGCGTTGTCGACCGCGTCCACCCGCCAGGAGTGCGCGCCGACGGCGAGGGCAGACCCGGGCTTTGCGGCGCGGCCGGCCGCGTCGGTGGTCGCCGCGACGGCGCCGTCGATGACCAACTCGTAACGGGCGATCCCCGTCTTGGCATCCGAGGAGCCGTCCCAGCTGAAGGCGGGCTGCGGATCGGTCGTGGAGGCGCCGGCGGCGGGCGCGCCGAGTCCAAAGCCGGCCGGCGCGGCCGAGTCGAGCGCGCCGAACACGTTCAGCCGGCCGCCCGTCACGGTCTTGCTCGTCAGCGACGCCATCGGCGTGACGGAATCGAGGATGGCGGAGCGCAAGTGCGCCGTCGAAGCGCCCGGGAACTGGCTCGCCACCAGCGCGGCGGCGCCAGCCACCTGCGGCGCCGCGAATGAGGTGCCGCTGCGGTACTCGAGCTCCTGGCCGCTGAGCACGTTCGGCTTGCAGGAGAGCTTGAGGTTGTCGACGACCGGGCCGCTACCGCTGTTGCCGGCGTTCGCAGTCGCCACGAACACGAGCGCGACGGTCTTGTTCGCGAACGAGCGCTGGCCCGCGTTGGTCTGCGCCTTGGTCAGGTCGATCCGGATCGTCTGCGTCGGGAAGGTCCCGCCGCTGCTGAGCTGGATCCATTTCGACGCATCGCTGGTGTTGGCGTCCTCGGTGATGGCCAGGTCGAAGGCCCCGTTGGAGAACGCCGCCGATGCGTCGAGCTCGACGGCGGGTTCCGCGCAGGCGCTAAGGTTGACGCGGTTGCCGACGAGCGCCGTCTGCACGTTCTGCGGGATGCCATTGCCCTCGTTCACGCGCAGTGACCGGGTGCCGTCGCCGTTCGGCGACGCCGACCACGACTGCGCGGCCCCGGCTAGGGTCCGCACCGTCCAACGACCCGCGATCGCAGCCTCAAACGGGTCATCGAGCGCCAGCGTGAACGGCGATGTCGACAGGATCGCCGTACCCGGCGCGGCGAGGTCGACGGTCTTCACGCCGTAGTTCGAGAAGCCCGACAGCGCGCCCTGGTTCGTGATCGAGCCGACGCAGAGCACGTTGTCGCGGTTGAAGCTGCACGGATAGCTCGGGGTCGTGTCGCTGTTCGAGCCGTCGTTGCCCGCCGCGAAGACGAACAGCGTGTTCGGGCTCGCCGCGATGGCGTCCTCCTGCGCGCGCGAAGCGTTGCTCCCGCTGAAGGAGCCGTTGAAGACCTTGGCGCCTTTGGCCGAGGCGTAGAGCATCGCGGCCGCTGCGGCATCAGCGTTGATCGACCCGTCAGTCCGGCTGCTGGACCCGATCTTGAGCGGCATGAGCTTGACGCGCTGCGATACGCCTGAGATCCCGAGGCCGTTGCCGCCGACTGCGCCGATGACGCCGGACACCAGCGAACCGTGGCCGTTCTCGTCGGACGGGTCGTTGTCGTTGCTGCTGAAGTCCCAGCCCCGCCAGTCGTCGACGCGCGAATTGCCATCGTCGTCGCGGCCGTTGGTGCGCCGATCGCGGCCGTCCGCGTCGGCGCCGGTCTCGCCTGGGTTGGTCCAGAGGTTGGCGGCGAGGTCAGGGTGGGTGAGCGCGACGCCTGAGTCGGCGACCGCGACGGTCGTGTCGCCGCCCGTGGCGAAGTCCCACGCCTTCGACAGGTTCCCGTCGACGCCGGCGAGTCCGGAGACGCCGAGGACGGTCTGGCCTGTGTTGCTGAGCCCCCACTGCTCACCGTACCGCGGGTCGTTCGGCGCCGCCGCCAACTCCAAGGTCCGGTTCGGCTCCGCCCAGCGGACGCCCGGGCGCTGCGCGATCTCCTTGGCCAGCGCGGCGGTGTCTGGGTTGCCACCGAACTGCGCGGTGACGAGGCCCGGCAACCCGATCCGCAAGGCGACCTCGCCGCCCCAGGCTCGTACGCGCGCGCCGGCCTCCGCCGGATCGTCGAAGCGCACGATCACTTCGCCCGGCACAACGGCCGAGGGCGCTTCGGCGGCGTGCGCCGCGAGAGGCTGGAGCGCGGCGGCGAGGGCAGCCGCGACGACCGTCAGTCGGGCCGTTGACGAGGGAGAGCGGCGCATGGGGCCGCAACGTATCCGTTCTGGACGCCCGGCTCCACTTTCTGGGCCTGACGCTGTTCGGCACGCGGCGCGGCCGGCCGCTACTTCGACGCGCTGCCCCGGCTGCTGACCTTGGCCCAGAGCCAACCGACGGCCGCGCCCGCGACGAAGGTGACCGTGAGTGCGAGGATCAGCGGCGTCTGGATCGGGTCGCCGAAGATCCACTTGACCTCGACCTCTTGGCTGTTGAAGACCGCGAAGAGGGCGACGAGCGCGCCGATGGCCACGAGCAGCACGCGCTTGGCCGTGCTGGTGGTGCGGCGGACGACGCCTGGGCCGTCGCGCTCGACCACGTCGGCCGGATGCGCTGGGCGGCCGGGCCGCTCGGGTGTCCGCTGCGGGGGCGCAGTGGGCTTGACGGGCTCAGACGGCTGGCTCACGGGTTCACCGTAGGGGGTCGGGCGGAGCGACGGGGCGGTCACACCAGGCTTCGTGCCGCCCCGTCGCAGATCATCGGGCGCTGAACGGCCCGTGCGGCGACTCGCGCCGCTAGTTCCGGTTCCCCGCGAACGCGAGGATGAAGTAGAGGAGCTGGCCCAAGGCGCTGATGAAGCCGGCCACGTAGGTGAGCGCGGCGGCGTTCAGCACGGCCTTGGCACCCGGCATCTCAGACGGCTGCAGCAGGCCCTGCTGCTCGAGCGCGACGAGCGCCCGGCGGGAGGCGTCGAACTCGACCGGCAGCGTGACGAGCTGGAAGAGCACGACCACCGCGAAGAGGCCGATGCCGACCGCGAAGAGCGCCGGGCCGATCGAGCTCGCGGCGAAGATGATGCCGCCGATCGTCGGCCAGATCCAGACCGAAGCGCCGATATTCGCGTAGGGCACGATGCTCTGGCGGATCCGCATCGGCATGTAGCCGCGGGCGTCCTGCACCGCGTGGCCAGCCTCGTGGGCCGCGACGCCGAGCGCGGCGATCGACGATGTCGCGCCGACGTCGGCCGAGAGGCGCAGCGTCTTGCTCGACGGGTCGTAGTGGTCGGTCAGCTGGCCGTCGATCGCCTCGATCGAGAGGCCGGGAAGACCGGCCGTCTGCAGGACGGCCTGCGCCGCCTGGGCTCCCGACATCCCGTTCGCAGGCCGCACCTGGCTGTACTGCGCGAAGGTCCGCTTGACCTTGCGCTGCGCGTACAAGCCGAGGAGCAACGGCGGGATGGTGAGGATGATCCAAAGCAGCATTTCGTTCCCTCACCGTAGCCCGTTTCGCAGGGGAGGAACCCCGGTTCACCGGGCTTTCACCCGGCGGTGCGGGCGAAGCGGATACGCCGCGCGACCGGGTCTGCCTCCGTCAGCGTCAGCGCCGCGCGCTGGCCCGCCTGCAGCCCGTCGGCGTCAGCGCGGCCGCGCACCGGCGGATCGAGGATGCGGATCTCCGCGGCCTTGCCTTCGACCGCGACCACGGCCGCTTCGAACGCCTCCCCCACGTGCGGCGCCAGCACGATGGCCTCGGCGAGGTCGACGACCGCGCGGCTCGCCGCGCCGGAGCGCCGGCCGCTGGCGGTGAGCAGCGCGGGCAGCTCCGGGAGCGCGTCC
>JAEYAL010000010.1 GCA_023404805.1 Actinomycetes bacterium | reverse complement strand
GGTTGTGATCGTCTGGGTCCAGGGCTTGGCGTCGGCGCGGGCCGCGTGGTGCTTTGGAGGGCGGCGGCCTGGTTGTGGTCGTCTGGGTCCAGGGCTTGGCGGTGGCGGGCCGGGCCGCGTGGTGCTTTGGAGGGCGGCGGCCTGGTTGTGGTCGCCTGGGTCCAGGGCTTCAAGCGGGCACCGGCCCAGGCTTGGCCGTTGGCGGCACGGCGTTAGCCCGGTAGTGGGCGAGGATCCGGTTCAGGCCGTCCTCGGGCCGAAACGCGACCTGCTCCCATCGCAGCAAGAGGAAGACGAAGCCCAGGTGGGTCAGTATCCGCCGTTTGCGGGCGTCCCGAGCGAGCTGCGCCGGTGTCGAGTGGAACTTCCTGCTGTCGCATTCGATGACCGCGCGCGTCCCGGGGAACCACACGTCGAGCTCGAAGTTGTGGACCTGCGCATTGATCACCGGAGTCGGAAGGTCGCTACGGGTCTTGATCAGATCGGCGGTCATCATCTCGAAGTTGCTGCGGTGGCGGCCGATGTTCTCGCCGAGCTTGCGGAGCGCCGTGTTGAGCCGCGCCGTGCCCGGGTGTTTCGGACGATCTGCGCGAACACGGTCGTACTCGTTGAGGTCGAACAGCCTGATGCCGAACGACCGGTCGACCAGCGAATCGACACGGTGCTGGGAGCAGTTTCTCCCGCCAGCGATGTCGAGGATCGTGCGCGCGGCGGTGGTGCAGCGGTGGCCGTTGGCGTCGACGTACACGTCCTGCTCGGGAATCCACAGCTCCGACGGGTGGGCTGCGATCCCAGGCACCGGACGTTTGCGCACGTCTCCGAGGTAGAGGACGTGGACGCGCCGCCCCTGCTGTCTCTCGAGGTCTGTGGCGGAGGCAGCAGTGGTGTCGGCTAGCGCCCCGTCCGGCGGCGCCCAGAGCAAGGTCGCAAACCGCCGACCGAGCTCCGACAGCGGCTGTGGCGTCGCCGTGTAGATCCCACTCCCGATGTCCGCTTCGTAGAGACGGTTCGAGCGCACGCGCCGCCGGATCGCGCGGGCGTCGAGGCCGATCACGTTCAGGTCGTCGTCCGAAATGGCGCCGTGCTGGCGGGCCATTGTCGCGTTGATCGCCTCATCGATGGCTCGGCGCGCCCGCGACGTCGGCACGATCGGCTCCAGGTCTCTGAAGTTGTCGGTCATCGCCGGACCTGACCACGCCCAGCGCCGTGGTCTACGCATCGCGCGCGGCTTGGCACGAACGCCAAGCGAAGTTGGTGCCGCCCGCTGCATTTCCGTCGCAAACGCGCACGCCGCGCGGGCCGCGTGGTGCTCTGGAGGGCGGCGGCCTGGTTGTGGCCGTCTGGGTCCAGGGCTTGGCGGCGGCGGCGCGGGCCGCGCGGTGCTCTGGAGGGCGGCGGCCTGGTTGTGGTCGTGTGGGTCCAGGGCTTGGCGTCGGCGGCGCGGGCCGCGTGGTGCCCTGGAGGGCGGCGGCCTCGCTGTGGTCGTGTGGGTCCAGGGCTTGGCGGCGGCGGCGCGGGCCGCGTGGTGCCCTGGAGGGCGGCGGCCTCGTTGTGGTCGTCTGGGTCCAGGGCTTGGCGGCGGCGTCCGCGGCGCCGCTTGGGCGCCTACGCCGCTTGGGGCGCCTACGCCGCTTGGGCGTCTACGCCGCTTGGGCGCCGGCGAGCGAGGCGATCGCTTCGACGCTGGCGTCGAGGGTGGTGAGGTCGTGCGGGCGCTCGAGCGCGTAGACGGGCAGCGACGCGAGTTCGAGCACGAGGCCGGGGTTGGCGAGCGGTCCGCTGACGCTGATCGCGGCGCCGATGAGCGGGAGGCGGTCGACGGTGCGGATCGGCGTGAGCCCCTGGCGGTGCTCCGACCACAGCAGCCGCACGAACCCCGCGAGCGGGACCGAGGCCGGGACGGGGCCGGGGGTGAGGCGGAAGCGCTCGCGTCCCGGGAAGTCGTCGACGCGGACGGCCTCGGGGAACTGGTCGGCGCTGGCCCGGCGCAGGTCGACGCAGCGGGGGCCCGCGTGGGCCTGCAGATCGGCGTCGACGACGAGGAGGTCGTCGGTGAGGACGCCGTGGCCCGCGCGGGCGAGGGCGGCGACGGTCGTGGTCTTGCCGTCGCCGCGCTCGGCGAGGAGCGCCCAGGCGCGGCCGTCGATGATGACCGCGCTGGCGTGCAGCGGGACGCGCCGCTGCCAGTGCGCGGCGGCGATCGCGAGCGGCGCGAGGCAGGGGTGGACGAGCCGCTCGGCGCTCACGTCGGCGCCCGCGAAGAGGTCGGCGGAGCGGGCGTCGCGGTCGATCTGCAGACGCGTCCCGGCCACGATCACGCGGGCTGAATGGGCGTCGATCTCCGACTCGCCGAGGACCGGAAGCGTGTCGGGCAGGGCCGGGCGGGACGCCTCGAGGTCACCCGCCGAGTCGATTTCACAATTCCGCCGGTTGACCGTCCAGCGCTCCGCCGCGGAGCCCACGGCGTTGAGCCGCTCCGCCGGGAATGCTCTGGAATCCAGCGCCAGTCCGTACGCGCCCACCACCGAACTGGACGGCGGTGGAACTGCGACAGGCATGTCCGGAACCTACCGCGGGCGTGAGGCGGAACACGCTGGCGGCGTTTTTCGGTTGCGCCGACCCGGAAGAGCGGGCTAATATCCCGCCCAACGCGACCCCTGTCGCATGATTGAGGAATCCACCCCATGTCCAACGTGTACGAACGCCCCACGCTGACCGAGATCGGCAACGTCGAGGACCTCACCGAAGGCACGATCAAGATCAAGTCGAACTTCTCCGGGATCGACGTCCACTTCAACAAGGACAAGATCATCATCAAGCCGGGTAAGGCCGGCGTGAAGTTCACCTCCTGAGCCAGGCCGCCCTGCAGCTTCGGACTGACGACCTCTCCTGGCGAGAGGTCGATGATGATGTCGTCGTGCTCGACGAGCGCACGTGGAAGTACGTGCACCTCAACGCGACGGCCAGCCTGCTCTGGCGGGCACTTGCCGCCGATGGCGGCGCCTCCGAGGATGAGCTGAGCGCTCGCCTCGTCGAAGGGTTCCCGGGCGCCGCGCCGACCGCCGGCGCCGACGTCGCAGCGTTCCTCGAGGACCTGCGCGCCCGCGACTACCTCGCGGCGTAGCCGCCGCGGGCGGCCCATCTAGGCTGGTCGCCAGATGGCTTCGCCAGCGACACCGACCCCGGGGCCGGCGGCGCCGGCCGCGGCCCGGCCGACAC
>JAEYAL010000346.1 GCA_023404805.1 Actinomycetes bacterium | reverse complement strand
CGCGTCGGCGTAGCCGCCGACGGTCTGAGCCCAGAGCAGGACCGCATCGGCGTGGTCGTCGTTGAGGTGCTGCCGGGCGTAGGCGGCGCCGGGCGCGGTCGGGTCGGTCTCGGCCGACGCGTAGTCGTCGGCTTCGACGGTGCTCATGCGCGCGAACCCGCCGACCCAGCGCACGCGCTCGACGCGCAGCACGTACGTCCGGAAGTCGGCGTAGGCCGCGTAGCCGCGGGCGAACGGGTAGTGCGCCGCATGGGCGTCGAGGGCCGCCTCGGCCTCTTCGCCCTCGGGCACGATCACATGGCCCGCGAGCGTGATCCGGGCGCGGTCGAGCGGGTCCTCGCCGTCCGGCACCGGCTCGGCGATGGCGATGCTGCAGCGCGGCTCGCGGGCGAGGTTGCGGCCGTGCTCGGCCATCGTCGACACCACGAGGACCGGCTCCCCCGCGCCCGTCGCGCCGAAGGTGACGATCGACGCCCACGGCGTCCCGTCGTCCGACAGCGACGCGAGCGACCCGGACTTCGCCGCGGCGACGAGCGTCCGCGCCTCCTCGCCGGGTGTGCGGCGCCGGGCGGGCGCCGGCTCATGCGTCGGCTCGGCGATCTTCGGGCCCGAACCTGGCCCGCCGTGGTACGCCTTGGCGTCGTCTGCCTGGGCCTCGGGCGCCGCATCACTCATGCAGCTGACCGTACCGGCCGGGCCGCCGCGCAGTCCGCAGTCGACCCGCTCGCGCGCCGCGGCCCCCCGTACCGGCCCTGCCCAGCCGCCGCGCCTCGTACCCTGGCCCGGTGCGGCTCCCCCTCGCAGACCTCGGCGGCGTCATGTCGCGGATCTGGTCCGACATCACCGCCACGCAGCAAGCGCCGAGCGACGCCGCGATCTGGCTCACGGCCGCCGCCGCGCTGCTGCTCGTCGCGCTGCCCGCCGCCTGGCGCCGCACCCGCCACCTCGTGACCATCGCCCACGAGGGCGCGCACGGACTCGCTGCGCTGCTCACCGGCCGCCGCCTGCGCGGCATCACGCTCCACACCGACACCTCGGGCCGCGCCACCTCGGCCGGCCGCGGCCGCGGGCTCGGCATCATCCTCACGACCTTCGCGGGCTATCCCGGCCCGGCGCTCGTCGGCGTCGGCGCCGCCCTGCTGCTCGGCGCCGGCCATGCGCTCGCTGCGCTGTGGGCGGGCGTGGTCCTCTTGGCGCTGCTGCTGATCCAGATCCGCAACGCCTGGGGCGTCGTCACCGTCGTCGGCGCGGGAGGGCTCGTCTTCGCCGTGACCTGGTGGGCTAGCGAACCGGTCCAGTCGCTGGTCGCGTACGCGGGCGCGTGGTTCCTCTTGATCGCGGCGCCGCGGCCAGTCGTCGAGCTTCAGCGCTCACGGCGCCGCGGCCGCGCAGGCAACTCCGACGCCGATGTCCTCGCGCGCCTCACGCCGCTGCCGGGGATCTTCTGGGTCGGCGCGTTCCTCGCGGTGACGGTCGGCGCCCTCGTCGTCGGTGCGCAGCAGCTCTGGCCGAGCTGACGCGCGTCGGCACCTCCACCCCTGCACATATGCAGACCCCCTCTGCAAACGTGCAGGGGCTGATGCGCCAGATCGCGCTTGGCGTCACCCGAGCGTCCCCGCGGGATACCGCCAGTCCGCAGACCGCGTCCCGGTGCTTTGGGTCGCGACGCGCCGCCGTGATCGCCTTGAGGCATGTCACGTCGCCGACTCTCACTCGCCTCAGGCGCCGCATTGGCGCTGACGATCGTCGCCGCCACCGCAGCGCAGCCGGCCGCCGCGTTTGACACCGGGCCGCACACCGACATCACCACCGAGGCGATGCGCGCCGAAGGCTTCGGCAAGGCGGCGTCGCAGGTCGGCGGGATCAACAACTACTTCGTCGACCTCTATTCACAGGCGACGGAGACGCCCTACTCCGGCGATGCCGCTTGGTACAAGGAGCTCCTCGCCGGAGCCTGGTTCGACCGCGAACACTGGTCGACCGAGGTGAAGGAAGCGGCGAGCGAGTCGCACTTCGACAACCAGCGGGTCCGGCCGCTGACCGACACGGCGTCGGTCGAGCGCGAGTGGCTGCACCTGCGGCGCCTCGCCCACATGCAGCTGCAGCGCGCGAAGGCGCACGGGAGCCCGCTCGAGGTGCTGACCGTGATCGGCCAGACGCTCCACCCCGTGCAGGACTTCTACACGCACACGAACTGGATCGAGCCGGCCGGCGCCAATGACAGCCCAGGTTGGGCCGGCAAGGGCCAGGGCTCCACGCCCACGTGGTTCGACGTGCCCAAGCCGATGCGCGACGCGCCCGGCGTGCGGATCTTCCCGGGCTCGGTGCCGGATGACGCCCGCGGCCACGGCCACTGGCAGCAGGACGGCAACCTGAGCCTCGATACGGGCGCCGCCAAGGACTGGCCGGGTCGCCCGATGTACAACGAGGCCTACATGGCGAGCTACTTCGCCAGCCGCACGTGGGTGCAGGCGCTGCGCGGCTACCTCGGCGACGACGCCCTCTGGAACCGCGCCCGCGCCTACTCCCAGAACCGGTCCGCACTGGACTTCGACCTCTGGGGCGCCTACAACGTGCCGGTCTACGTCGGCCACTGGTCGGGCGAGGGCGGCGTCTGCAAGTACGTGGTCACGTGCGGCGGCCCGGAGGCTGGCGACGGCGGCAGCCTCGTCGGCGCGCGCTGGGCCACCAACCACTACTTCGAGGACCGACCCGGCGGAACCATCTTCCGGCGCACGTTCGTGCGGATGATCCCCGGCATGGGCGTAGACAACCCGCCCGCGATCCCGGAAGCGCAGCTGGGCGTGCCGTCGAGCCGGACCATCCAGGACGACACCCAGTTCGTCCGCCTGCGGATGACGCGCATCGGCGGCCTCGATCTCGGCGACCCCGGCCCGGACGACGCCGACCTCTACGGCCGCGCGTCGATCGACGGCCACGAGTTCACGTCGGCGATGATCCAGGGTCACGACTCGTTCAGCTTCCCGAAGCCCTACGCGCCGTTCACCTTCCTCAAGCCCGTGGCGCGCGGGTCGCAGCGCGGCGAGCCGGTCCACACGCTCACCGTCCGGATCAAAACCAGCTCGTCGAGCTCCTCCGGCACCGACGACGACGTCTACCTGCGCACGAGCAGCGGCCAGCGGTTCCTGCTCGACAAGGTCCTCTACGACGACTTCGAGCGCGGCGACGACGACACCTACAGCGTCCCGATCGACGCGATCACCCGCTCGGGCTTCACGATCGGCGACATCCGCATGATCGGCATCGAGAAGTCGCCCGACGGCGTGGCCGGCGGCTGGAAGCTCGGCGCCGTCACCGTCGCCGTCAACGGCCAGACCTTCTACAGCCGCTCGAACATCAACCAGTGGCTCGAAGACAACCACCGCACGTGGCGGGCGGCCGACTTCACGCCGCGCGCGCCGCTCACGACCGGCGTGCCCGTGTGGATGGACCTCCAGGAGGACGACATCGTCTACGGCGGCGACGACCAGGGCGACACGAACCCGCTTGACGCCCGCAACGCGACCGTGCGCACCTACCGCCCCGGCGCTGCGCCGATCGTCGAATCGGTGCGCGGCGGCAAGCAGTTCGGCGGCCGCCTCAACCGCGGTGGCGACTTCACCCGGCTGAGTTTCGTGATCGACACGGTGTCGCCGCTGCTGTGGACGCCGCCGCGGCCGCGGCCTGACATCAACGTCGGGGAGCTGCCCGTGCTCACGGAGCAGCAGCCGGCGCCCACGACGCCGCAGCCGACGACGCCGGCACCGACCACACCGCAGCCGACGACGCCGGCGGGCAAGCCCGACCTCGTGATCAGCGAGTACACCGCGACGACGTTCACGGTCAAGAACCAGGGCACCGCTGCGGCGCCCGTCTCGACGGCGCGGGTGACCCCGACGAACTCGGGCTTCGCGATCCCGGGCCTCGCTCCCGGTCAGTCGGCGACGATGATCTGGCGGACGGGCGGCTGCCCGGAGGGCGCCTTCACCGTCACCGCCGATGCGCCCGGCCTGGTCGCCGAGAGCAACGAGTCCAACAACAGCAAGGCGCTGGAGATCATCTGCTGAGGCAGTAGGCCTTCTCGACGAGCGCGAGGCGCGCCGCGGCCTGCGACGGTGTCGGCAGGCCGCGGTTGAAGACGGCGACGACTTGCTTCTCGCCGTGCGGCGCCGAGAACGCCAGCGTCGAGGTGCCGAGCAGCTCGCCGTCGTGGCCCCAGACAGGGCCGCACCGCGTGAGCAGCCGCATCAGGCCGAGGCCGTACCGGAAGCGTCCGACCCGGGCCGATGCGGGGAACCGCTCCATCGCGGCCAGCGACTGCGGTCCGACGAGCACGCCGCCAAGCAGGCCGCGGTAGAACGCGGCGAGGTCGTCGAGCGTCGACGTCAGCATCCCGGCCGAGCCGGCGAAGCTCGGGTTGACCGCGGTCACCTCGACGAGCTGTTCGGCAGCGCCCGCGACGTAGCCATGCACGAACGGCTCTTCGACCCGGGCGCTGCCGGGCGTGTCGGTGTCGCTGAGCTTGAGCGGCCGGAGCACGGTCGCCCGCAGCTCGCGCGTCCACGAGCGCCCGCTCACCGCCTCCAGGATGCGCCCGAGCAACACGTAGTTCGTGCTCGAGTACGCGAAGCGCTCGCCGGGCTTGCCGACGCGCGGCAGCTTCACGGCAGCCGCCGCGAGGGCCTTCAGCGAGTAGCGGTAGCCGGGGTCGGCGTCGACCGGCGCCAGGATCGACGGCTCGCGCGTGTAGTCGGCCAAGCCCGAGGTGTGGCCGAGCAGCTGCCGGACCGTGATCGACCGGCCGCCGCCCACCACACCAGGCAGCCAGCGCTCGACGGTGTCGCCCAGCCTCAGGCGGCCCGCGTCGACCTGCCGCAGGACCGCCGCCGCGACGAACGACTTCGTGACGCTCCCGGCGCGGAAGGCCTCGGCCGTGCCCAGCGCGCGCTCGGGGCTGAGCTGGGCCCGTCCGGCCGCGATCCGCTCGGTGCCGCTGGCGTCGCGAACGAGCAGCGCGACGCCGGGCGTCCCGTCGGCCATCACGGCGGCGACTTCGGCCGACGTCGCTTCGGCGAGCGGGGTCGCGGCG
>JAEYAL010000339.1 GCA_023404805.1 Actinomycetes bacterium | reverse complement strand
CATGGGGGGGGGGGGGCCGCAGGTCTGGGTGGGGGGGGGGGGGCGACCACGGGCCGCGCCACGCCGCGAGAGCTACGGCATCACGGGGACGACCGGCACGGGCGACTCTCCGTCGGTCCCTGCGGAGACGGCTGGCCAGCCACCCGGGACGTCCCAGCTGCGGATCCACCACTTGTGCGTCGTCGAGTTGTAGACGCCGAAGTCGGCCTTGCCGTCGCCGACGAAGTCGCCAGGTGTCGCGATCTCGCCAGCCGAACCCCATGACTGCGGCCAGCCGACCGTCTGGAAGCTTCTGATCCACCAGTTGCCGGTGCCGGAGTTGTGCATCGTCAGGTCGGCTTTGCCGGTCTCGACGTAGTCACCCGGGACCGGCACCTCACCGACCGATCCCCAATCGAAGCCCCAGCCAACGACGTCGAGACTGCGGATCGACCAATGCCCGAACGACGTGCTCGTGGCGGGCTTGTACATCGCGAAGTCGTACTTGTCGTCGTCGACGTAGTCACCGGGCACCGGGATCTCGCCGGGCGTGCCCCAGTTGACGGTCCAGACGTACGGGCTCGACACGGTTCGGATGAACCACTTGCCCGTCGATGGCTGGTAGAGCGCGAGGTCGGCTCGCGAGTCGCCGACGTAGTCGCCGGGCACCGCGACCGCGTTCGCAACTCCCCAGTTCAGCGTCCACGTGCTCCCGCCCATGAACGGCTTGATGGTCCACGTTTGCGTCGTCGCGTTGTACAGCGCCATGTCGGACTTCGAGTTGCCGAAATAGTCCCCTGGGACAGGCGAGCCCGAGGCCCCGCCGAGATTGTCCTGCCAGTAGGTGCCGGCCATGTTGAAGACGGTCCAGGTCTTGTTCGAGGCGCGGTAGAGCGGGAGATCGGTCTTGGAATCGTCGACGTGGTCGTTGAGCACGCCCGTCGGGTTCATCAGAACCGCACCCTGCCGCTGGGAGAGCGTCACCGACGAAACGCGCTGCACCGTGTTCGACGCAGAGTTGTTCGCGCGCATGTCCATCGGAGACGACAACGTGATCGTTCCGCTGATTCCGGGCGGAGCCACGATGACCGAACCGCGCTCGAAGTCGCGCCGCAGGAAGCCCTGAGGCGTCGTGTACACGCCACCGTCCGGCGCCGACACGGAGTACGGCACCGCGGGTGCCCCCAGATCGGTGAGGTAGCCGTCCCAGCCAGCCTTCGGGTAGTCGCAGATATCGCCCACCATGTCGCCCGGCTTCCAGTTGAGCAACGTCGATGCGAGGTTGTACTGAGCGGCCGTGAAATGGGCGGCGTCGCTTTCGCGGCTCTGACAACCGGTCAGGCCCATGTCGGCCGAGTTCGTGAGCTCCTCGAGGACGGGGTAGCCAGCTGCATGGACCTGGCGGACGTACTCGCGGCGCCGCGCATAGGAATACGGTCGGCGGATGGGCGTCGCGTAGTTCGGCTCACCTGACGCGGGGTTCGCGGCAATCCCGCCGTCGACAAAGCCGTGCTCGAGTTCGACAAAGTCAGCCTTGGCCATGACGGCCTTCGCGCCGGTGGTCAACGTGGGCGAGTCGCCGTACTTGGCGAAACCGTACTGCTCCCACTTGTAGTTGATGGCCACCTTGCCCGCCGAGGACGGAATGAGACCAGCAGTCTTGAGGGCGTTGATCTCGTTGCGGAGCCGCGTCATCAGCGTCACGACGCCGTCCTCCCACTGCTGCTCGTTGAAGCCCAGCTTGCCCGCCGCGATGTCGCCGCCGCTCAGCGTCTGGCCAGTGGTCAGGTTGGCGACGACCGACGGATCAGACGACGTGTTGTGCCAGAAGAGATCGGAATAGACGTCGTCGAGCCAGAGCCCCTTGTAGCCGCAGACCAGCAAGCCGAGCACACCTTCGTGCTGGCGAGCACCGAAGTTTTTGCAGTCGGCAGCGCTCGGGATGCTGGTCGGCGGCCCGGTGCGCAATGCGCCTACCCCGCCGCCAGGAGCCGTCTCAGCGCCGTACAACCAGAAGTTCTGGGCTGCCGTCTGGCGGACGTCAAGCAGCACCTGTGAGCACCCGCTTCCCGAACACCCCCAGTTCACTGCCGCAAACTGACCGCCGGTCCCGGCGATCTTGACGAACATCGCGGACGTCGAGGCGTTGGTGTGGTAGCCAAGCCACGACCCGTAGGCGATGGCCTTGCGGTAGGCCCACGTGTTCGGGTGCCACTGCCGCGGCCCCCACGAGGTCGCGTAGTCAGATCCGTGGTCGAGCGTCAACACGTCGTCACGGCCCGTGTACCAGTCGGTGACCCCTCCGTCGGACGGATGAGCCGGATCCGAATACTGCGCCCACGCAGCCGCAAGAGAGGAGTTCTCGTATGGCTTCACGCGCTTCATCAGTGGAACCCGAGACGACTCAGGAGCCGCTGATGCGACGTTCGCGGAGGACAGGCTGGTTACGAGCGATGCGAGCGCGATGACTATCGCTATCGCACGCGGGCGGGGAGCGTACACGGCAGTGTACTTACCACACCGTTCCATATCCGCGCAAGATTTCAGCGAAATCATTTACCGGAATATAGATTCCGGGGCCGCTTCCTCGTGCCAGAAATCAGTGCGCTGGGCGCGCTTGCAGCTCGGCCACCGCGCCCGCCAGCACGCGCGCCGCGTCGAGCATGACTTCGTAGCCACGAGCCGAGCCCGAGGCGTCGACGGCCTCCTGCGAGTGGAACGCGGTGCCTTCGGGCCACGAGGGCGCGAAGAAGAGCGCGGTCGGGACGACCTGGCTGACGTCGCCGACGTCGGTCGACGCGCCGATCGGCGTCGGCTCGCCCGGTGCGTAGCCGACGGCGTCCAGGTGCCGCGCGAGCAGGTCGGCCATCTCGGCGTCGAACGCCAGCGGCTGCATCGACTCGGGGTCGACGATGTCGACCTCGCAGCCGTGCATCGCGGCGGCGCCGCGGGCGGCGGCGTCGAGCCGGCCGATCAGATGGTCGGCTCGGTCTCCGGTCGCGGCGCGGATGCCGAAGCGCGCGGCGGCCCGCTCGGGCACGACGTTCCAGGCGTCGCCGCCGTCGGTGATGATCCCGTGGACGCGCTCGCCGTCCATCGCGTGCTGGCGGAGCGGCGCCGTCGCGGCGTAGAACGCCACGCAGGCGTCGAGCGCGTTGCGGCCCTCCCACGGCGCGATGCCGGCGTGCGCCGGAGCGCCGCGGAAGGCGTAGGTCCGCGCGCGCATCGCCCGGCAGGACAGCAGCGGCGCGCAGAACGGCGCGCCGTGGAACGCCAGCGCATGCGTGACACCCTCGAACATCCCCGCGCGCAGCATCGCCGGCTTGCCGAAGCCCGTCTCCTCAGCCGGGCAGCCGAAGACCTCGACCGCTCCGGCCGCGACGCCAGCCCGCGCCAGCGCGAGCCCCGCGCCGACCGACGCGCCCGCGATCAGGTTGTGGCCGCAGCCCTGCCCGAGCCCGGGCAGGGCGTCGTACTCCCCGAGGATCGCCACGCGCGGACCCGGGCGCCCGCTGTCGAGCGTCGCGCGGAACGCGGTGTGCAGCTCACCCTCGCCCCAGGTCACCACGAAGCCGGCGCCTTCGAGCAGCGCCGCACAGGCCCGGCTCGCCCGCACCTCCTCGCGCGCGATCTCCGGATCGGCGTGCAGCTGTTTGGCGAGCGCGACGACCGCGTCGGCGATTGAGCCGACGGCGTCGGCGGCAGACGGGGTCGAGGGGGTCGTCATGGGCGGCGAGTCTACGGGCGTCGCGGGCCGCCCCGCGACGGCGCCCTCGACCCGCCAAGTTGCAGATTTGCACCACAGCGGCGCATACCTGCAACCCAGACCGGTCGGCGAACGTCCACCAAACAGCCCGCGGGTCGCACATAACCACCGCAGCGGCGCATACCTGCAACCCAGACCGGGCGGCGAACGTCCACCAGACAGCCCGCGGGTCGCACATAACCACCGCAGCGGCGCATACCTGCAACCCAGACCGGGCCGCAGGCCACCCCGAGCCGCACGCCGCGCAGCCATGTGCAATTGTAAGGGCCGCCTAATAAGGGCGGCCTAATAGGCAGCCCTACTCGGGCCAAGCCAACCTCCGCTTCGGGACGCGTCCGGAAGCGATTCATCCCCGGCGATACGGAGATCCCTTGATCGACCCGTCCCCCCTCAAGCGCGGCCTCGGTGCTGCAATCGGCGCCACCGCCATCCTGGCCAGCACGGCTGGCTCCGCGCTTGCCGCTCCGACCAACCAGCCCGGTTGGACGGCCACCGTCCAGAACATCACCACCGGCGTCCAGCTCGGGTACGAGACCGCGATCGACCCGGTCCAGCGCGTGCTCTACGCGGCGGACGCGTCGGGCGGCACGTACCAGCGCGACTGGGTCTGGGACCCGGCGCTCAACAGCGGCGCCGGCGGCTACAGCGACAAGTACGTCCAGACGACGATCACCTCGCCGACCGGCCGCATCGCCTCGCTGAGCACGGCCAACCACACCTTCCTGAAGTACTGGTCCTTCACCGGCCTCACGGGCGCCGACGGCACGACCATCGGCGGCCCGCTCACGTGGCCGACCACCATCCCGGCCTCGGGCCGCGCGACCGCCAGCAACAACAACACGGGCCAGTACCCGTACGGCGTCGCCGTCGACTACAAGACGACGAACGGCTCGGGCCAGCCGGACCCGACCATCGTCACCGTGCAGACCCGCACCAGCTCTGTCGCGATCTACAAGGCGTCGGCCGCGCAGGCCCTCAAGGACACCGACCTGATCCAGCCGGCGGCCAGCGGGCTGGTCCGCGCGCGCACCCCCGTCGTGGACTCCACGCGCCACAAGGCGTACGTCGCGGGCTACAACGCGTCGACCGGCTCCGTCGTCCAGTTCAACACGCAGACCAAGGCCGTCGAGGCGACGATCACCGTCCCAGGCGCCGTCGGCTTGGCGCTCGACGAGGCGAACAACCTCCTCTACGCCGGCATCTACCCGCCGAACGGCGGCGAGAAGGCCGTCAAGGTCATCGACCTGAGCAAGGTCAACACGGGCGACCCCCTCAACAAGACGCTCAACGACGGCGCGGTGGTCGCGACCATCACCGGTGTCGGCGACAACGCCCGCCCGGGCTTCGACGCCGTCGGCAAGAAGCTCTACACGGCGAACTCCGAGAGCGCGACGCCGACCGTCTCGGTCATCGACCTCGATCCGGCGAGCGCGAACTTCCGCAAGGTCATCAAGACCATCGAGGTTCCGGGCCGCCCGAACGCGGTCAACGTCGATGGTGAACGTGGCCTGGTCTACGTCCCGACGCTGACCGGCCGCTCGGTCGCGGTGATCGACGCCAGGACGCTCGAGTACGTGACGAGCGTCGCGACCACCGGCAGCGCCGTCGACGCCGACGTCGATCCGGCCTCGGGTGTCGTCTACGTCTCGAGCCAGCGCACGAACGTCAACGGCGACGGCCAGATCCAGGCGATCAAGATCAGCCGCCCGACCGACGCGCTCACGAACGGCAAGGACGGCGCGCCCGGGCCGGCCGGCGCTGCTGGCCCGGCCGGCAAGGACGGGCTGAACTCGCTCGCGCTCGAGCTGTCGTCGCTGAAGCTGCTCGGCAGCAAGCTGTCGTTCACCGCTCCGGGAGCCGGCGTCCTGAACGTGAAGGTCACCTCCGCTGGCCGCACGATCGCGACGGGCAAGCGCACCGCCGCCAAGGCCGGCGAGTACAGCCTGACGCTGTCCAAGACCAAGTACGGCAAGGACAAGCTGAAGCAGAAGAAGTCCGTCAAGGGCACGCTCACCGCGACGTTCACCGCCGCGGGCTCCACGGCCAAGGTCCAGAAGTCGATCAAGGCTTCGCTGCGCCGCTAGGGCACTCCCCGCGACCTGCCTGCCGCAACCCGGTGGCGGGCAGGTCGCGCGCCCCTGCTTTCACCCCCCCCCCCCCCCCCCCCGCCCCCCCCCCCGCCCCCCCCCCCCCCGACCGAGTGCGC
>JAEYAL010000273.1 GCA_023404805.1 Actinomycetes bacterium | reverse complement strand
GGGCAGGCGCGTTCGGCACGGCGTGCGCGAACGGGTCCGGGTCGGCCTTGGGCTGGCGCGGCGCCGGCGGGCCCGAGAGCTCGCGCGTCGCCGACCAGTGGGCGCCGAGGCCGGCGCCCCAGCCCGCCATCACGATGAACGGCCACGGGAACGCGGTCGACGTCATGAACCAGATCAGGATCAGCATCGCCGAGATGGCGAGGTAGACCGTGAGGTGGATGCGGAACCCCGCCCGCGTCCACTTCGACACCACGCCTCGGCGGTGCTGGCGGACCTGCTCGGCACGGGCGTGCTCGGCGGCCTCGGCGCGGTTGACCGCGCGTGCGAACGGATCATCGTGCATGGGACTTCCTCCCCTTATGGGACTGGGATCGGCTGGGCTCGAGCGATTCGATGTCCTCGGCGGCGCGCTCGAGCACGGCCTCCGCGGCAAGTGGGTCGACCCTGCCAGACAGCGGCGAGAGCCGGGCCTTGAAGCGGGTCAGCAGGGCGTCGAGCGACTCGCCTTCGCCGAAGACCACGCCGGAGCGCAGTTCCACGGCGGCGAGCATCTCGGCGCGGTCGGCGAGCGCCTGGCGGCCAAGGGGCGTCGGCCGGTAGACGACCTTGCCCGACACCGCCTGGCCTTCGATGAGCCCCTCCTGCTGGAGGGCCTCCATCGCCGGGTAGATGCTGCCTGGCGACGGGCGGTACCGCGGGCCGAAGAGCCGTTTGAGCTCGGCCATGATCTCGTAGCCGTGGCGCGGGCTCTGGTCGACGAGGGCGATCAGGACGAGCGGCAGCTCGCCGTGTTTGAAGAACCGGGGTGGCAAGCGCTCCTCCTAGGCGTCGTCTTCGGGTGAGTCGGGGGAGGACGAGCGCGCGCGGCGGCTGGTCCAGGTCAGTTCGTAGGCCGTGACGGGGTCGGCGATGCCCTTGAGGGCCAGGTCGCCGAGCACCGCGCTGGCCGGGGTGCGGCCGGTGTCGGCCTCGGCCGCCGCGCGGGCGTGCTCGGAGATCACGATCTGCCCGGACTGCGCGCGGTCGCAGAGGCGCGCAGCGACGATCACGGTCGTCCCGTGGAAGTCGTTGTCCTCGCGCAGCAGCGGACCGGTGTGGACGCCGACGCGCAGACCCAGGCCGTCGCCGTCCTCGTCGACGTTGCGCTGCATCGCCACGGCGCAGTCGAGGGCCGGAGCGGGGTTGGCGAAGACGACCATGAGGCCGTCGCCGAGGCCCTTGACCTCCCGGCCGCCGTGCTTGGCGACCGCCGCGCGGAGCAGCTCGAAGTGGTTGAGGCGCAGCGCGTGGGCGCCCTCCTCGCCGAACGTGTCGATCAGCGCGGTGGAGCCGACGAGGTCGGTGAACAGAACGGCGGCGCCGTGTGGGTAACGGCCCTGGTCGTCGAGGATCTGCAGGCCCGCGGCTGAGGCGCGGTAGGCGCGGCGGCCCAGGTGCATCTCCGTCTCGACGAGGCCTTCGGCTTCGAGCGTCTGCAAGCCCGACTCGATCCGGCGCCGCAGCGACGAGAACCCGCCGTAGCGCTTCTTCAGGTCGCTCGAGAGCTGCCGCGTCGTGGTGGCGCTGAGGCCCGTCAGCTCGAGGAGGTCGAGGAGGAGCTCGGCGGTGGTGGGTGAGGAGGCGGGCATCAGGGGCAGTTTCGTGAGGGACTTACGAAAGGACTACGAAGACAGTATCGAAACGGTTACGAAAGAGCATGAGTGCGCTTCGTCCGGATCGGGCGAAGGACCCCGCTGGGAGGGCAAACGGACCGCCGTCCGCTTGTTGTAGGCTGAGAGTCATGACACGCATCGGATTCCTCTCGTTCGGCCACTGGCAGGCCGCGCCGGGGTCGCAGACGCGCACCGCTGCCGACGCCCTCGTGCAGAGCATCGAGCTGGCCGAAGCCGCCGAGGAGATCGGGCTCGACGGCGCGTACTTCCGCGTCCACCACTTCGCGCGGCAGCTCGCGTCGCCCTTCCCCTTGCTCGCCGCGATCGGGGCTCGCACGAAGCGGATCGAGATCGGCACCGGCGTGATCGACATGCGCTACGAGAACCCGCTCGCGATGGCCGAGAACGCCGCTGCCGCCGACCTGATCAGCGGCGGACGTCTCCAGCTCGGCGTGAGCCGCGGGTCCCCGGAGCCGGCGCTGCGAGGCTCCGAGACCTTCGGCTACGTGCCCGGCGACGGCGAGACCGATGCTGACGTCGCCCGCCGCCACGCCGCAGACTTCCGCCGCGCGATCACGGGCGCACCGGTGGCCCGCGCGCAGGGCAGCGACGGCCAGCCGACCGCACCGGTCCTGCCGATCCAGCCGCAGTCTCCTGGCCTCGCCGACCGCATCTGGTGGGGCGCCGGCACGCGTGCGACCGCCGAGTGGACGGCCACGCAGGGCATGAACCTGATGAGCTCGACGCTGCTCACCGAGGACACCGGCGTGCCGTTCGACCAGCTCCAGGCCGAGCAGATCGCGCTGTTCCGCTCCGCGTGGATCGAGGCGGGGTGGGAGCGTACGCCGCGCGTCTCCGTCAGCCGCAGCGTCCTGCCAGTCACCACCGATCTCGACCGCCGCTACTTCGGAGACGGATCCGCCGACCGCGACCAGGTCGGCATCCTGGACGGCGCGCTCTCGCGCTTCGGCCGCTCCTACACCGGCGACCCGGACAGGATCGCTGAAGAGCTCGCGCAGGATGCTGCCGTCCGCGCCGCGGACACCCTGCTCCTCACTGTTCCCAACCAGCTCGGCGTCGAGTTCAACGCCCGCCTGCTGCAGACGGTCGCCGACCACATCGCGCCGGCGATCGGCTGGCAGCCGGCGACGACCGCGGCCTGAGTCTGTTCCTCCGGCATGGCCGTCAGCGTTTGAGGGTCAGTCCGGAGCCGTGGGCAGCGCGGAACGGCGGCTGCGGAATGGCCGTCAGCGTTTGAGGGTCGACACGGAGCGCGGCTGGCTGAGGGCGGCGAGACGCTCTTGCGCCGCATACGCGTCGAGCAGGCGACGTCCGCTGCCGAACCAGTCGGAGCCGAGTTCGCTGTTGCGTTGGCGGTAGACGCGCAGACCCGCCGACTCGAGGTGCGCAGTCCGCTCGGCATCCTCGAGCTGGTGCCACGGCAGGTCGTGCATCCCGCCGTCCGTCTCGACCACCAAGCCGTTGAGCCAGCGGAAGTCCGGGACGAGTCGGAATCCGTTGACCAAGATCGGCACGTTCACCAGCGGTTCCGGCAGCCCGAGCTCGCGGACGAGCTCAAGGAACGCCAACTCCCCGCTGCGGCTCCGGACCACCATCCCTGGCCTGGTGACTGGTGGCGCGTTGCGCAGCCGCTCCCGAACCGCTGGGTTGCCGGGTCGCCGGCGCTCGTCGAGCTCTCGTTTGATGGCAGGGGCGTCGAGGAGCGAGAGGAACGTCGCTTCGCGCCACGCGCGTGCGAGTGCGCTCGGCCCGTCGCTGACGGCCAGGTCCGCGAATGCCCTCACCAGCGAGGTCGTCAGAAAGCCGTCGACCAACTCGGACTGAACCTCGTCGGCCGAGCGCACGCGGCGGGTCTTCAGGACGCCCAGACCGCCATCGCGCAGTTCCGTGTCTGTCCGGATCGGCGTTTCCAGGTCGCGCGTCGTGAGCAGCGTCGCGACCCCCGTCTTCACCGGGAGGAGAGCGCGGAGCTCCAGGCAACTACGGCCATCGGGCCAGGCATGCGGGCCAGCGAACGCGACGCACGCTCGCAGAAACTCTCGATGGGAGAGCCCAGGAACGCCGACGAGATATACGCCCGGAAAGACCCGGATCAACTGGCCGCGCTCCAGCATCCGGTCGACTGTCGATTCGGACAATCCCGCCGCAGTCAATTGCTCGCGGCGCACGATCCGATCTTGGTGTTCGGCGATCCGGCCGACCACTCGAAAGTCTCTGCTCGCGGGCATTCGTCGAGCATGCCCGGCGATATGTCACGAGTCACCACGTGACTGCACCAACTTTGCGCAGACGCCCGGTGCCTTCGCTGGCGGCGGGCGCGGCTGGAGTCGTCGCCGCCGAGTGCGGCTCCGGGATGGCCGTCAGCGTTTGAGGGTCAGTCCGGAGCCGTGCGCGGCGCGGTTCACGGCTCCGGCATGGCCGTCAGCGTTTGAGGGTCATTCCGGAGACGTGCGCGGCGCGGTTCACGGCTCCGGCATGGCGGTCGGCGTTTGAGGGTCATTCCGGAGACGTGCGCGGCGCGGTTCACGGCTCCGGCATGGCCGTCAGCGTTTGAGGGTCAGTCCGGAGCCGTGGGCAGCGCGGAACGGCGGCTGCGGAATGGCCGTCAGCGTTTGAGGGTCGACACGGAGCGCGGCTGGCTGAGGGCGG
>JAEYAL010000240.1 GCA_023404805.1 Actinomycetes bacterium | reverse complement strand
GCGCTCGCCGCTGTCGCCACGCTTGCCGCGCTGTCGGCACCGGGCGCTGGCGCGGCCGGCGAGTTCCTGACGGGCGGCCCGACCGGGCCGACCGCTGACGCCACGCCGACGTTCACCTGGGAGGCCGTCGTGCCCGCCAGCTGCGCGATCGACGGCGGCACCCCGGCGCCGTGCGGCAGCCCGTTCACGACGCCCGAGCTGGCCGACGGCCCGCACGTGGTCGAAGTCCAGGCCGGCGTGGCGATCGAGGCCCGCAGCATCGTGGTCGACACCATCGCGCCGCTGGTGCAGATGACCGGTGACGACGGCGTCCGCAAGGAGCTGACCGCCACATTCGACTTCACCGCAGATGCCGGGACCGACACGTCCTGCGCGATCGACACCGGCGACTTCGAGGCGTGCACCTCGCCGTACACGACGCCCGTGCTGCGCAACGGCACCCACGTGGTGCGCGTCCGCGCCACCGACGCGGCTGGCAACCACGCGGAGACCTCGCGCGTCGTGACCATGGAGGTCGCGCCGCCTGACACGTCGGTCGTCGCCGGCCCCGGCGACTACACCGATGAGCTGCGCCCGTCGTTCACGTTCTCGGCGACGCGCCCCGGCTCGTCGTTCCGCTGCACGCTCGACGACGGCGCCTCGTTCGCCTGCCCGGCCACGTGGCAGCCTGCCGACGACCTGCCGCTCGGCGGGCACGTGCTGCGGGTCGCCGCGATCGACGCCGGCGGCAACCTCGACGCCTCACCGGTCGAGCGGAACTTCATCGTCGCCAAGTGCGAGAAGACCGTGGACATCGGCCCGGTCCAGGTCGCCGCAGACTGCCTGAGGAACGCCGGCGGCAAGCTCGTGGCGACGGGCTCCGTGAAGGTCAACGGCCTCACGTTCAACCCGCGCCGCCCGGACGGCCAGGCCGCGACGATCACCGTCGACGTGGCCGCCCGCAAGATCGCCGTGCGCGACTCGCAGCTGCGGATGGGCTCGATCGTGCTCTTCAAGGGCGACATGGAGTTCGGCGTCCCCGCTGCGGAGACGTTCGTCCTCGCGAACATCGATACCGAGACGAAGTCGGAGTCCGACGATCCGGCTGAGGACACCGAGGCGGCCGTCGACCTGCAGGGCGACGACGACGCCCAGGCCGCCGGCCTCCCGATCCGCGGCACCGCGAAGATCGAGCTCAGCAAGGGCACGGCCATCCTGACCGCGAGCGTCGAGCTGCCGAAGGTGTTCACGGACGCCGAAGGCCGCGGTCTCACGGGCCTGATCAAGGCGACCTCCGACAACGAGCACGGCTTCCGCCTCGCGCACGCCAAGGTGACCGCGCCGCTGGCGTTCATCGGCAAGGTCGAGGTGCAGAACCTGGCGGTGTCGTTCGTCGGCGACGGCGAGACGACCACGAGCTCGACCTGCAACCTGCCGAGCCCGGGCCTGAAGTGGGAGGGGAGCGCGAGCGTCATCGTGATGCCGGCTCCCGGCAAGCCGGAGATCAAGGACGCCGCGTTCGGCCTCGCCGACGGCAAGTTCTCGCACGCCTCGGCCACGCTCTACCCGGGCGGCGCCGGCGCGGAGCTCGGCGCCGGCGTGCGTGTCACGAAGCTGTCGGTGTCGCTTTGCGCCGGGCCGCCAGTGAAGCTGAGCGGCCGCGCGGGCCTGACCGCGCTGCCTGGCAAAGGCGGCAAGCCACGCCTCACGATCCCCGACGCCGGCCTGATCTACACGGGACCGGACGGGAAGAAGCCGTGGACGATCCGCGCCGAGGCCGCTGAGGCCAAGATCGACGGCGACATCCCGATCACCTTCAACGACCTGTTCCTGCAGGTCAGCGGCAACGGCGCCGTCGACTTCGGCGGCGGCGTGAAGTTCACCGTCCCGCTCAAGGGGTCCGCTGGGCCGGCGTCGCTGGATGCCAGCGTGAACGTCGAAGCGAAGGCCGACGGCTTCGTCGAGGGCTCGCGCTACAGCGTCAGCCTCGCGGCCAAGGGGTGCTTCAACGGCTCCTTCAAGATCGACCCGGCGCCGAGCGTGCCGATCCCCGACGTCTGCGCGGGCGTCGAGGGCGTCGTCTCCAACATCGGCTTCGCCGTCTGCGGCGAGCTGAAGGTCGGCGACAAGAAGATCGGCCGCGTCGGCGCCGGCAAGAAGTGGGACGAGTCGCTCGAGTTCTTCGGCAGCTCCTGCGACGTCGGCAAGTTCAAGGTCGCCCGCGAGGTCGAACCGCCTGCCGACGGGGAAGAGCCAGAAGGCGCGGGCACGCCTGCCCGCCGTGCCGCTGCCTCGCACGGCCGCAGCTTCAAGATCCCGGCTGGCTCGCGTGGCGTGCTGATCGCGGTCCGCGGCAACGCCGGCGCCCCGCACGTGACGCTCAATGGTCCCCGCGGCCAGCGCGTCCCGACGCCCGCCGACCCGCAGGGTGTTGCCACGACGGCCCGCTCGACGGCGTTCGTCAACGTCGCGACGCAGACCACATACGTGGCGCTGCGCGCGCCGCAGAGCGGCACGTGGACGGCCATCGCCGCCGCCGGCGCTCAAGCGGCGCAGGTCGCCGACATCAGCGTCGCGCCGCTGCTGGCTCCGGCGACGGTCACCGGCTCTGTCGTCCGCGCAGCCCGCGGCCAGCGCACCGTGAGGGTCCGCGCGTCGCGCAACGACGGCCAGAGGATCACGCTGACCGAGCGCGGCACCGGCGTCGCGAAGGCGCTCGGCACCGTCGACGGGCGGGACACGATCACGTTCACCCCTGCGGTGGGCCCGGCTGGCCGACGCACGATCGAGGCGCTCGTCGAGCAGGACGGCGTCCCGCGCGACCGCATCGTCGTCGCGTCGTACGAGGCGCCCGGTCCGCCGGCGCCCGCGCGTCCCGCGGCGGTGACGCTGCGCCGCACCGGCACCACGCTCACCGTCCGCTGGACCGCTGCCGCCCGTGCCGCGCGTTACGGCATCCGCGTCGAGACGTCGGACGGCCGCGCGCTGTTCTTCGTCCGCGGCGCCCGCGACCGCTCGCTGACCGTGACCGGCCTGGGGCGCTCGCTCGGGCTCACCGCCCGCGTCGTCGGCCTGCGCGCCGACAACTCCGCCGGCCGCGCCCGCACGGCCTACGCCAAGCCGCTGCCCCGCACGTCTACCTCCCGGAGCCACCGATGACCACGCGCCGCTCCACCAGTTCCACCACCACCCGACCCCGCCACACCCACATGACACGCCGATTCACCACGGGCCTGCTGGCCTCGCTCGCCGCCCTGGCGCTCGCAGGCTCCGCAGCGCCCGCGGCCCTCGCCGACGACGCGCCGAACGCGACCCTGCAAGGGCCGTCCGGCGAGCTGAAGGTGCCGACCGCGACCTACACCTTCAGCGCCGACGAAACCGGCGTGCGCTACGAGTGCGCGATCGACGACGCGGCCTGGGACGCGTGCGTCTCGCCGTGGACCGTGACCCTCGCGGACGGCGAGCACACGCTCAAGATCCGCGCGATCGACGAGGCGGGCAATATCGACCCGACGCCGGCGACGCGCAAGGTCACCGTCGACACCTCGGGCGTCGACACCACGATCGACGGCGGCCCGACGGGCCTGACGAACGACCCGACGCCGAGCTTCGCGTTCGGCACCGAGGTGACCGGTGCGACGTTCGCATGCCGGCTCGTCGGCGACGGCTCGCCGCTGCCGAACTTCGCCGGCTGCTCCTCGCCGCTCACGCTGCCGGCGCTGCGCGACGGCGCCTACGAGCTCCAGGTCCGCGCCGTGTCGCCGGTCGGCAAGGTCGATCCGACGCCCGCGGCTCGCGCGTTCACCCTCGACCAGACCGCGCCGGACACCGAGATCACGGCAGGCCCGCCCGAGGGCGGCGAGTCGGACTCGCGCACGCCCACCGTGGCCTACCGCGGCACCGAGGCCGGCGTGCGCTTTGAGTGCCGCATCGACCCGAAGACCAAGCAGAACGTCGAGCTCGTGCCATGGGTGCCGTGCGGCCTGGAGTCGTACACGACGCCGAAGCTCAACGGCGGCAACCACGCGATCGAGGTCCGCGCGATCGACCGCGCCGGCAACGCCGATGCCTCGCCGGCCAAGCGGAGCTTCCGCATCGTGGCCTGCGAGCAGGACGTGCGCTTCGGCCTGATCGAGCTGCACGGCGAATGCCTGCAGGGCTCCGGCAGCGATGACGAACCCGTCTACGAGTCGGAGAAGGGCTTCACCCTCAACGGCTTCCCGATCCCGGTCCCGGACGGCTCAAAGGCCGTCATCAAGGCGCCGGTCGGCCAGAACGACGGCCAGCTGACGGTCAAGAACATCAAGCTCACCGTCGCGGGCATCGAGCTCCTCAACAAGGACCTCTCCATGAAGCTGCCCGCGGGCAAGCAGGGCGAGGAGAAGGAAGCGGTCTCGTTCTCGCCGGGCGGCAAGCTCTTCGGGATGCAGGTCGCCGGCAAAGCGGCCCTGCGCCTGGGCTGGCGGAACGGCACCGACGAACGCCATGCCGTCATCGCGGTGAGCATCTCGCTGCCGTCGATCTTCAAGACCGGCCCCGCGGGCAACGCGGGCGGCGTCACCGGCGACGTCGGCATCCGCGTCAGCCCGTCGAAGGGCGTCGACATCGACGGCCTCAAGATCCAGGTCGGCAACGTCTACCTGGGCGCGATGCAGGTCAAGTCGCTGTGCCTGAGCTACCTCAAAGCTGGCTCGACCTTCGTCGCCGGCTGCGAGGCGCCGCGCATCGGCAACGGCGGGTCCGAGCAGCCGCCGTTCATCGAGTGCAAGTCGGATTCGGACACCGACCGCTGGGACGGGTCGATCGCGATCATCCTGCCGACGGCTTCCAAGACCGAGCTCGGCGTCTGGGGCGGCACCGCCGACGGCAAGTTCAGCCACGGCGGCGCCTACGCCGACAACCTCGGCACGGCCGTGCCGCTGGCGCCTGGCGTCTTCCTCAACCGCGTCGCCATCGGCGTCTGCGTGCAGCCGCCGCCGTTCAAGATCAAGGGCGAAGTCGGCGTGGCGCTCGGGCCGGTCGTCGCGGGCAAATCGGCGGTGCAGCTCAACGGCTACATGGAGTACACCGACAAGACCGCCACGACGCCGTGGGTCATCAAGGCCGGCGGCTCGCTCGACATCTTCGGCTACGAAGCCGCGTCCGGCGAGGTCACCTACAAGAGCTCCGGCAGCCTCGACTTCTGGTTCAAGGCCGGGTTCGACTTCAAGGTCGCCAAGGTCAAGGGCCGCGTCGACGGCTGGGTCGAGACGACGGGGACCAAGCGGTTCAACGTCGAGGGCAAGATCGAGATCTGCGTCAAGATCATCGGCTGCGTCAACGGCGAGGCGCTCGTGTCGAGCGTCGGCGTCGCGGGCTGCGCCGAGGTCGACACGATCTTCGGCACCGTCCGCGGCGGCGTCGGCATGAAGTGGAAGAGCAGCCCGAAGCTGATGGGCGGCTCCTGCGACATCGGCCCGTGGCGTGCGCGCCGCGCGATCGCCCAGCGCTTCGACGCATCGGGCAGGCGGCTGCAGTCGCCGGTCCAGACCATCCAGGTCGGGCCGCGCCAGAAGGCGCTCGTGATCCGCGTGAAGGGGGTCGGCGGCATGCCGAAGTTCGTGCTCGTCGGCCCGGACGGCAAGCGCATCAGCACGGACGTGCCCGACGGCCAGGGCTACGACCCGAAATCGCACATGGTCATGGGCGACGAGGAGGCCGGCGAGGTCTCGATCCTGGTCGGCGCTCCGGCGCAGGGCGAGTGGCGGATCGAGCCGCTGCCCGGCTCCGTGCCGCTCGAGGCTATCGACCGCGCCGACGCCACCCCGGCCGCGGCCGTCGAGGCTGAAGTCTCGGGCCGCGGCCACGACCGCACGATCGCGTACTCCTACGTGCCGTCGGCCGGCCGCTCCGTCGTGTTCGCCGAGCTCGGCCCGCAGACCAAGCGAGAGCTGGGCGCGGGC
>JAEYAL010000255.1 GCA_023404805.1 Actinomycetes bacterium | reverse complement strand
GCGCAGGTCGGCGCCGGCCTCGAGGAAGCCGTCGACGGCCGCCGTGGAGAGCAGGTCGACGAGCCGCAGCAGGCGGCCGCCGAGCGCGAGAGCCTGAGCGCCGGAGAGCGCGTCTGAGCCGGGCAGCGTGCCGAGGTGCTCCCACATCGCCATGCCGCTGAGGCGGTAGAGCGCGAGCAGCTCCGTGACCGGGCGCCCGGCCGCGCAGTGGGCCCCGCCGTGCGCCGCGAACAGCGAGACGTCGAGCTCGTGGTCGGCGTCGTCGAGCAGGACGAGCACCGCGTCGACCGCGGCCAGCGTCCCGACCTCGAGGTTGCGGCGCGTCGCGTGGTCGAGGGTCAGCTCGGCCGTGACCCGCTCGACGGCCGCCTGCGCGAGGTCCTCACGCGCGGCGCGCGCCTGGGTCGCGATCGGCGTCAGGTCAGGAGAGGTGGCGGGCATGGCTGGAACGCCGTCGGCGGGTCGGGGAGCCTGCAGCCTCAGCTACGCGAGGGCGACGATCGCGTCGATCTCGACATCGGCGCCCTTCGGCAGCGCGGCGACCTGCACGGTCACGCGGGCCGGGGCCGGGTCGCCGACGAAGGTCTCGTAGACCGCGTTGACGGCGGCGAAGTCGGCCAGGTCCGTGAGGTAGATCGTGCATTTCACGGCGTCCTTGAGGTCGCCGCCTGCTTCGGCGGCGACGGCCTGCAGGCTCGTGAGGCAACGCTGCGCCTGCGCGGCTGCGTCGCCACCGACCAGCTCCCCGGTGGCCGGGTCGAGCGGGATCTGGCCCGAGCAGAAGAGCAGGTCGCCAGCACGGATCGCCTGCACGTACGGGCCGATCGCCGCCGGGGCGTCGGAGGTCTGGATGGCAGCGCGGTCAGGCATGGGGTGAACCTATCGCCGGTGGCGCTCGAGGTCGGCCGCGATGCCGTCGACGAACACGTGCTGGCGGGTATCGCCAAGGGTGAGCCAGCCGATCGCGCGGCCGTCGATCAGCGCCAGGATGGCCTGTGGATCGGCGCCTGCCCACGGCGTGCCAGAGAGCAGCTGGGCGACGTCGGCCAGCAGCTCGCCGGATGCGCCCTTCAGCACCTCAGCGAGCTCCGGCGACCGGACGGCCTCGGCGAGGCGCTCGTACAGCAACGCGACCTGGATCGGGTCGTCGAGGCGCGGCAGGCCGACGACGACGTCGATCAGCCTCCACGCCAGGTCGGGGGCGCTCACGTCGGCCGGGAGCTGCTCCCCGAGCGCCAGCCGCCGGCGCTCGGCGTCGCCGACGAGCATCCGCTCGACCGCCGCCGCGCGCAGTTCGTCGAGCGACCCGAAGTAGTACGTCGTTGACCCGAGCGGCACCTGCGCGGCAGCGGCGACCTGGCGGTGAGACAGCGCGGCGATGCCGTGCTGCAGGGCGAACGCGGCGGCCGCGTCAACGATCTGCGCGCGGCGCTCGATCCCGCGGGCACGGACGGCCCGCGGCGAGGGTGCGGCGGGCTCAGGCTCCGTCACGCGTGCGCGGCCCCGCTGAACAGGTTGAGCACGATGACACCGCCCACGATCAAAGCGATGCCGATCATACGGGGCCCGCTCACCGGATCGCCAAGGAGCGCCATGCCGAGGATCGCCGTGCCGACCGCGCCGATGCCCGACCACACCGCGTAGGCGGTCCCGATCGGGACGTCCTTGAGCGCCCAGCTGAGCAGGGCGAGGCTCACGGCCGCGAAGGCGACGAAGCCGACCGTCGGCACGGCTTCCGTGAAGTTGTTGGAGGCCTTGAGGCAGAGGGCGAACCCCACCTCGAACAGGCCGGCGATGACGATGGCGAGCATGGCCATGGCGGTCCGCTCCTCAGTAACTTGTACGGTCGTACATGAATCTAGCACCGGCGCTGAGCGGGGCCACCGCGACACTGGCCACAGATGGCGTGCGCGGCGTCGCCGCGCCGCCCGGCCGGCGTGGCTAGCCTCCGCCGCGATGGCCAACGCGCTCGCCGCCTCGTCTTCCCCGTACCTGCGCCAGCACGCGGAGAACCCCGTCGACTGGCGGCCGTGGTCGCAGGCCGCGCTCGACGAGGCCGCCGCCGCCGACAAGCCGCTGCTGATCTCGATCGGCTACTCCGCCTGCCACTGGTGCCACGCGATGGCGCACGAGTCCTTCGAGGACGAGGCGACCGCGGCGCTGATGAACGAGCACTTCGTCTGCATCAAGGTCGACCGGGAGGAGCGCCCGGACCTCGACGCGCTCTACCTCGACGCCTGCCAGACGCTCACCGGCCAGGCGGGTTGGCCCCTGCATGTCTTCGCCACCCCGGACGGCCGCCCGTTCTACGCCGGGACGTACTTCCCGCCCGCGGCGGCCCAGGGCCTGCCGGCCTGGGCGCAGCTCCTCGAGGCGCTCGCGGAGGCGTGGCGCGAGCGGCGGGAAGAGATCGAGGAGACCGGCACCCAGCTCAGCGCCGCGCTCGGCGGCGCGGCGCATCTCACGCCCGCCGACGAGGTGCCAGGCGCGGCGTTCCTCGACGACGCGGTCCGCGAGCTCGCCACGTCGTTCGACAGCGTGAACGGCGGGTTCGGCGGCGCGCCGAAGTTCCCGCCGTCGGCGCTGCTCCGCTTTCTGCTGCAGCGCGCGGCCGGCCCGGGCGCGGCCGAGCCGGGCGGCCCTGCCGCGAGCGCCCGTTCGATGGCGCGGTACACGCTCACGTCGATGGCATCGGGCGGCATCTTCGACCACGTCGGCGGCGGCTTTGCGCGCTATGCCGTCGACCGCACGTGGACGGTGCCCCACTTCGAGAAGATGCTCTACGACAACGCGCTGCTCGCGGCGCGCTACGCCGAAGCCGCCGCGCTCACCGGCGATGCGTCGCTGCGCCGGGTCGCGGAGCGCACCCTCGACTGGATCCTCGCCGATCTCGCCGACGCCGATGGCGGATTCGCCAGCGCGCTGGCCGCCGACTCCGGCGGTGTCGAAGGCGCGTACTACGTGTGGACGCCGCAGGGGCTGCGCGAGGCGCTCGGCGAAGCCGATGCCGACCTCGCGGTCGAGTGGTTCGGCGTGACCGAAGCAGGCAACGTCGAGGGCGGCGCCTCGGTGCTGGAGGAGCGTGGCTTCGAACCCGAGCCGGAGACGCGCGACCGGATCCTGAGCGCGCTCCGCGAATCTCGCGGCACCCGCGAACGCCCAGCCCGCGACGACAAGCGCATCGTGAGCTGGAACGCCCTGGCAGTCCTCGGGCTGACGGCGAGCGGCACCCACCTCGGCCGGGCCGACCACCTCGCTGCGGCCGGGCGCTGCGCGGAGCTGATCCTCAGGCAGGCGCGCGCTGAGGATGGCCGCGTGCTGCGGCTCCTGCCCCGGCCTGAGGACGACCGCGCGCAAATCCCCGCGGGCGTCCTGGAAGACCATGCGCACCTGCTTGAGGCGCTCGTCGCGCTCCATGAAGCCACGGACGACGTGCACTGGCTCGACGCCGCCGTCGACCTCGCCGCGGTAGTCCTGCGCGACTTCGCGGACCCTGAGCGCGGCGGCTTCTTCACGACGCCGGCTGGCCACGAGCAGCTCATCGCCCGCCGCAAGGAGCTTGACGACAACCCCGTGCCGTCGGGGCAGGCGTCGGCCGCGCTGGCGCTGCTGCGGCTCCATGCGATCACGGGCGACAGCGGCTACCTCGCGGCCGCCGAGGGGGTGCTGCGGCTCGGCGCTTCGATCGCAGGCCAGGCACCGGGCAGCTTCGGCCAGCTCCTCACCGCGATCGGCGAGCACGCAGCGGCAACCTGACGCGGCTCTGAGGGGCGTGCACCCCACCGTCGCGCCGCCGCCTGGTCCGTTCGCGGGGTGCCACTCGTAAGGTGGTCGAAGCACTCGGACGGCCAGCCCTCAGGAAGCTCGTACATGCCCGATCAAGACAGCGCCCCCGACTTCGGAGCGGCGCCGGATCCGCGCCCGCGCGACCGCAACCGGCCGCGCCGCGGCTCGATCCGCGCCGCGTCAGTCCCCGCCACGGGCTTCGCGTGGGTCACCGGACCCGCCGCGCGCTTCATCGTGATCGGGCTGTGGGTCGCCGCGTTCTTCGCGACCTTCGCCTTCGATCTGCCCGGCAAGCTCGCTGACGCCGAGACGAACGAGGCCCGCAACTACCTGCCCGCGGACGCCGAGTCGACGAAGGCGTACGAGGCCGTCAGCAAGATCATCAAGTCCGACAACGTGCCGCTCGTCGCGGTCGTGCGGCGCGATTCCGGCCTCACCCCGAAAGACCTGGCTGCCGTCAAGGCGCAGCTGAAGGCGTTCAACGCCACTGGCAAGGACGACCCCATCAAGGTCACCGACCCGGACACGAAGAAGACCCGCGAGGTCACGCTCGCCGACGTGCAGCAGACCCCGAAGGGCGAGTGGCTGACGCTCGGCGAGCCGTCGAAGGACGGCACGTCGGTGCTGGTGCTCGGCGCGATCGAGGTGACCGAGGATTCGGAGCGGCTGCTCGACGGCATCGACGCCCTGCGCTCCGGCCTGCTGCCGCTGCGCGAAGACGGCCTGACGATGAAGGTCACCGGCGGAGCTGGGTTCTCGTACGACGCGATCAAGGTGTTCGGCGACCTCAACGCCAACCTGCTGATCGGCGCCGTGACCCTGGTGATCGTGCTGCTGATCCTCATCTACCGCAGCCCGATCCTGCTCTGGCTGCCGCTCGCCGCCGTGCTGTTCGCGGAGTCGGTGTCGCGTGGCGTCGCAGCGCTGACGACCGACATCGGCGTCACCGTCACCGGCCAGTCGTCGGCGATCATGTCGATCCTCGTGCTCGGCGCCGGCACCGACTACGCGCTGCTGGTCGTCTCCAGATACCGCGAGGAGCTCCGGCACCACGAGAACCGCCACGACGCGCTGCGGCTGGCGATGCTGTCCGCCGGCCCCGCGGTGTTCGCGTCGGGTCTGACGGTCGTCGCGGGCCTGCTGACGCTCACGGTGGCGTCCGTCGAGGGCACGGCGGGCCTCGGTCCGCTCGGGGCGATCGGGGTCGCCGTGGCGATGTTGTCGATGCTGACGCTGCTCCCCGCGATCTTCGCCGTGGTGCCGCGCGGCGTGTTCTGGCCCAAGACGCCGCAGCCCGGCAGCCAGGGCGCCGACGCGACCCACGGCTTTTGGCGGCGTGTCGGTGAGCGCGTGGCGGTGCACCCCCGCCGCACGTGGGTGATCACCGGCATCCTGCTGCTGATCTGCGCCGGCGGCCTTGCGACGTTCAACCCGAACCTCTCGCAGAACGACACGTTCATCGGCGAGGTCGAGTCGGTCGAGGGCGGCGAGCTGCTCGCCAAGTCGTACCCCGGCGGCACGAGCGCGCCCGCGCAGGTGATCGTCCCGGACGGCGTGAACGCCCAGACGGTCGCTGACGCCTTGACGGCCAGCGACGAGGTCGAGAAGGCCGTGATCGTCGCCAAGGGCGAAGGCGGCACCCTGGTCGAGGCGACGCTGACCACCGATCCGTTCAGCATCGAAGCGCAGGACGCGATCACGCCGATGCGCCAGACCGCGAAGAAGGCTGGCGGCGACAGCGTGCTCGTCGGTGGCGATACCGCGATCAACTACGACCTCGCCAAGGCGAACGCCCGCGACCTGAAGCTGATCATCCCGATCGTCCTCGGCGTCGTGCTGATCATCCTGATCGCGCTGTTGCGCGCGATCGTGCTGCCCGCGATCTTGATCGTCACCGTCGTGGTCTCGTTCGCAGCCGCCCTCGGCCTCTCCGCGCTGCTGTGGCAGGAGGTGTTCGGCTTCGCCGGCGCCGACCGCTCGATCATCCTCTTCGCGTTCGTGTTCCTCGTCGCGCTGGGGATCGACTACAACATCTTCCTCGCGTCGAGAATCCGCGAAGAGGCCCTCAAACACGGCACCAGAGAAGGCATCCTGCGCGGCCTGGGCGCCACCGGCGGCGTCATCACCGCCGCCGGCATCGTCCTCGCGGGCACCTTCCTCGTCCTCGCCTCGACGCCGGTCGTCTTCCTCGTCGAAACGGGCACCGCCATCGCGATCGGCGTCCTCTTGGACACCTTCATCGTCCGCTCGATCTTGGCTCCAGCGCTGTCGCTGGATGTGGGCAGAAGGATCTGGTGGCCCTGGGAATCCAAGATCCCGACCGACGAAGAAGCCAGCGCCGCGGAGACCGTCAGCCCGGGGCTGGCGCCGAACCCCTACGCCTGACCGCCGCGGGGGTGGGCGCTGGCGGCGCGCCAACCCTCTCGCGTGGGCCCGCCATTGCCCGCAGGGTCAAGGAGAAGACGGCCGGGGCGCAGCCCCCAGGTTCACGCGACCAGCGCGGACCAGACGGCCGGAACTCCGCATCGACGAGCGCGGGGGCGGGGTGCTCTCGTGCGGACCGTTGCGACCGCAGGGAGTGCGAGCTTGCGAGCCCGACCGGTAAGGGTGTCC
>JAEYAL010000213.1 GCA_023404805.1 Actinomycetes bacterium | reverse complement strand
CGCCTTGACCGCCGCAGCGCGCGAGTGGCGCCCTTAGTGGGCCATCGCCGGCGCGCCTGCGCCGGCCTCGGAGTGCCGCGGCGCGCCGCTCGGCAGCAGCGCTCCGCACACGACGGCGCCGAACAGGAAGATGCCCGCCGCCCACGAGAACGCGGTGGTGTAGCCGTCGACGGCGGCGATCGCCATGACGTCCGGCGTCGGGGCCTTCCCGGCCAGCGAGCTGGTCACGGCCGAGGCCGCCAGCGTGCTGAGCAGCGCGGTCCCGATCGAGCCGCCGACCTGTTGGCTGGTGTTCACCGTCGCCGAGGCGACGCCGGCGTTGCGCGGGTCGACGCCGAGCGTCGCGGTCTGCATCGATGGCGCGATGATCAGCGCCATCCCGGTGCCCATCACGAGCAGCGCGGGGAGGACGTGCGCGGCGTACGACGAGTCGACGGCCAGCGTCGACAGCGCGAGCATCGCGCCGGCGCCGAGCAGCATCCCGAGCGTGACGAGCGGCTTCGGTCCGACCTTTGGCAGCAGGCGCGTGGTCGCCACCGCGGCCGTCACCACGAGGCACGCGACCATCGGCAGGAACGCCAGGCCGGTTTCGACCGGGCTCATCCCGAGGGTCTGCTGCAGGTAGTACGTGAGGAACAGGAAGACGGCGAACATCCCGGCACCGCTCAGGCCGACCGCGAGGAACGAGCCGCCCCGGGCCCGGTCGAGGACGATCGAGAGCGGCAGCAGCGGGTGCTCCGACGTGCGCTGGATCTGCACGAACACCGCGAGCGCGATGGCAGCGCCGACGAGCGAGGCGACGGTGAGCGTCGCGCCCCAGCCGTCGGTCTCCGCGCGCGAGAAGCCGAACACGAGCAGGAACAGGCCGGTCGACGCGGCGACGGTGCCAGGCAGGTCGAGCACCGGTCGCGGACCCGCAAGGCGTTCGCCGGACAGCAGCCGCGCTGCCCCGGCCGCGGCGACGCCTGCGAAGGCGAGGTTCACGTAGAGGCACCAGCGCCACGAGAGGTACTCGGTGAGCACGCCGCCGAGCAGCAGGCCGACCGCGCCGCCGCCGCCGGCGATCGCCCCGAAGATGCCGAACGCCTTGGAGCGCTCGGCTGGGTCGGTGAAGGTGGTCGTGAGCAGCGACAGCGCTGCCGGGGCGAGCAGGGCGCCGAACGCGCCTTGCAGCGCTCGCGACGCCACGAGCATCTCGAAGCTCTGCGCCGCGCCGCCGAGCGCTGACGCTGCGGCGAAGCCGATCAGGCCGGTGATGAAGACGCGCTTGCGTCCCAAGATGTCGCCGATCTTGCCGCCGAGCAGCAGCAGGCTGCCGAACGCGAGGGCGTAGGCCGTGACGATCCACTGGCGGTTGTCGTTGCTGAAGCCGAGGGCTTCTTGGGCGCTCGGGAGCGCGATGTTCACGATGGTCGCGTCGAGCACGACCATCAGCTGGGCGAGTCCGATGACGCCGAGGATCTGCCAGCGGCGGGCGTGGTTTGGGTGTTCTGCAGCAGCGGGCATGACGAGTTCCTTGGGCGGGTTTCCTTCGAAGTGGAGGGCACGGCTCAAAGTGGAGGCGCGATCTCTGTTTCGGCAACCGTAGCACCGAACTGGAGGCGAGTCCTCCTCTTTCTGTGCCAATTGCGCACACAAGCGGAGTATCCGCCTCCGTTTTAGCGCGCTGAAGTGGAGAGTCCCGCTCCAGTCCGCGTAAGATCCGGCGCGTGACGTCCCCCGCCGATCCTCCCGGCAAGCCGCTGCGCCGCGATGCCGAGCGCAACCGCCAGCTGATCCTGGAGGCGGCGCGCGGGCTCTTCGCCGAACGCGGGCCGACGGTCACGCTCGACGACATCGCCGCACGCGCGGGCGTCGGTGTCGGCACGGTCTACCGCCGCTTCCCCAGCCGCGACGACCTCCTCGACACGCTGTTCGAGGACCGCGTCGACGAGCTGCTCGCCAACGCGAAGCGCGCCCTCGCGCTGGATGATCCGTGGGCGTCGGTCGAGCAGCTGCTGAAGGGCTACATGGAGATCCAGGGTGGCGACCGCTCCTTTGGCCCGGTCGTCTTGACGAACGCGCACGGCCGCGGCGGCCTCGACCGCGCGCGTGTGCAGCTCAAGCCGGTGGTCGATCAGATCGTCGAGCGGGCCCAGCAGGCGGGCGTGCTCCGCGCCGATGTCACGACCACCGACTTCCCGATGATCATCCTGTCGGTGGCGCTCCTGCAGAACGCCTCACGCGACGTCGCCCCGGACGCCTGGCGCCGCCAGCTCGCGATCATCCTCGACGGGCTCCGCGCGCACCGCACCGACACGCTGCCGCTCACCGCCGACCCGGTCGACCAGGCCGATGTGCCGCGCATCATGCACGACGGGTTCGCGCCGCACGCGCGGCGCGACGGCTAAAGCGCCGCTATCAGCGAAACGCTCGGCCCCCGCTGGTTGGACCCACTCAGCCGGTTCGGTCTGTGGGCTGCGTGGGTCCAACCAGCCCGGCGCGGACGGCTAGTTCGCCCGGGCGAAGCGGATCGCGAGCGCCAGCCCGATCTCAAGCAGTCCGCGCACGATAAAGCCGAGGCCGATCAGCAAGGCCAGCGTCTTCACGCCGACGCCCGGGCCGAGCAGGATCACGATGCCGAACACGAAGCTCGAGAGCCCGAGAGCGGCGTGCCACCAGCGGTGCCAGGTGAACGAGAACGCCAGTGCCAGCTCGCCGGCGCCGGTCCAGATGAACCAGAAGCCGAGGATCAGGACCAGTGCCAGCGTCGTGGCGCCGGGGCGGAACACGGCCACGATGCCGGCGACGACCGCGAGCAGGCCGAGCAGGCCGGTGATCGCCTTGCGGCCGCCGTCCTCTTCGTAGACGACCGCGCGGGCCAGGTCGAGGACGCCCCAGATGATCAGCGAGATGCCGACGATCCAGCTCAGGATCACGAGGGTCACGTCCGGGTAGACGAGCGCGACGATGCCGGCGATGAGGCTGACGATGCCGACGATCAGCAGCACGAGCCATGAGATTGCCCGCGGCTCGGGTCCGGTCGCGTCGGGGGTGAGCTCGGCGGCAGCAGTCATGCCGCGATTGTCTGCCGCGTCCCGGTCCTGCGGATCACCCGGCTAGGGTGAACCGATGGCGTCGACGGCCTACGCGGCAGGCGGATAGCGATGGGCAGCCGACCCACGTCGCGGGAGTTCGCCGGGTATCTGGCCAGCATCGGGCGGTTCCTTCGCAATCGCGAGGTCCGCGAGGCGACCGACCGCTCGGTCCTTGCGGAGCTGAGTGCCGAACCCGGCGCGCGGCTCGGGTTGCCCCCTGGCCTTGAGCTCGAGTGGCTCGGCACCGCGGGCTACCGCCTCACCTATGAGGGGCAGACGATCTACATCGATCCGTACCTCTCGCGCGTGCCCCTCGGCGCGGTCGCGACCCTGCGCCAGCGCCGCGCGGTCGTCGAGCCGGGGCTCTACGCGCGGCTCCTCGACGAGCGCGCCGGCGAGGTCGTCGGCGTGATCGCGGGCCACACCCACTTCGACCACGCGATCGACATCCCCGCCATCGCGGCGCGCTACGACGCCCCCGCCTACGGCTCGCGCTCGCTCGTGCAGCTCATGCGCATCCACGGCGAGGAGCAGCGCGCCGTCGAAGCCGACCTCCGCCAGCCCTACGAGATCGGGCCGTTCACGGTCACCTTCTACCCGAGCGTGCACTCCAAGCTCGTGCTCGGTCTCGCTATCCCGTCGGCCGGCGAGCTGACCTGCGAACACCTCGATGGACTGACCCCGTCTGCCTATAAATGCGGCGACGTCTACGGCGTCCACATCGAAGTCGCCGGCTACACCCTCTACCACCAAGGCAGCGCCAACCTCATCGACGACGAGGTCCCCGCCGGTGGCGTCGACCTCTTCCTCGCCGGCGTCGCCGGCCGCGGCTTCACCCGCGACTACTGGCCCCGCATCCTCCGGCGCCTGCAGCCGCGCATCGTCGCAGCCAGCCACTTCGACGACTTCTTCCGTCCTGTCGATGGCGAGCAAGGGATGTCGCTCAACGTCAACCTCGCAGGCGTCCCCGAAGAGATCGGCGCCGTCAGCGGCGACTTCGAGGTGGTGGCGCTGCGGCCGCTGGAAACGGTGCGGGGCTGACGGATCGCTCCGCCGGTCCGTCGCCGGCTGAGCGCCGGGGCGCCAGTCGCGGGACTGGGACCTACCGGATAGGGTGCGCTCAGTTCACGACGCATGGTGTGTCGTGTGTTGTCCGTCAGCAGGAGGCTGCGTCATCGAACCTCGACCCAAGGGCGACCCAGGCGCCATGCAGGCGGTGGCGGGGAGATTCTCTGACCTCGCTGCGCAGTTGCGCTCGGCGGCCGCGCTCGCGCCAAAAGCGGTCCCGAGCATCGCGTTCGAAGGTCCGGGCCGCGCAGGTCACGACGCCGCCATGCGCGGTGCCGCGCGGGACGCCGCGCTGGCGGCGAGCGCGCTCTCGGACGAAGCGTCGCTGCTGCGCAGCGA
>JAEYAL010000181.1 GCA_023404805.1 Actinomycetes bacterium | reverse complement strand
GCCTCGGGCCGTGGCTCCTCGGCGCGGCCCAAGGGCTGCGGTGGGGGCGGACCGCCCTGCGCGCGGTCCGCGCCGATGTGCGCGAAGACGGGCTCGGCGTCGTGGTCCCCGAACCGCCGACCGTCCGGCCCGGGACGCTGCGCGGCGCGCGCTTCGCGCTCCGCGCCGGCCGAGCCTCCTGTTTGGAACGCTCGCTGGTGGTGCAGCGCTGGTGGGCCTCAGCCGGGATCGCGCTCGACGTGGTCGTCGGCGTCCGGCACCCACGTCTCACCGACGGGCCGACGGCCCACGCCTGGGTCGAGCACTACGACGACGACTGCTCAGACCGCTTCGGCGAGATCCGCCGCGTGCCGGCGCCGGCGGGCAAACCGCCGCGGCTGACGCCGCGCTGAGGCTGACCTGTTCGCAGCCGCGAGCTCTCGTCGGCTCACCGCGCCGCGTTGCGTTCTAGGCAACGGCGCCGCGCGCCGTCACCGCCGCCGCGCTGACTCAGCTCACCGCCGCCGCGGGCGGCCGCGCCGCGGGCGCTCGGTCGCGCATGCGCCGCGCGAGCCGCAGCGCGTGCTTCTCCACCAGGTGCCACGAGAGCCACGCGAGTCCGAGCGAGATCGCGAGCGACACGGGGAAGAGCGTCCACCAGGTGAACGCGCCGCCGGCGGCCCACTCGAGCGTCTGCTGCACCGGCCAGCCGTAGAGGTACAGGCCGTAGGACAGGTCGCCGAAGCGGGCGCCGTTCCCGAGCGAGACGCGGCTGGTCGTGGCGAGCTGGATCAGGAGCACCGACCCGAAGAGCGCGAAGCCCTCGTGCGGGTACCCGAGCGCGATGCAGGCTGCGAAGGCGAGGGCGGCGGCGGCGACGGTGCGGTGCCCTGGCCGCGCGCGCTGGTGGATGAAGTAGAGCGCCGAGCCCGCCGCGAAGAAGACGGCGAGGTAGCCCAGCTGGCGCACCGCATGCGGATCGTGCGTGTGCGTCCACAGCCCGACGGGGATCGCGAGCAGGATCAGCGGCAGGCGGAGCAGCCCGAGCAGGCCCGCGACGAGCACCGCGAGGTAGCAGAGGAACTCGGGAAGCAGAGTCCACAATGTCCCGATGAGGATGTGGCCGATGTCGGTGTCGCTGAACTCGACGCCGGGGAGTCCGAGCTGGCCCGCGTTCATCAGCGCCGATGTGCGGACGACGAACGCGTAGGTGCCGCGGTCGGACAGGTACTCGCCGGGCGCGAGGGTCGTGACGACCGGGCCGATCGCGAACGCGCAGAACAGCGACACCGCGATGAGCGCCGGGAAGATCCGCAGCACGCGGCTCGTGAGGTAGGCCGTCGACGAGGTGCGCCGCTCGAAGCTCCTCGTGATCAGGAAGCCGCTGAGGATGAAGAAGCCGAACACTCCGTAGAGCCCGGCGATGTTGCCCCTGCCGAAGAGCTGGACGAGCGGCTCGCCAGCCTCCGACCGGTCGGCGATCAGGAACGAGTGCGAGAAGACCACCGACGTCGCCAGCGCCAGCCGGATCGTGTCGATGTTGCGGAAGCGCCCCGGTTGGGCCGATGCGGACGTCATCGGGCGGCGCCGGCGGCCTACGGCTGGCTGGTGCCCTTGCGGCCGTACTGGTCCTCGAGCCGGACGACATCGTCGAGCTCGGGCGTCGAGACCTCGAGCACCGTCGCCGTCTCGATCGCCTCGATCGTGTGGACCAGGCCAGTGTGGTTGCGCCACGCCTCGCCCGGGCCGACCTCGCGCTCGGTCAGCGTCTCGGCCGTCTCGCCCTGCCAGAGGCGCAGGCGCCCGGAGAGCAGATACGAGGTTTCGTCCTTGGCTTCGTGGTACTGGAGCGAGAGCCGCTGGCCCGGCTCGACGACGATGATCTTGCCGGCGTAGCGGTCGGTGTGGGCGTACCAGACCTCGTGGCCCCAGGGCTTGTCGACGCGGCGCGGAAGCGGCTGGCCGTCGGGGCTCGTTGCGGCGCCAAGCGCCGGTGCGTCGGGGGATCCGGCGGCGCCGGCGGCGTTGGACATAGCGGGAATGTTCCCAGAAGGTTTCGGGCCTGTCTGTGAACGACCGGGCTGTGTGCGCACTTGCATGCACCCGTCGTCGGCCGCGCGCGGCGGTGGCGCAGGGCCGCTCGGCGTTTGCCCGATGCGCGGAGGGGCCCGCGCGGAGGCCCCCACGCAGCGTTGGCGCGTCGGCCCCTGCAAGTTTGCAGAGGGGGTCTGCATATGTGCAGGGGTGGGGCGCCAACTCGGACGGGGCGCGTCGGCCGCCGGGCCGGTGGCGCCCGAAACGCACTGCGCCGTAGTGCCCACCTGACTGGGCACTACGGCGCAGGCCGAGCGTGCGGGCATCTGTCCCATGCGGCGTCACCAACGCCGACATGCCCGCGCGGCTTGGGCTGCGGCGCGCGATGGCGCCGCAGCCCGGTGCTGGGCTCCCTGCTTGGCGGGCGGGAGCCCTGCGGTCTAAGGCCTAGACGAAGGTCGAGCCGCCATCGCCGCCGTCGCCGCCACCGTCGGTGTCGCCGCAGCCGTGGCCGTAGCCAAAGCCGTTGCCGTGCACGGTGTGGCCCTTGCCGGTCTGGTGCGAATGGGCGTCCTCGCCGACCCCGCCGCGCTGCGGAGCCGAGCCGTCGTCGCAGACGTGCGGAGCGGGCACGTGGCGGACTGCAGGTGCAGCCGACGCCGTCGGTACGGCGACCACGAGCGAGGAGAGTGAGAGCAGCAGAGCGGTGCGGGTCTTCATCGGGAGCCTCTGGAAGGAGCGGGGTGGACGACGCTTCATTGCGTCGTGGGGTGTCCATCGGGCCGCGAGACTGGTCACTCCAGTGGTCGCTCCGGTTTCTGGACGGACGGTTGGTTCTCGGTATGGATGTCCAGAGATCGCCGGCCGCGGTGCCCCGGATGGCGGCGGCCGCGAGGTGGCCGTCTGGGTCCAGGGCATTTGGCGTGCGGTGGCGGCGCGCGCCGCGTCCCGGGTGCCCTGGATGGCGGCGGCAGCGAAGTGGCCGTCTTGGTCCAGGGCATCTGGTGCGTGTCGGCGGCGCCCACCGCGGCGGTGGCGCCCGCCGGGCCGACGGCGCGGGCGCTCCCACCGGGGTCGAGACTCAATGCCGCCGCGCCTAGCTCCCTGGTGGGCAGCGGAGTGCAAGGCGCGGCGGCACCCCTTGAGGGTCGAGACCGTCCGTTGAGACGTCGGTTCGGCGAAGTTCGCCACCCGGTTTTGAAGCGGCGCTGCGTCGTTGCGCCGCTGCCCCACTCATCGGACCGAGGCACTGGTCACTCCAGTTTGGGGTCGGTTGCTGGACGGTCGTTCGGCATCAGGGCGGAATGTCCAGTCCGCCCGACGGGGCCTGGTGCTGCTGGTTCGCGTCTGTGGCGGGGGCGCGGCGCGTCTGCGGTGCGGGGTCGCCTTCGGCGCGGGCGTCGGTTTGAGCGCCGGATGGGCGTGCGGGCGCTCACACAAGGAGCCCGGGGCTTAGTACTCTGGACAGATGTCCCGACTGGTGCGAGCCGCCCTGACGACCGCTGCGCTGACGGCGACCGCCGCAAGCATCGGCGGTCTGGCCTTCGCGCCGCACGCCGGCGCCGCAGTGCCCGAAGACGTCACGGTGGTGCGCACCGCGTACGGCGTCCCGCACATCACGTCGAAGACGTTCCGCGGCGTCGGCTACGGCTACGGCCGTTCGATCGCGGCCGACAACATCTGCACACTCGCGGAGACCTACGTCACGGCCGGCGGCGAGCGCTCGCGCTTCTTCGGCCCGCGCGGCAAGTACACGGTCGGCGGCAACGGCACGACCGTCACCAACCTCAGCAGCGACCTGTTCTTCCAGCGCGCCCGCGACCGCGGCACCGTCGAGCGGCTCGCGGCGCAGGCGCCGCCGCAGGGTCCGCGGCCCGAGGTGGCCGAGGGCCTGAGCGGCTACGTCGACGGCTACAACGACTGGCTCGCCAGCGTCGGCGGCTCGGCCGGCGTCCCCGATCCGACGTGCCGCGGAAAGGCGTGGGTCCGCCCGATCACGCTGATGGACGCGTACCGCCGCATCTACCAGCTCGCCATCCTGGGCTCATCGGGCGCCGCGCTCGAGGGCATCGCGACCGCGCAGCCGCCCGGCGTCGCCG
>JAEYAL010000252.1 GCA_023404805.1 Actinomycetes bacterium | reverse complement strand
CGCTGGAAGGCCGCGTGAGCGCGCCCGCCGCGGGTGCGGCCGTAGCGGCCGATGGCCCGGTCGCGACCGTTGCGGTGCCGGCGAAGCCCGGTCCGTTCGACGCCGTCTCGCGGTTCGCGGCGAGCGGCGCCGTCCCGCTGACCGGCGATGCGGCGGCGCGTGCCGGGCGCGAGTCGCTGCATGTCGCCGTCGTCATCCCGCCGTTCCGCGTGGGCTCGGGCGGCCACATGACCATCTTCCGCCTGATCGAGCAGCTCGAAGCCAAGGGCCACACCTGCACGATCTGGGTCGACGATCCGCTTGGCTGGAACCCCGAGGGCGCAGCCGTCCTCCGCGGCACGATCGTCGAGTCGTTCCGCCCGCTGGCGGCGCCGGTCTTCAAGGGCTTCGGCGACTGGTTCGGCGCCGACGTCGCCGTCGCCACCGGCTGGCAGACGGTCCACCCGACGCTGATGCTCCCCGGCTGCGCGGCGCGCGCCTACCTCGTGCAGGACCACGAGCCCGAGTTCTATGCGACGTCGGCCGACCGCGAGTTCGCCGAGGCGACCTACGGGCTCGGCCTCCACGGCATCGCGGCCAGCCCGTGGCTCGCTGGCATCGTCGAGGCGCACGGCGGCACGTGCGGCACATTCGATCTCGCCGTCGACCACGACGTGTACTTCCCGCGGCCGCTCGACCGCTCCGCCGACACCATCGCGTTCTACGCGCGCCACGAGACGCCCCGCCGCGGCGTCCCGCTCGGCGCGCTCGCGATCGAGGAGGTCGTGCGCCGGCGTCCGTCGACGCGGGTCGTCGCGTTCGGCACCGAGAAGCCGTTCGCGATGGCCGTGCCGACGGAGTCCGCTGGCCTGCTCAGCGCCGGCGAGCTCGCCCGCCTCTACTCCGAAGCCGCCCTCGGCCTCTGCCTGTCGCTCACGAACTACTCGCTGATCCCTGGCGAGATGCTCGCCTGCAGCCTGCCGTGCGTCGACGTCGACCACCCGAGCATCGTCGGCGTCTTCGGCGAGGACGGCCCGGTCGCCTTTGCCCGTCCGGAGGTGCACGCGCTGGCCGACCGCATCATCGCCCTGCTCGACGACCCCGCCGAGCGGGAGCGCCGTGCGGCGCTCGGCCGCGAGGTCGCCCTGTCGCGGACGTGGGCCCACGCGGGCGACCAGGTCGAGGCGGAGCTGCGGCGAGCGCTGCAGCTCGCCGGCGCGCGCACCTAGCGGGCCTGGCGCCCGCTGCTTGGCCGGCGCGCAGCGCGGCTGAGGAGCCGACGCGCGGCGCGGCTTCGGGTTGACCCTCAAATGGTAAGGGTGGTTCCGGAGCCGTGCGCGCGACTTGACATAACGCGCCGCGCCACGCACGCCTCGGCGCCGGGCGGCCGCCGGGGCGCCCTCAGACCACTTGCAGCTTGGGCCGCTCCGGCTGGCTGCCGGCGGCTTCCACCGAGACGCGGCGGCTGGGGACGCGGCGGCGGATCGCGCGCATGTCCCACCAGCGCTGGAACTCGTCGACCTCGCGCCACGTCGTCTCGGCGGCACGCGGGCCAGCGAGGACGGCGAGATGGCCGCCAGGCGCGGTGCGCAGACGGACCTCGGCTGACTGCGGCAGCAGCGTGCCGACGGTGTGGACGCCCATCTCGGGGGCGAGGATGTCGTCGCCGCCGGCGATCGCGAGGAACGGCTGGCGCAGGTCGCCGATGTCGAGGAACTCGCCGTGGAGCTCCGCGGGCCGGCGGTCGAGCTCGTTGACGGCGATGAAGCGCGCGTAGATCTCGCCGATCGACCGGCCGGTGTAGGTGCGCAGCTCGCCCTTGATCGCATCGGTGGCCTCGATCTGGGCGAGCGCATCGCGGTCATGGAGGTTGGCGAGCTTGGAGAGCGGCACGCGCAGGTCGCGCGGGATCGAGGCGAGCCGCAGGCCGGTGCGCACGAACGGCGCCGCGACCGGGTTGGTCATCACGCGGGTCAGCGCGGACTGCATGAAGCCTTCAGAGAGGTCGGTGAGCGCCGAGAGCGACGCGAGCGTGCCGCGCAGGCGCATGCGGTGCAGGTCGAACGGCGCGGCGATGACCGACACGGTGTGGACCGGCAGGCCGGTGTCGTTGGCGACCGTGAGCGCAGCCAGCACGCCGCCGAGCGACCAGCCGACGAGATGCACCGGGCGGTCGCCCGCGTCAGCGGAGACCTCGCGGATCGTGCGCGGCAGGACCAGTTCGACCCAGCGCTCAAGGGCGAGATCCCGGTCGGAGAACTTCTGGCGGCCGAAGTCGACCATGTACGTCGGCACGCCCGAACCGAGCAGGTGCTCGACCATCGAGTTGCCGTGGCGCAGGTCGAAGCACGACGGCGGCGCGCCCAGCGTCGGGATCAGCAGGACGGGCAGGCGGTCCTGGTCGGGCTCGACGGTCTCCAGGTACCGGTAGACGGTGCGGTGGCGGGCCTCCGTGATGATCCGGCGGGCCTGCGGCCGGGTGTCCGCCAGGTGGCCGGTGACGGTGGCGTCGTACAGATTGGCGGCGGCAGCACCAAGCTGACTGGGGACAAGCGGGTTGAAGACCACGGTCGGAGCGTAGAACAGGTCGGCGGCGCCGACTAGTTCGGCGCCAACTCACTGCTTCAGTCGGCACAATCAACCCATGCTGGAGTTGCCCGCCGCCCTGCCGACGCTGCCGCCCGGCCTGGTCGCCGAACTGCGCCGCGATCCGTCGTATGCGCTCGAGACGCTCGCGCTGGCGGCCGTCGAGGTCCACGGCCAGCCGGCCAAGGAGTGGCTGCGGTCACGCGGTCCGCTGCGGTACTCGCCGGAGCAGCTGGCGCGCAGCGCCACCAAGCGCCACGCGAACACCGCGCGCGTCGAGGGCGCGGCGCTCGGCTTCGGCGGCATCTTCACCGCCGCGCCCGACAGCCTCGCGATGATCTGGATCCTCACGCGCGAGGTGCTGTTCATCGCCGCTGCCTACGGCCACGACCCGACCGACAAGGCCCGCGCGGCAGAGATGCTCGTCATCTTCGACATCTACGAGAACATCGAAGACGCGCAGGCCGGCCTCGACCGCCAGGGCGAGCGGCTCGCCATGGCGCTGGCGCGCAACCAGCTCGACAAGGTCCTCACCTCCAAGCCGGAGCAGACCTTCACCAACCGGTTGATCCGCTACACGAGCCGCCGCATGGCCAAGCGCTACGGCGGCCGGCTGATCCCGGGCCTCGGCGCGATCCTCGGCTCGATCGACAACGCCGCAGCAGCTCGGCGCACCGGCGAGCGCGCGATGGAGTACTACCGCAGCAAGGGCAACACGTCGAAGCTCCCGCCGATGCCCTGGCGGCGCTGAAGCGCCCAACCAGCGGGCGGTTTTGCGGCGCGGCGCAGCGCCGTCCGCCAACCTCCCTAGGCTCGTTGGCGTGCCGATCAGGGAGCTGACAGACGGGACCCAGGTCGACCTCGTTCTGCTCGTGCAGGCCGTTGACCGGCGGTCTCGCAACAACGGCGAGGACTTCCTCAAATTGCAGTTCTGTGACCGCTCCGGGACGCTCGCGTCGGTGGTCTGGGACGACGTCGACCAGATCGAGTCGCTGCTCGTCGTCGGCGCGCCGTTCCGGGTCTTCGGCCGCTTCGAGGTCCACGAGAAGTTCGGTCCGCAGCTGCGCCTCGACGGCTTCGAGCCGGCTGCCGACGGCACCTACGATCCGTCGGAGCTGCGGCTCGGCCCACCGGTCCCGGTCCCCGAGCTCGAGGCGCGCCTCCGCAGCCTCATCGCCTCGGTCCAGGATCCCGGCATGGCTGCCGTCCTGCAGGCGGTGCTCGGCGAGGGCACCGCGACCTGGGAGGCCTACCGCGTGGCGCCGGCCGCCAAGCGCGTGCACCAGGCCTACCGCCACGGCCTGCTGGAGCACTGCCTCACCGTTGCTGAGGCCGTCTCGGGCGCGGCGGGCGTCTTCCCTGGCATCGACCGCGACCTCGCGGTGAGCGCGGCGCTCGTGCACGACATCGGCAAGCTCGACGCCTACGCCTTCACCGAGGGCGACACGGTCGAACTGACCGACGACGGCAAGCTGCGCGGCGAGATCGTCCTCGGCTACGAGCGGCTGCACCGCGTCGTCGATCAGATCCCCGGCATGAGCGAGCAGCGCAAGCAGGCGTTCCTCCACATCATCCTGGCCCACCATGGGCACCTGGAGCACGGCAGCCCGGTGACGCCGCAGACGCGTGAGGCGTTTCTCGTCCACACCATGGACAACCTCGGCGGCAAGCTCGGCATCATCGACCGGCTCGAGAACGAGCGCCAGCCGGGCTCGTCCTGGTCGGGCTTCGACCGCGCGTTTGGCGGCGCCGTGTGGTTCGCCGACGCGGCCGAGGAGGCTGCGGCCAGCGCGCCGCCCTCGCCGGTCACCGGTGCGCCGTCGCTCGCCCACGACCATGCGCCAAGCCACCCGCCCGTGCTTGGCGGCGAGCGGCCCGCGGCCGCGGAGCCGCCGGCGGCTGCGGTGCCCCTCGGCGCCTTTGAGGACTCGGCCGCCTGGAACCCGCCAGATCCGTCCGAGCTGACCGATCCGCCGCTGCCTCGTGAGCCGTTCACCGCGCCGCCGGAGCCAGAGGCCTTTGGCCGCGGTACCGAGACGGCGGCGGTCGCGACGGCTGTGGAGCCGACTGCGGTCGCCACTGCCGCGGAGAGGACTGCCGTCGCCACCGCCGAGGAGCCGACTGCGGTCGCGACGGCGGACGCGGAGCCTGTCCCGGTTGGGGCTGGTGAGCAGTCCCTGGTGACGGCTGCAGAGCCTCAGGCCACCGGGTCGGTCCGGGCCGCACGGCGCGAGAGCGCCGAACCGCCGCCGGACGCCCAGCCGCTGCCGTTCTAGCCGCCGGGCCGCGGTGCCGCAGTGCCCCGCAGATGCCGCCGGTTTCGAGCGACGCACGCGCCCGGTGGCCGTTGGCCGGCGGGCCGGATACGGTGACCGCACCAATGAGCACGACGCCCTGCCAGAGCTGCACCGCGACGATCCCGAGCGGGAACCGCTTCTGCGGGATGTGCGGCGCGCCGGTCGGCGGCGGACCGGCGC
>JAEYAL010000050.1 GCA_023404805.1 Actinomycetes bacterium | reverse complement strand
GCCCGCGGCCGGATCCGTGGCCGGAGGCGCGGAGTCGGCCGGGGGCGTCGCTTCCGCGGGCGGCGTGCCCTCGGCCGGCGCCGGCGCGCCGCCGTCCTTCCCGATGAGCGCGATCGTGATGATGCGGCGCAGGTTCACCGAGTACGGATCCAGGAAGAGCGCGGCGCGGTACGCGATGACGGCCCGGTCGGCGTCGGCGGCCGGGCCGACCTCGAGGGTGAGCAGGCGCGTCCACGCGTCGGGGTTCTCTGGCTGCTTGGCGATCGCGTCCTCGATGGCCGCGCGGGCGCCGGAGATATCGCCACCGGCAGCGAGGGCGGCCGACTTCGCGGCGTAGGTGTCGACCGAGACGGAGTCCAGCTGCACGGCGCGGTCGGCGAGCTTGAGGGCCTCTTCGACGTTGCCCGCGCCAAGCGCCGCGTACGCCTCCTGCGTCTTCTTGAACGCGCGGTATGGCTGAACGATGCTCCACACGGCGAGCAGCGCGAAGGCCGTGAGCTGCACACGCGGCAGCCAGCGGCCGGCGAACGACACGACGGCCGGCGGCGGCGCATCGGCGGCCTCTGCGGCTTCAGGAGCGGGCGCGGACCGCGCGATCGGCCCGCGCCCGACGAGCCAGCCGGCCGCGATCAGGGCAGGCAGGGTGGCTGCGGGGAACGACCACGTCCAGTCCAGGAAGGAGTGCACGCCGTAAGCGATGACGGCGGCCAGCAGCGCGACGGCGCCGACGCGCTCCGGCGGCCACGGGTCGCCGCGGCTGCCCGACAGCGTGCGCGCCGCGCCGACGCAGAACGCCACGAGCACGCCGCCGATCAGCGCCAGGCCGATCAACCCGAGGTCGGCGGCGATCTGCACGACGAAGCCGTGCGCGTGCGTGACGTAGAAGGCGTCGGTCCGGTACCGCAGGCGCGCCGTCCCGTACGAGTTGGAGCCGGTGCCGATCAGCGGGTTGGCCTTGGCGATCCTGAGCGCGTCGCGCCAGTAGATGCTGCGCTGGTTGCCGACCTGGCTCAGCCGGTCCGGGCTGTTGGCCGGGGCGCTGCCCTTGACCTGGTTCGCGTTGGCGTCGGTCAGCTGCTTCCAGCCGTTGGAGATCGTCCCGGTGAGCCCGCGCTCGCTCTGCGACAGCGCCAGCACGCCTGCGATCGGCACGAGGAGGGCGCCGCCGAGGAGCACGATCCCGACCCGCCGGCGCCAGTGGCCCGTCGGCGCGCGCGTCGCGATCAGGAACTGCGTGAGCAGCGACAGCAGCGTGACGACGACGAGGGTCGAGAAGATCACGGCGCCGAAGCGGTGGCCAGCGGTTTCGCGGATCAGGAGGTCGACATCGTCGGTGGTCAGGTCGCTCTGGCCGAACGCCCACAGCACGATGATCGCGGCGCCCAGCAGCGGCACCACCAGCGTGGCGATCGTCTTCAGGCGGGCGGGCGCGAGCGCGAGCCACACGAGCGAGGCCACGATCGCGGCGATCAGCGCGCCGCGCGAGTACGACAGCATCAGCGTGACGAAGAGGATCGTCAGCGCCGGCGCAGCGAGGATGTCGAGCACCGGCCGCCCGACGCGGCGCGTGCCGTAGTACAGCCACAGCGGGACACCGAACGCAGCGATCAGGCCGACCGCGTTCCAGTACTGGAGCGGCTCGCGCAAGCGGGCGTAGCGTTCGTTGGGCGCCAGCAGCTCCGGCGAGACCTTCGACGCGAGCGCCAGCGCGCTCATCGCGACCGACGCCACTGCCAGGCCGAACATGACGGCCCGCCAGCGCTGCGGGAAGCTCCGGGCGCAGACGACCGCAGCGGTGAAGACCGCGAGGTAGCTGAGGAGGCGGTTGACCTCCTGCCACGTCGCCGACGGCTCGACCGACCAGGTGATCGAGAACGCGCTGTAGGCGACGAACACGCCGAAGAGCGCGACGGCCCACTGGCCCGGGAACGACTTCTGGGGCTTCCCGCGCAGCTCAGCCCGAGCGAACGCGACGAGCGCGAGGCCGACGAGGACCGAGACGACGTTGACGAGCGCTGCGCGGCCCGACGCCTGCGCGGGCCCGCCGATGACGCTGACGGCGACGAGCAGCGCGGCGAGCAGCAGGCCGTAGCGCAGGTCGCGTCCTTCTTCGGTGCGCACCGGTCCATTGTCCGTGACGGGCGGCTGCGGCGCCGCGACGTCGGCGGGACGGTCTTCGAGCGTGGCCGACACGCGAGCGAAGGCTACGAGGCGGGCGTCGTCCCCGTCGGCGGACCACCGAAGCGGGCGACGAGGTAGCGCGCGACGGGCAGCGCCGCGGCGATCAAGACGACGACGCCAGACGCAGCCAAGGGCAGCGGCAGGCTGAGGGCGCCAGCGAGCGACGGCAGGCGTCCTTCGCTGAGATCGACCTCTTCGCCGTCGACGGTGACCGGCGGGGGTGGCGCGGCGTTGGCGGCAGCCTGCGGCGGCGCAGCGGGATCGACACCGCCAGCGGCGAGGGCCTGCTGCAGCGCCTGCGGGGTGACGGCGGACGAAGCCGTGCCTCCTCCGCCGGTTCCTCCACCGGTCGGGCCGGCGCCTCCGCCGTTGTTGTTGCCGTTGTTGTTGGAGCCGCCCGCTTGCATTTGCGCTTGAGCAGTTCTGATCTGGTCTTCGCAGTCGGAATACTCGGAGCCATCCGCCGGCGGATTGGTGAGCGCGTCGTCGAAGTCCTCTTGGCTGTGGTTCGGCGAGACGCCGTTGCCAGCGCGGCACTCGTACCAGAGGTCCATGCCGTCGGCGCTCGCGGGCGGCGCCACCAGCGCGAGCGAGACGGCGGCCGCCAGCGCGAAGCGCCCGGCGCGCCGCAGCGCGTGCTGTTCCCAGCTCATGAACGGCACGCTAGCGGACCCTCCAGCGCCTGCGCGAAGGCTCCCGCCCAGGCCTCGTGCGTGTAGGCGGCCGCGCAGCGCGACGCGCGGTCCCGGATCTCGTGCAGCTGCGGGGTATCGGGGTCGGCGGCGGTCCGCAGCGCAGCGGCGAGTTGTGTGACGTCCCCCGCTTTGGCGACCAGCGCTGTCCGCCCGTCGCGGGCGAGCCCTCCAGCCACGGCGCCGACCTCGGTCGACGCGATCACGAGTGTTCCCACGTGCATCGCCTCATTGATCACTAGACCCCACGGCTCGCGGAAAGTTCCGGTCCGCTCCGAAGGAACCACCACTGCTGCCGCGCCAACCATCGCCGCGCGCACCTCAGCGGGCGCCAGCGGACCCGTCGCCGTGACCCCAGCGCGCCCGGCGGCCCGCGACGGATCGGGGCCCACGAGGCGGAGCTCCGCGGCGCCGCTTGCGCCCAGGCCCGACGCGTCCCAGGCGCGAAGAAGCCAGTCGACGCCCTTGCCGGGGTCGTCGCGGCCGACGTAGAGCAGCGCCGGCTTGGCGGCTCCCGCGGTGGTCGAGGGCGGGACCGCAGGCGCCGACCCTCCGTACAGTGGGGCTATAGGCCCAGAGGAAGGACGGTCGACCTCGGGCGCGTTGGCCGACCAGAACGCGGTGTCGACCGCCTGCGGCGCGACGATCGTCTCGGCGGCGCCGTGGGCGCGGGCGAACGCCGAGACGTGCGGGCCGTAGGTCACCACCGCCGCCGCGCGCCGGTAGAGGATCCGGAGCAGCAGGCTGCCGGGCAGATGCGCGGGCGAACGCGGATGGGCCCACAGCGCCGTCCAGAGGATGAACGGGACGCGCGCCCGGAGCGAGCCGAGCCAGGCAGCGGGGAGCGCGGTGCGGCCGACGGTGCCGGCGACGACAGCGGAGTAGTCGCCGCTGGCGGCCAGGCCGTAGACCTCGCGCTGGGTCACCTGCCGCGCCGGGACGCCGTGGTCGTCGACACCGTCCGTCGCATGCAGCCCGCCGCCGAACAGGGCCAGCTCGATGGGCACGCGGGCGGCCAGGGCCTGGAACGCGCCGACGCGGTCCGGCGGGACCTCGGTCGTCACGAACAGGACGGGCCGGTCGGGGTTCAACCGCAGGTCGGTCGGCGGCTCGGCGTGAGCCGCGCACTCCGGATCCAGCCCGACCGCGGCACGCGGCACGGAGCGGTCGGTCACGCGGCGTGCTCCGGGGCTGCGCTCGGCGCCTCGGCCTCTGCGGCGCCGGCGCTTCGGGCAGCAATCACCCGCCCGTAGGCGCGGACCGTCTGCCGCCCGACGACCTCCCACGAGCAGCGCTCCCGCATGACGCTTCTGCCGAGCTTCGCCAGGCGGGCGCGCTGCTCGGGGTCGGACAGCAGGCGGTCGATCACGCGCGAGAGGTGCTCCACGTCGCCGGGGGCGGCGAGCTGGATGCCGCTGCCCATGTCGGCGAGGTCGAGCGGGCCCGGCTCGCCGAGCGCAGCGATCGTCGGGACGCCGTGGGCCATCGACTCGACGTACGCGACGCCGTACGCCTCGTCGACCGACGGCATCACGGCGAGCGTCGCGTGGTCGATCGCCGCGAGCGCTTCTTCGTGCGGGAGCTGGCCGCGGAAGTCGACGCGGTCGCCCATCTCGAGCTCGGCGGCCAGCTGCTCCAGGTGCACGCGCTCAGGGCCGTCGCCGACGATGACGTAGCGCAGGCGCGGCCAGCGGTGGCGGAGCACCCACATCGCGCGGAGCACGTCGGCGTGGCGCTTGCGCGGAATGACGTGCGCGACGGTGATCAGCGTGTGGTCGCGCGGCGGCCGCGCCGGGACGTCCGGCACGTCGGCGCCCAGCAGCTGCACTTCGACCGGGGTGGTCGTGAGGCGGCGGCACGCGGTGCGGATGCCGGAGCTGTTGGCGAGGACGAGGTCGCTCGCGTTGAGTCCGGCGGAGACGGCGCCCGCCCACTGCTGGTGCAGGACCGCCGTGTGGAAGACGTCGCCGCCGTGGACCGAGGTGATCAGCGGCACGTCGAGCCCGGCGCGGCGGATCGCGTCGGCGGCCGGCACGGCGTTGTGGGCGTGGATCAGGTCGAAGTCGAAGCGGCGCTGCAGCGCCTTGAGCGCCCGGGCGAGCGGCTTGGCGGCGTAGCGGCCCCAGAGGCCGTAGCTCTTGGTGCGGTTCGGCGCGATGAACCGCACGTACGTGATCGGGATGCCGTCGAGACTCGTCGACTTCGGCTGGCGCAGCAAGGTGCGCAGTTCGGCCAGCGCGGCGCGCGGGCCGGCCTTGATCGCCTTCGCCGACGGGACCGGCCGGTGGAGCACGAGGACTTCGACCTCGGCGCCGGCGTCGCGGGCGGCGAGCGCCTGGCGATGGGCCCAGATGCCGAGCACTGGGTCGTGGGCCCGCGGGTAGAACTCGGCGACGACGGCGACCTTCATCGGTCCGGCCGCTTCGTCGGCGCGCTGGGCGCGGCGGTCGAGGACGCGGAGGCGGCCGACCCGGCGGCGGGGGCCGCCGATACGGGCGCGGCGTGCAG
>JAEYAL010000324.1 GCA_023404805.1 Actinomycetes bacterium | reverse complement strand
CCGGGGGGGGGGGGGGGGACCGCGGCGGCCGGCGGCCCGCTCACGGGTTCTGAGAAGACGCCGCCGCCGGTGGCGGGCAGCTCTGGGCAGAGGAGCTCGGAAGCCGCTCGTCGGGACGCAGCGCGCTGGCGGCCGACGGCCCGGGCAGCAGCGAGACCCTGGTCTACACGCCGCCCGCTGTGAGGTCCTGCGTCCCGATCGCCGCGAGGAGCTCCAGCGCCTGCGCATCCGGCGAGCCCGGCGCCGCGCTGTAGACGACGAGGCGCACGTCGCTGTCGCGGACGGTGAGCACGTCGCAATCGACGGTCACCGGGCCGACCTGCGGGTGCACGATCGTCTTGCGGCTCGCTGTGCGGGGCCGCATCGGGCGGGCCTCCCAGAGCGCCGCGAACTCTTCGCTCGCCTCGCGCAGGTCCGCGACGAGCTCGCGGAGGCCGTCGTCGTTCGGATGCCGCGCCACCGCTTGGATGAGGTCGGCGACGATCTCCTCGCGCATCCTGCGCTGCTCGCCTTCGCCGTCGAGCACGACGCGCGACGGCATCCCGGTGAAGGTGCGCCACGCGGTGTTGCGCTCGCGCTCGGGCAGGTGGCGGTAGCAGCCCATGAGCGCGTTGCCGAGCTCGTTCATCGCGATGAGCTGCCAGCTCTCGTCGGTCACGATCACGGGCACGTCGCGCAGGCGGTCGAGGATGCGGTGCACGCTCGGCGTGATGTGACGGTCGATCTGGCCGGTGGACGGCGGCATCTGGCCGGCCAGGCGGAAGAGGTGGTCGCGCTCGAGGTCGGTCAGCCGCAGCGTGCGCGCGAGTGGCGCGAGCACCGACGGCGAGGGGTGCGTCGCGCGTCCTTGTTCAAGCCGCGCGAGGTAGTCGACGGAGAGCCCGGTGAGCTGCGCGACCTCCTCGCGGCGCAGGCCCGGCGCCCGGCGGTAGCCGCCGGCGGGCAGGCCGACGTCGGCCGGCGAGAGGCGGTCGCGCCAGGCGCGCAGGCAGCTTGCGAGGTCGTCCATGCCACCCAGTCTGACTCGGCGGGTGCGGACCGCGATGGCGCTGGGCGCCGAGATCGTCGCCCTGAGAGTCCTCTCCACAACTGGCCCCCTGCGGCGCACGATCCAGCCATGAGCAAGATCCTCATCACCGGAGCCAACAAGGGACTAGGGCACGAGGCCGCGCGGCGGCTGATCGCCGACGGCCACGAGGTCTGGGTCGGAGCCCGCGACGCGGCCCTCGGCCGGGCCGCAGCCGACGAGCTCGGCGGGCGGTTCGTGCAGCTCGACGTCACCGACGACGCGTCGGTCGCGGCCGCGGCGGAGGCGGTCGGCGACCTCGACGTCCTCGTGAACAACGCCGGCATCGCCGGCCCGCACGTCGACATCGACGCGACGACCGGCGCCGACGTGCTCGCCGTCATGGACGTGAACGTCGCCGGCATCGTGCGGACGACGAACGCGTTCCTCCCGGCGCTGCGGCGCAGCGCTGCGCCGGTGATCGTGAACGTCGCAAGCGGCCTCGGCTCGATCGCGACGACCCTCGACACCGAGCGCGTCGAATCGACGGTGCTCAATGCGACCTACAACCCCAGCAAGTCGGCGGTCGTGATGCTCACGACGCAGTACGCGCGGGCGGTGCCGGGCGTGCGGATCAACGTCGTCGACCCCGGCTACACCGCGACCGACCTCAATGGCCACAGCGGCCCGCAGACCGTGCAGGAAGGGACCGACCAGATTGTCGCGATGGCGACCATCGGCGCCGACGGCCCGACCGGCACCTTCACCGACCGCCACGGCCAGCTGCCCTGGTAGCCATCGTTGGTGTGGTGGCCTGGCCGCCACTGTCGCGTTGGAGTGCTGTCACTTTCCTGCTTCCAGTTGCACCGTTACTCTGCGTGCTGCGTCGCAGTCTCCCCCGCTCGGCGCGGACTCCGGGCCCTGTGCCCACCTCCGCCGACCGCCCACCGGAAGCTCACTGTGTCCCCAGCCCGCTCGCGCGCCCGCCTTCTCACGGCGCCGCTTCTCGCTCTGTTCTGCCTCGCGATCGGAATGGCGCCCGCGGCAGCGACAGCTGCGGCGCCCGAGGCCGCGCTCGTCAAGCGGATCAACGCGAGCACGCAAACGGCTGGAGTCCGCGATCTCGTCGAGTTCGACGGGGCGATCTATTTCGTCGCCGAGCGGGACAACTCGTCCCAGTCGGTCTACCCGTCGGAGCTGTACCGCACCGACGGCACGCTCGCGGGCACGCAGCGCGTGTTCGACAGCGTCAGCCCGCTCTCGTTCCTGCGCGTGGTCGCCGGCAAGCTCGTCTTCCAGGGCAGCACCGTCGAGAACCAGACGAAGACGTTCACCTCTGACGGCACCACCGCAGGAACGGTCGTCGCCGACGAGCGCCTCACCGCGGCCGGCCCCTACGCCGTCGGCACCACCGACGGCTCGCTGTACAGCGTCTCGGGCTACTCGTTCGGCGGCAGTCTCCTCAAGCGCGCTCCCGGCTCCAACGATCCGATCGACGCGCTGCCCGGCGTGTCCGTGTACGGGCTGGCCGCGCTCGGCAACAAGGTGTTCGTCGCTGGCGGCCTCACGACCGGGCCGTTTGACGAGCGGCCGGGCGTGTGGGTCACCGACGGCACACCCGCCGGGACCAAGCGCCTCGCCCGGCCAGCCGCCGCGAAGTACACCTCGGCGCAGTCCCTGACGGCGACCGCCGACGCCGTGTACTTCATCGGTTCCGGCCCTGGAGGCACCGGCGACCCGGAGACCGACGACGGCCAGAACACCGTCTACCGCGCGACCGAGGACGGCATCACGCGCATCACGAAGCCTGATGGCAGCCGCCTCGACAACGCCCTCACGCTCCGGGCTCTCGGCAGCAAGGTCACGTTCCACCGCTCAGGCGAAAGCCGGAACGCGCTCTGGGCGAGCGACGGCACACCCGCCGGCACCAAGCAGCTCATCGGACCCGACCCGGAGACGAGCAGCGAGACGCCGATGGCCAACGTCAACTTCAACGACCGCGCGTCCGGCGGGCGCCTCTACACCGTGCGCGGTGGCGGCGAGATCTGGCGGACCGACGGGACGCCCGAGGGGACGTCGCTGTTCGGGACGGTTCCGGCTGAGCTCGATCCCGCGGCCCTCTCCTCGTTCGCGGCGCTTGGCGGCAAGGTCTTGTTCAGCGCGTTCACGGCGCCCACAGGCGAGGAGCTGTGGCAGGCCGACGGAACGCCAACCGGGACGAAGCTCGCCTTTGACCTCGACACGCAGCCGGTCGGCGCATCGATCGGCCCCGCGGTGCGCCTCGGCGGCTACGCGTACTTCGGAGCAACCGACGGCTGGTTCGAACCCCAGCTTTGGCGGAGCGACGGCACGTCAGACGGCACGACGCTCGTCGCGAGCCTCGGCAAGAAGAGCCGATTCGGTGGCAGCAGCTACATGAACGACCTCACAGCCGCTGGCGGCGCCCTGTACTTCACCATGAGCGGTCCCTTGGCCAGCGGCTTGTGGAAGGTCACCCCGAGCGGCGACAAGACGCTGCTCCTCGGCGATGAGAACGTGAACGGCCCCGGCCCGCAGATCAGCGGGGTCACCGCCTGGAAAGGCGGGATCGCGTTCACCGCGCCTCGGACCTCCGGCACCGGCGCCACGATCTGGACGTCCGACGGCACCGTCGCCGGCACCAAGCCGCTCCCGCACGAGCCCGCCGCGACGCACGGCGGACTGCACGCGCTCGGCGGCGCGCTCTACTTCAACGCCCCGACGGGCGCTGTGAACCAGCTGGCCAAGACCGACGGAACACCCGCCGGGACGTCCGTGCTGACGTCGCTCGTGGTCAACGGCTGGTTCGGCAATGTCACGAGCGGCCCCGGCGGATCGACGCTGTTCACCCACACCGGAACGGAGCTGGGAACGCCGACCGGCCTCTACCGGCTCGATGAGACCGAGACGACCGGCGCAAAGCTGCTCACTCAGGCCTCCTACATCGGCGGACCGCTCACGCCGTTCGGCGGACGCGTCTACTTCGACACGTACGACAAGGACCCGGCGAAGAACGCGCTGTCGAGCACTGACGGCACGGCCGCCGGCACTCGAGTCGAAGAGACCGGTGCGCGGGGCGCCTCCGTGGTCGGCGATGCGCTCACGTTCATCCGCTCCAACGGCACGGCCTACGACAGCCCGTCGTCGCTCTGGACGACGAAGACGACCCTCGCGGCCGCTACGCGCGTCGATGCGGGCCTCGGCCAGGTCGAGCGCGCGTTCGAAGCGAACGGCCACCTGCTGTTCCCGCGCTCGACGGCGGAGACGAGCTGGCAGCTCTTCGGGGTCAAGCTCGGGGGCGACACCCCGGCTCCCGTCAAGCCCGACCCGAAGCCGAACCCGCTCGACGAGCCGAAGGCACCCGTCATCGAGCAGCCGAAGCCAGGAGCCACCCCTCCGCCCGCCGTCGCCAAGGCGTCGCTGGGCAGCATCGCGTGGAGCGCTCCCGTCGCGCGTGACCGCACCGCTCCCTACAAGTTCAGCTTCACCGGCGAGCTCAAACCCAAAGCGGGCGCCCAGTTCGCGGCCGGCCAATGTGGCGGCAACGTGCGGATCACGATCCTGCGCGGGATCAAGACCGTCGCGGCGAAGGACGCCGCGGTTGCCGCGAACGCCGCAGGCCGATGCGTGTTCAAGCTCGACGTCGCTGTCGCCCGTGGCAAGCTCGCGCGCCGGGGCAGCCTCAAGGCCAAGGTCGCGTTCCTGGGCTCCGGCCAGCTCACCGCCTTCCCGGCCCCGGGCCACGTGAAGCTGAAGTACGGCTCGTAGGTCCGCCTACGACAAAGGGGCCCCGGCGGATCGCCGAGGCCCCTTCACCCTCTGGGCGGGTCGTCCCGTCCAGCGCGGCCGCGCGAGCGCCGCGTCAGTCGCTCGCTCGCGCCTTACGGCTGGAGCACCGTGTCGATCACGTGCGCGACGCCGTTGCTCTGGAAGACGTCAGCCTGGGTGACGGTGGCGTCGCCGACCTTCACCTCGCCGTCCTTCACGCTGACGGCGAGCTTCTCGCCGTTGACGGTCTCAAGCTCCTGGCCGTCCTTGAGATCAGCAGCGGCGTAGGTCCCCGGCACCACGTGGTACGTGAGGATGTCGGTGAGCTGCTTCTTGTTCTCCGGCTTGAGAAGGCTCTCAAGCGTCGCCTTCGGCAGTTTCGCGAAGGCGTCGTTGTCGGGCGCGAAGACCGTGAACGGGCCCTCGCCGGAGAGCGTCTCGACGAGGCCGGCTGCCTTGACGGCGGCCACGAGCGTCGTGAGGTTCGCGGCGTTCGAAGCGTTCTCGACGACGTTCTTCTCGGGGTACATCATCTCCCCGCCGACCTCGACCGGCTCCTTGCCCGACGCCGAGCTGTCACCGCTCATGCTGTCGGCCGGAGTGGTCTCGGTCGCCATGGAGCCGCTGCCAGCCGACGACGTGTCCTTCTCGTCGTCGCCGCAGCCAGACACGAAGAGCGCCGCGCCAGTTGCGAGGACGGCCAGTGAAGTAGCGAGAGTCTTGGGCATGCGATCGGTCCCTTTCGATGGGAATCGGTGGGGCACGTGGGCGCAGCGCGCACCGTGCTTGGTGTGGTCAATACGCCGGGTTGGCGAAAGCGGTTTTTGGCGGAGGTGGCGCACGGTGTGCAGCCCTGGTCACCCCCGCCTGGGCCCGCAGGGCTAGCCGAAGGTGAACGCGTAGACCGCGACGCCCTTCGGCACCGAGAGGTCAAGGGTGCGCGTCCCCGGCTGGCCGTCGGAGGCCACCGTGTAGAGCTGGTTCGCCGTGACCTGCACGCTGCGCCGCGGCCGGCCGTCGACGCGCACGCCGACCGTCGACGCACCTCCAGACTTGGGCGGCGACATCACGAGGTACACCTCCTTGGCGCGGTAGCGCAGCCGCAACCGCGCGCTCTGGCCTGCGACGGCGCGCTCGCGGCCAACGGTCCACTGGCCGGCGTAGGTCCACATGTCGGCGCCGAGCGCCGCCGCGGGCCCGCGGTAGACCGCCGGCCGACCCGACACGATGCCCGAGCCGACGTCCGGAGCGCCCTCGGCCCGGCCGGCGAAGCGCGCCGCTCGCCCGTAGCCGAGATACGTCTCCGGAGTGCGCGCCTCCGTGTCTTCGACGGCTCCGCGCGCATCGGCCTTCGCGACGCCGGAGTCGACGCCGAGCAACTCCCGGATCTGAGACTCCGTGCGGTCGTAGGCCCCCTCGCCATAGTGGACGGAGCGCAGCCGCCCGTCGCGGTCGATGAGGTACTTCGCCGGCCAGAAGCGGTTCGCGAACGCGTCCCAGGTGCGGTAGCCGTTGTCGAGCGCCACGGGCCAGCGCACGTCGAGATCGCCAGTCGCCTTGCGGACGTTGTCGAGCGAACGCTCGAACGCGAACTCCGGGGTGTGGACCCCGACGATCACGAGGCCCTCGCGGGCATAGCGGTCGTGCCAGCCGCGCAGGTACGGGAGCGTGCGGATGCAGTTGATGCAGGAGTACGTCCAGAAGTCGACGAGCACGACCTTGCCTTTCAGATCGGCCGGCGTGAGCGGCTTGCCGTCGGCCGTGTTCAGCCACGGGCCGAGGTCGCTTGCGAACGTCGGCGCCGGGCCGAGGTCGCAGAGCTGGCCCACCTCGGGGTAGCCGTTGTCCTCCACGGTCGCGCGGTCGCCGGCGAGGCGCTGCGCCTGCCCGCAGTCGCGGGTCCGGCGCACATCGGCGTTGTCGTCGAAGCCGCCGCGCTCCAGCGATGCGACCGGCGTCGACGTGAACGGAAGCGTGCTCGCGATAAAGCGGTTGACCCGCGTATCGAGGCCGCTGAAGAACAGCGCGCTCGTGAGCAGCAGCACGACGCCCATGGCGATGTTGACGCGCCGGCCGCCCGCCGCGACCCGCCTGATCCGCAGCATCAGCGCCCGGCCGCCGAACGAGACGGCGGTGAGCGGGATGATCATGCCGAGGCCGTAGCCAGCGGTGGCGATGAACGCGTCGGTGCCGATCCCTTCACGGGCGATCGTCGACGTGATCCCGCCGAGGATCGGTCCGGCGCACGGCGCCCACACGAACCCGAGGGTGATGCCGGCGAGGAAGCCGGGTGCGAACCCGTTGCCCCGCGCCTGGCCCGGCGCCCGGCGCACGACAACCTGCGAGGCCATCTCGAACCGCTCCGCGAGGGCCGGCACGAGGAGGACGAGCGCGAACACCAGCAGCAGGCCGGCCGACAGGTAGCGCAGCGCGCCCGCCGAGATGCCAAGCGCGTCGACGATGGCGGTCAGCAAGAGGATGACGGCGCTGAACGAGACGACGATGCCGGTGACGACACCTGCGACACGCGCACGGCCCTGCCCTTCGGAGACGACGACGAGCGCCGGCAACACCGGCAGGATGCAAGGCGTGAGCACGGAGAATGCGCCGGCCACGAACGCCACGAGGAACAGGTAACTCATGGGATCGGTACGCGAACGCCTGCGCCGGCGGTTTTGGCCGAAGCCGGGCAAACCGTTTTGCCGGGCCGCGCGTAGTGCTTCACATGAGGCCGCAGGCGCTCGTGCGTGACCCCGAAGAACAATCCCGCTGTTTGGAGCTCGTCGCGGCGGGCGACCGCGACGCGTTCGCGGCGCTCTACGACGAGTTCTCCGGGCTGGTGTACTCGATCGCGCTCCGCATGCTGCGCTCGCCGGCGGCAGCCGAGGACGCCACCCAGGACGTGTGGGTGAAGATCTGGAACGCGGCCGCCACGTACGACCGCCACCGCGCGGCCGTGTCCACCTGGATCCTTGTAATCACACGCCGGCACGTACTCGACGTCTTGCGCCGCGAGGCGGTCCGCGCCGCCGGGCGCACCGGCATCGACCCCGAGGCCGACGCAGACGCGCTTGCGATCTCCGCGCCCGACGACGTCGCGCGCGACGTGGAGCTCGGCGAGCTCGCCACGGAAGTCCGCGCCGCGCTGGCCCAGCTGCCCTACGAGCAGCGCCGCGCGCTCGTGCTCGCCCACCACGGCGGGATGACCCAGCGCGAGATCGCCGATGAACTGCAAAAACCGCTGGGTACCGTGAAGACGTACATGTTCCAGGGGATGCGCCGCCTGCGCACCCTGCTCGACGAACCAAGCCGCCCGTGACCTCCGACCGACATCCCGACCGCGACCCCGCCGAACTGCGCCTGCAGCTCGTGCCGTACCTGCTCGGAGAGCTGGAAGGCCCCGAGCTCGTGCGGCTCGAGGAGGCGCTGGTCCGCGAGCCGGCGCTGGCGGCCGAGCTTCGCGAGCTGGAGCGCACGACGCTCGACCTCGCGAACGCGGTGCCGCAGCATGCGCCCCCGCCAGCGGTCCGCGCGCGCGTGCTCGACGCCATCGACGCTGCCGCTGGCCACGACGCGGCGGACGCCCGCAAACCAGCCGCAGCCGCTGCGCAGCCTCGCCGTCGGTGGCGCGACCGCCTGTCGCTGCCCTCCCCCGCCTATCCGGCGCTCGCGGGCGGCTTCGCGCTCGCGGCAGCGGTCCTCGGTGTGCTGCTGCTCGACACGCGCAGCGCGCTCGACGAGTCCCGTTCGCAGCTCGCGCGGGCAGAGACGGCCGCTAGTTCGCGCGGCGCGCAGCTTGTCTCGGTCAAGACCAGCGACCAGCTCGCGGGCGCCTCGGGGCGGCTGATGCGCGAGGGCGACCGCATCGTGCTCGTGCTGCAAGACCTCCCGTCGGCTGGCGACGGCTCGTGGCAGATCTGGGCGGCGCACAAGAACGGCGCGGTCCGCAACGTCGGCATGTGGACCGGCGCTGGCTCCACCCGGGCGATCACCGTCGACGGCGCCGGCGACATCGCCGAGATCATGGTCAGCCGAGAGGGCACCCGCGAGAAGATGGCTGCGCCGTCCGGGGCGCCGGTCGCCGCCGCGCGAGTGGCCTAGCGGCGACGCCGCCGGCCACCGCCCTATGAGACGCGCGCCTGCTACCGCTGAGCGCGCTCGTACCGGATGTGCGTCGCGAGCGGCGAGTGCAGCACCTCGACGGGCTCCATGTCGAAGGTCTCGACGCCGTCGAAAATCCGCTCGCCAGAGCCGAGCAGGACCGGGGCGATGTCGAGGGTGAGCTCGTCGACGACGCCAGCGGCGAGGGCCTGCCGCACGGTCGACGCGCCGCCAGCGATGTCGATGCCGCGGTCGCCCGCGGCCTCCTGCGCCTGGGCGTACGCCGCGTCGAAGCCGCCCGTGACGAAGTAGAAGGTCGTGCCGCCGTCCATCTCGACGGGTTCGCGCTCGTAGTTGGTGAGGACGAAGACCGGCGCGTGGTACGGCGGCGTCGGCCCCCACCAGCCGCGCCACTCCTCCTCGCTCTCCCAGCTGCCGCGGACCGGGCCGAACATGTTGCGGCCCATGACGTACGCGCCACGCGGGCGCATGAGCCAGCCGGCGGCGGTCTCGTCAGCAGCGGTCGCGCGCTCGTCGCCGATGTGCCAGAGGTGGACCTCCCGCCCGCCCTTTCCAAGCGGATGGTCGCGGCTCTGGTCTGGTCCGGCGGCGAAGCCGTCGAGCGAGATCGACATGTGGCAGGTGGTGTTGCTCATGGCTGGCCTTCCTTCGGCGGGGTCCCACCGGGGTCCTGTCCAGGCGCCCCTTGCGCCCAGGTGAGCCACTGGTCGGAGCCGAGCGGCACGACACGACAAGACCGACGTCGGCTGGCGCGCCGGCGCTCTTTCGGAACACGTTCGACCGAGTGCGGGCCGCGGCGCCGAACCCGACGCCGGGCCACTGGAAATCACCCATTTAACCCAAATTGCTGTTGCAATTGACCACAACATCTGGATACAATGCCCATCAGGTGCGCCGGGAAGTCTGGTCGGCAAGATCAGTTACTCCTGCCCGAAAGGCGCACCATGCCCTGCGAAGCGCCCCGCCCTTGCGCCACGCCGCTTCTGTGTTCGCTCCCCTCCTCAGGGATGCAGCGAACCGCTGCGCTCCTTGACCGGGGCGGCTGAGCCATGTGGCTCGAAGACCAGATCCCGGCGCTCATCGGCGAGCTCCTGGCGCAGCTTCGAAAGTCCCGGCTCCACCGAGTCGATCACGCGGTCGTCGGCAAGCTGGTGCGCGTCACGGACCGCATCCCGCCCGGCGGTCTCGGCGCGGTGATCGTCCCCGTGCGCGGCGGAACCGAGGAGTTCTACGCGCGCTCGGACGCCGACGTCCCGATCGACCCTGGCCGAATGGTCACCATCACCGCCTATCTCCCCCCGCGCACCGTCGAGGTCAAATTCCTCGACTGCTTCACACTGCCTAAAAACCCAACCCCACCACGCTGAGTATGAACTCGACTCCGTACCTCCCAATCCTTGCCGCCGCAGCGCTCCCGATCCTCGCGATCGTCGCGTGGTGGATGTACAAGGTCGCCGAGCCCAGCGAAGCCCTGATCATCTCGGGCTTCCTGGCCCGCGGCGACAACAACGCCGGGGAGTCGATGGACTTCAAGATCGTCTCCGGCCGCGGCACGCTGGTCCTGCCGGTCGTCCAGACCGTCCGCAAGCTCTCGCTGGAAACCGTGACGATCCCGGTCGGCGGGACGACGTCGCAAGACTCGCCGCTCGTCAGCCGCCAGTCCGTGCCCGTCGTCGTCCGCGGCGTGGTCGTGTTCAAAGTGGCCGACGACTTCACGTCGATCGCCAACGCTTCGCGCCGGTTCCTCGGCCAGCAGGACCAGATGAAGGTCGCCGTGGAGAACATCGCCAACGGCCAGCTGCGCTCGATCGTCGGGTCGATGACGGTCGAAGAGCTGATCTCCGACCGGGAGCTGCTGCGGTCGCAGGTGCTCGAGGCGTGCCAGTCGGAGATGGAGAAGCTCGGGCTCCACATCGACTCCTTCCAGCTGCAGTCGATCACCGACCCGGCGCACGAGAACGAGCCCGGCTACATCGAGAACCTGGGGCGCCCGCAGGCGGCCGAGGTCGCGAAGAACGCGCGCATCGCCGAGGCCGAGCGGCTCCGTGACGCCGTCGAGAAGGAGCAGGCCGCGCAGGCGAAGATGGCCGAAGCCACGCGCGACTCCGCGGTCCGGCAAGCCCAGGCCAACGCCGAGACTGAGCAGGCGAACGCGTCGGCCGCCCAGGCGGGTCCGTTGGCTGAAGCCCGCGCCCGCCAGCAGGTGATCCAGGCTGAGACGGCGGCCGCCCAGCTCGAGGCCGACCTCACCGAGCAGCGGCTGCAGACCGAGGTCCGCCGGCCTGCCGACGCCCGCGCCTACGAGCAGGTCACCCTCGCGCAAGCGGCCCGCGAAGCAGCGGTGAAGGCGGCTGAAGCGCGGGCACGCGAAGTCGAGCTCGCTGCGGCAGCTGAAGCGAAGGCCACGGAGCTCAACGGAGAGGCGCAGGCGAAAGCGACCAAGGTCACCGGCGACGCGCACGCGTCAGCCGTCAAGGCCCGGGCGATCGCCGAGGCCGACGGCATCCAGGCCCGCAACGAGGCGCTCGCCTCGAACTCCGAGGCAGTCATCGCCCAGCAGATCGCTGAGCGCCTGCCCGAGATCGTGGCGGCGGCCGCCAAGCAGTACGACAACGTCGAGCAGCTCATCGTGCTCGATGGCGCTGAGGGGCTCTCGCGTGGCGTCGCCAGCACCGTCGGGGCAGCGGCGGTCCTGCTGCCCGTCGCCCAGAAGCTGATCAACGGCGACGGCGAGCCAGCCGCCGAGGAGGCTCAGGACGCGCCGCGGCGCACGAACGTCGGCTCGGCGGAGGTGGAGCGGTCGGCGTCGTAGGCGTAGCCGAGCCCCGTGAACTCCGGCAGTTTGCGGGGGCTGCGGATGCGCTCGCGCACCAGCCAGCTGGCTATCGCCCCGCGGGCGCGCTTGGCCGAGAACGAGATCACCTTCAGCTGCGTCGGATCGGACTGCGGCGCGTCGAGGAACCGCGGCGAGATGACCTTCGCGCCAAGCGCTTCGGTATCAACCACGCCGAAATACTCGGTGCTGGCGAGGTTCAGCAGCACCGGCGGGCCCGGCGACTCTGCGAGGTCCTCGGCGAGCAGCGCGGTGACGCGGTCGCGCCAGTAGGCGTAGAGCCCGTCGCCGGCGGGCGTCGCCAGCCGCGTGCCCATCTCCAGGCGGTACGGCGCGATGAGGTCGAGCGGCCGCAGCAGGCCGTACAGGCCAGACAGGATCCGGAGGGACTTCTGCGCCTCGGTGAAGTCGCGCTCGCCGAAGGTCCGCGCGTCCATACCCGTGTAGACGTCGCCCGCGAAGGCGAGCACCGCCGGGCGCTCGCGGCCCGGCTCGAAGGGCAGCGTGAAGTCGCGGAACCGCTCGGCGTTGACGCCGGCGAGCTCGTCGGAGATGCCCATGAGCTGGCCCACTTCGGCGGGGGTCAACTCGGCGAGCTGGTCGGCGAGGACCTCGGCGCCCTCCAGCAGGCGGGCTTGCGAGTGCTTCTTCGTGGGCAGCTTCGATTCGAAATCGAGCGACTTGGCAGGCGACAGGACGGTCAGCATCGGCACGGCCGAGACTAGATGATCGGTTCCGCGAGACCGCGCCGCCGCGGAACTGGCCACCAGGTGTCCCTGGCGAGGCAGCCGCGGCGCATGGAACGATGAGCGCCGTGACGGGCACCACCCCCACCGCCGGCCCGGGCCGCATCGCCTACCAGGGAGAGCCGGGCGCGAACTCCGATGTCGTCTGCCGACAGCACTATCCCGGCTGGGAGACGCTGCCGTGCGCGTCGTTCGAGGACGTCTTCGAGGCCGTGCAAGGCGGGGCCGCAGCGCTGGCGATGATCCCGATCGACAACTCGATCGCCGGGCGCGTCGCCGACATCCACCACTTCCTGCCGGACTCGGGCCTCCACATCGTCGGCGAGCACTTCCTCCGGATCCAGTTCGCGCTGATGGCGCTGCCCGGTGCCTCCCTCGAGAGGATCGAGACGGTCCACAGCCACGTCCACGCTCTGGGCCAGTGCCGTCAGGCGATCCGCCACTACGGGCTGCGGCCGGTGATCGCGGGCGACACCGCCGGCGCCGCCCGCGAGGTCGCCGAGTCCAGCGATCTCACCCAGTCTGCGATCGCGCCGCCGCTCGCCGCGGAGACGTACGGGCTCAGCATCCTGGCCCGCGACGTCGAAGATGAGGACCACAACACCACGAGGTTCGTCGTCCTCGCCCGTGAACCGGTGCGCGCCGCGGCCGGCAGCGCGCCGGTCGTCACGACCTTCGTGTTCAACGTCCGCAACCTGCCTGCGTCGCTCTACAAGGCCCTGGGTGGCTTCGCGACGAACGGCATCAACATGACCAAGCTCGAGAGCTACATGGTCGGCGGCATGTTCAGCGCGACCCAGTTCCTGGCCGAGGTCGAGAGCCACCCGGACGAGCCGGCGCTGGCGCGGGCGCTCGAAGAGCTGGCGTTCTTCACGACCGAGGTGAAGATCCTCGGCGTGTATCCCGCCGACCCGTTTCGGAGCCGCCGCGACGGGTGATGAGTTTTCGGCCGCGCCGCCGTCTCAACGACCATGACCAGCACGACCGACCGCGAAACCTTTGAAGCACAGGTGCGCCGCCACCGCCGGGAGCTGCACGTGCACTGCTACCGGATGACGGGTTCCTTCGAGGAGTCCGAGGACCTCGTCCAGGAGACGTTCTTGCGGGCGTGGCGCAAGCGGGAGCAGTTCGAAGGCCGCTCGTCGCTGCGCGCGTGGCTCTACAAGATCGCGACGAACGCGTGCCTGGACGCGCTCGACAAGCGGCCGCGCGTCCCGTCGGCCGACGGCGAAGTGCTCTGGCTCCAGCCGTACCCCGACGCGCTCCTGGCCGAGCTGCCCTCCGGCGAGGACGACCCAGCCGACACGGTGGTCGCCAAGGAGACGATCGAGTTGACCTTCCTCGTCGCGATCCAGCACCTCGCGCCGCTCCCCCGCGCGGTGCTCGTGCTCCGCGACATCCTCGACTGCTCGGCCGCCGAGACCGCCGATGTGCTGGACACGACCGTCGCGTCGGTGAACTCCGCGCTCCAGCGGGCCCGCGCCGGCGTGCGGGAGCACCTGCCGGAGCCGCGCGCCGAATGGCAGCCGGGCGACGAACCCAGTGCCGCGCTGCGTGACCTGCTCGCGCGCTACGTCGACGCCTCGGAGCGGGCCGACGTCGAAGCGACCGCCGCGCTGATGCACGAGGACCTGCGCTTCTCGATGCCGCCGCAGCCGGGACTCTGGGAAGGCCGCGACACCGTGGTGCAGGCGTGGGTCAGCGGCGGCTACGGCTCGGAGGCGTTCGGGACCCTGCGCTGCGTGCTGACGCAGGCCAACGGCCAGCCGGCGGTCGCCGCGTACGTGCAGACGCCCGGCAGCGACGGCTACCGGCCGCTGGCCCTCGACGTGCTGCGCATCGAGGGCGGGCTCGTGCGCGAGATCGTCACGTTCGACGGCCAGCTGTTCGAGCGCTTCCCGGACCTGCCCGCCGCCCTCTAAGTCCCGGCCAGCACGCGACCGCTCTCGCGATCCCGCCGTTGGCCGGGCTTGCCTCGCCCGGACCGGCGGAGACAGGCGATCAGGTGCGTAGGATCGCCGCCATTCCGAACGCGACAAGGCAGGAACAGCGTGGGTGACCGGTCGGCTATCGAAGATCATGAGATCACCCTTCACGGCAACGTGGTGACCTACCGCCGCGGCGGCCAAGGGCCGCAACTCGTGCTCCTGCACGGCATCGCGTCGAACAACCACACGTGGGATTCGGTCATCGGCGATCTCGCCCTCACCCACGACGTGATCGCCCCAGATCTGATCGGCCACGGGCGTTCCGCCAAGCCGATGGGCGACTACTCCATCGGCGGCTACGCCACCGTGATCCGCGACCTGCTCCTGGCGCTCGACGCGCAGCGCGTCACGCTGGTCGGTCATTCGCTGGGCGGTGGAATCGCGATGCAGCTGCTCCATCTCGCCCCCGAACTGGTCGGTCGGCTGGTGCTCGTCGGCAGCGGCGGCCTCGGCCGGGATCTCGGCGCCGTGCTGCGGGCAGCGAGTCTGCCGGGAGCTCCGCTCGCGATCCGCGCCGCCACGAGCGCGCCCGCCCAGCTCGCCGGCCGCACTGTGCGCGGGCTGCTCGATGTCGTCGGCCTTGAACTGCCGACCGACGCCGCCGAAGGCCTCGAGGGCCTCGCGTCGCTGCACGATCCCGACGCCCGTGAAGCGTTCTTGAACACGGTCCGGGCGAGTACCGGCCTCGGCGGTCAGCGCGTGTCAGCCGTCGACAAGCTCTACCTGATGGAGGGCTGCCCGCTGCTCACGATCTGGGGTGCCCGCGACACGATCATCCCGGTGCAGCACGCCTATGAAGTCCAGGAGCTCGTGCCGGGCATGCGGCTCGAGATCATCGATGCGGCCGGGCACTTCCCGCACGTCGACGCGCCCCAGGAGTTCGTGGAGTTCATCCGCGATTTCGAGGCGACGTCGACGGTCAGCGAGCTCACGCTCGAACGGCTCGCCGATGTCATCCGCGACACCACTCCCGACGCGCCCGAGGCGGCGTCTGCGGCCTGAGCTCGGCGGCCGACCGCTCAGCGCGACGAGCCGCCAGTCCCGAGCACGTCTCTCCGCGGCGCTGCCGACGAGCGCTACGAGCGCCTGAACAGCTTGCGCTTGGGCGCTGACGGGAGCGGCGCCGCCGCGACCGCCGCGTTCCAGGCGAGGTCGACGGGACCGAGCGCCGCGAGGATGTTCCGAAGCTGCCGGCGCTGACGCGCGCTGAGCCGCGACGGGCGGCCGTGACTGGCCCGCAGCAGCGCGAGGGCCTGTTTGCGCTGGCGGGGCGTGAGGCGGTCGTTCCACTGCGTGTGGACGGCCCGCGCGCTCCGCACCGCCGCCAGCGGCCACGCGAAGCGCGCGACGGTGGTCAGCGGCGCCTTCGCGGCGCCCTTGGCAACGGCAGTAGCTCCAACGCTCATCACCGCCGGACGCTATGAGCGCCGCAGGCAGGCCCGTCGGCCAGCCGCGGTCAGAGCCCGGTGGACCTGCCGCGACGACAAGGTCCACCGGGACTGCCACGCGTGCCGATCAGGCACGCGCTGGTGTCTCTAGAAGGCCGGTGCCGGCGCCTGAGCGGCGTTGTCCGGGCCGGCGCCGTACTCGTTCGGGCCGTCGCTGGGCTGGATGAAGAACACGAGCAGCACGATGCCGCCGATCAGCGGCACGAGGCCGATGAGGTACCACCAACCGCTGCGGCCGGTGTCGTGGAGCCGGCGGACGCCGACCGCGAGGCTGGGCAGGAACAGCGCCAGCGCCGCGATGTAGTAGAGGATCAGCGAGTCGATCGCGGCCCCGACCGCGTACGCGACGATGTACACGATGAGCGCGAACAGCGTCCAGTACCAATAGGCCGAGCGCGATGAGCGGCCGCTGAACTGGACGTACTTGCTGAAACCGTCTGAGATTGCATCTTGGAACGACATGGTTGAACTCCCCTGGGTGTGATGTGCTGTGAGGCGGCGACGCGCCAAACAGCGGTGCCGCGATGGTCCCACGCTTCCCGGCGGCGATCGAACGCTTGGCCCAATTGGCAGATACCGCCGGTCTCGGGCTACACATCGGCGCCCAGCCGATCATGGGCTACTGGCGAATTTGAGCCAGACGCCGGCGGCCTGATCAGTTGGCCTCTCCGGCGGGCCACTTGCTGACGAGCACAAGCAGCCTCTCTTGGCAGGCCGCGATCAACACGCTCCACTCCCTCGCGAACTCTTCCGCCTGGCTGGTGAGCCGTCGATCGAATCCGAACCGCTCCAACACTGGCACGACTGCTTGAAGCCGTGTGTGGAGTTCCCGTTCCGGCGCGACGTCGATGGGACGGTCTGGGTCTGGATGATCCAAGTCGTATTTGAGCCGACGCACCATCTCGAAGAGGCGGGCAAGCTGAAGGTAGGCCACGGGGCCGCCCGTCAAGAACGAGTTGTTGTCGTAGGCGCTCGTGACGATTACGGAGAGGCTCAGCGCTGCCTCATCTGCGTCGAGCTCCGTTTCAAGCTTGCGCGCGTCTCGGTGGCTATGCCCTCGAAGGAGATGGCCGAGCTCGTGCAGCACGACGAAGCCCTCCGTCATTTGGTAGGTCAGGACGAGATCGGGATGACTACTCACGAACGTGAGCAGGCGTGGCGTCAAGGGAGCGTCGAGCCCCGGTGCCTCGCCGTCGAGGATCCGAAAGGCGGTCCCCAAGAGGACATCCAACGCGTGATCGACGTCCTTTCCACCTTGACGCACCGCTTTGGCCGCGTCGGATCCGAGAACGCGATTGGACCTCACCGGACCCGCGACTCGAAGTGATTTGCCGATGTCGTGAAGCCGGATCATCGTGCCGACCGCGACCTGCAGAAACTTCATCAGCCCGACGGAGATCACGATGAACGTGACGGTCGGCCCCGGCACGCAATAGCTGGCGAACGTCGGACTGTTGACCGTGCGAACACAGATCGGGGAGAGGCCGACCAGGTCCGGATGGTCGTGGCGAATCTCTGACAGGACGTGGATGAGGTGCCACTGCAACGAGATCTCCCAACTCCCGGTGTAAAGGGAAGGGTCTGCGAGAAAGCGCCAGTTCTCAAGCCACGGATTGGCGTCGATGAGCGCGCCGATCCTCGCGAGCAAGCCGGATTCGAAAGCAGCTGTTCGCTCCTCGAAGTCAAGCATCCCGATCTGGTCGCCCGTCGGGGCCATCATCGGCAGGCCGTAGTCGACAGCGGGTCGGATCAGCTCGAACTGAGCCCTGACCTCGGCGGCCGAGAGTGGAGCACCACCCGTCAAGAGGCATGCCAATGGTCAGCGCAAAGGCCTGCAAGCCCGTCGCGGACCAAGAGCACGCTCAGGGCTGCCACCGGCACGCCGTGGGTGAGCGACGCGATGAGGTCCGCGAGCATGCCGATCAGCTCGGGCTTCCGGTTCTGATCCGCGGCGAGCGACCGGACATTTTCAGCGAGGCAGATCCGGTCGGCAAGGGTACGCCGGAGATTCGCGTAGACCTGCCGGCCCCGTTCAAGCGGATCTTGCGGTGCAGCTTCAAACCCAACCTTGCCGATCTCAACGAGCAGCTCGTCGTTGCTCATTCCCTCCGCCCGCGCGATGTCTTCCATTCGGCGATCTTGACCGGCCCTGCCCACCGAGGCAACTCGGAGGAGCACCAATACGAAAGCGGTTGACCGCCACCGGCCCGCCAGGTAGCCCGGATCGATGGCTGCTGATGCGGGCGGCGAGTCTCCCGCGAGCGCAAGCCGACCGCTGTGGCGGCTCAGCTTGCCGCGCCGCCGGCGAGCCGCTCGGCCACGTGCAGCGACGCCACGGCGTCAGCGCGGTGGCAGACAGCGGTTCCCGCGACGATGGCCTCGCAGCGGTCGAGGTGCTGGGCGAGGTCGTCGGCCGTGCTCCAGTCGCCGACCGCGCGCAGCGATTCCAGGGCGCGCCGGGTCCGCGGCCAGGCTGCCTCGGCGGCCACCGCTTCGCTGTCGCGGTCTTCGAAGCTGCGCTCCAGGTGGAGCTGGGCCGCCACGACCGCCAGCGTCCAGTTGCCGGCTTCAAAGAGCACGGTCGCATCGTGGAGATCGTCGGCGGGACCGCCGTCATGCACTGCTGAGGCGGTTGCGGCTGGGTGCGCAGCAGGCTGCGGACGGAAGGGCATCGGCGGACTCCACGTGGACGGCATGGACGCGGCGGTTGCGGGCCGCCGGCGAATCGGACCGGGTCACCGTACGTCGAACCGAGCGCTGCTGCAAAAACTAGAACTCCGCTCGATTTTGGAGCGCTGCGCGCCGGTGCTGTCGGCGACACGCCGCCGAGGCGGCGGATCCGTCACCCTCGTGGGGATGCGCTCGACCGACGTGGTGATCATCGGCGCTGGGGCCGCGGGTTTGATGTGCGCGATGACCGCCGCCGAGCGCGGCCGCCGCGTGCTGCTCCTCGACAGCTCCAACAAGCCCGGCAAGAAGATCCTGATGTCGGGCGGCGGGCGCTGCAACTTCACGAACATGTACGCGGAGCCTGAGAACTACGTCTCGCAGAACCCCAACCCGCAGTTCGCCAAGTCGGCGATGGCGCGCTACACGCAGTGGGACTTCATCGCGATGGTCAGCGAGTACGGCATCCCGTACCACGAGAAGAAGCTCGGGCAGCTCTTCTGCGACCACCGCTCCAAGGACATCCTCAACATGCTCCTGGACAAGAACCGCAGCGCGGGCGTCGAGCTGCACGTGAACACGCGGGTCCACCAGATCGACAAGGCCGACGACGGCTACGTGATGGACACCGACCTCGGGGAGGTCGCTGCGCAGTCGCTCGTGATCGCCAGCGGCGGGCTCTCGATTCCGACGCTCGGGTCGTCGGGGTTCGGCTACGACGTCGCCCGCGCGTTCGGGCACCGCGTCCTCCCCACGCGCGCGGGACTGGTGCCGTTCACGATCACCGACCACGAGCTCAGCGACCTCTGCAACGAGCTTTCCGGCACTTCGGCCGATGCGCTCGTGAGCTGCAACGGCCAGCGCTTCCGCGAGAACATCCTCTTCACCCACCGCGGCCTCAGCGGGCCCGCGATCCTGCAGATCTCGTCGTTCTGGCACCCGGGCGACGTGGTCGAGGTCAACCTCCTACCGGGCCGCGACGCGCTCGCGTGGCTCCAAGAGCTGCAGACGACGCGTCCCAATGCGGAGCTCAAGACGCTGCTCGGCGAGGTCTTCACGAAGAAGATGGCGTCGCTCCTCGCGTACTACTGGTTCGACTCCAAACCGATGAAGCAGTACAACGCGCGCGAGCTCGCGCGCATCGCCGCGCAGCTCGGTGCGTGGCAGGTCGTCCCGTCGGGCACCGAGGGGTACCGCACCGCCGAGGTCACGCTCGGCGGCGTCGACACGCGCGAGGTCTCCTCCCAGACGATGGAGTCGCTCAAAAGCCCTGGGCTCTACTTCATCGGCGAGGTGCTCGACATCGCCGGCCACCTCGGCGGCTTCAACTTCCAGTGGGCGTGGGCGTCAGGCCACGCGGCTGCGCAGTACGTCTGATGCGGGACGCCCGCGTCCGTCCCTAGTACTCGCCTTTGATCACGAAGTAGGTCCCGCGGATCGTGCCCGCGAGCTTGGACTTCTGACGCGCGAACTTGAAGCGGTCGGCCAGCTCGGCCGGCACCTCCATGCCGTCGGAGAGCTTGAAGCCGACCGCGCGCTTGGGCTTCTCGCCGTCGAGCGTGTAAAGCACGTTGATCGAGAGCCCGCTCTCGTAGAACACGTAGGTCCAGCGGATGTTCTCCGTCTGGAACGCCGCGGCCTCGAGCGGCGTCGACGCGATGGCCAGGTCGCGCTCGTCGGCGAGGATCTTCGTGACGTGCGCGATCGCTTCGGCGCCGGCCGGGCTGTCGGCGGGCTCGGTCACGAAGGTGTGCTTGTACTTGTTGTGGAAGTAGCGGGCCTCGTTGGCCCGGAGCCCAGCGAGAGCGTCGGCCACCGGCGACGACTCGACGCCGACGGTCGAGACGTCAACGAAATCCACGGTGTAGGACAAAGCGAGCTCCTTGGTTGCGGGTCCCCGCGACGCAGCCACCCTACCGGCGAGCGCTCATGCGTCACGGCGGTCGTCACCCCGCCGGGTTCCCGGTCTGCGATAGCGGAGCGACGCCGGGCAGCTGCCCGGAAGGCCTGAACGGACGTTCATCTGACCGGTCTTGACCCGCCGCTCAGCACCCTCGCCATGGTGCCGAATACCGGTTTGATGGTCCGCCCGATTACCACCGTGCTGTGGCTGCTGTTGGCTGGCAGCGCTGCCGCGGGCCTGGCCGCAGGCGCTCCGGGGCTCGACGCGGCCGCGTGCGCGTGGGGCGCCCTCCTGCTCGCAGCGATCGTGTGGCGGCTTCCCCGTGAAGATGTCCCGCGCGCTGACAAGTGGCTGTGTGTCGTCTTCGGGCTGGCCAACCTCCTCTGGCTCTGCGCCGATGCCCTCGGCGCGAGCGGGATCGTGGCGGTCGACGCCCCGCGCCTCAATGCGATCGACGCGCTCAACACCGCCGGGATCGCAGTCTTTTGCGTCGTCATCGCCTGGGTCGGCGCGATCCGCGGCCGCTGGCCGGACTGGACGCGCCAGCTCGACGGCATCGTCTTCGCGTCCGCCCTCTTCGCGCCGCTGTGGTTCGCCGTCATCCAGCCGCAGGGCGCGCCCCTGGAGCTCGTCGCCTGGGGGATCGGCGTGCTGGCGCTGCTGGGCTTCGGGGCGACCTACGTCGTGGGAGGCGGCGTGTGGAACACGCCCGCGATCCTCTTGGCGCTCGGCGTCGTCGGCAACCTCGCCGTCGACCTCGCGTTGCGCGTGAGCGACGTCGGCGGAGAAAACCTCGCCGTCCGGCACGGCGTCGGCTTCGTGCTGTGGACCTTCGTGGCGCTGCATCCGAAGTTCCTCGGCGTGCTCGAGCGCGGCCACCGCACCGACGGCATTCCGCACGAAGCGCGCGTCTGGTTCCTCCCCGCCTCGGTCGGGCTCCCGATCGCCGTGCTGGCGACCTCGTACGTCCAAGGCAGCCCGCTGCCCGCGGCGTTCGTCGGGATGGCGCTCGGCGTGACGGCCGTCCTCGTCGGAATCCGCGCGACCCTCGAGCGCCGCACCGGGGGCGATTCCTGGCACGTCTCGCTGATGATCGCGGTGTCGACACTCGTGGCTGGCATCGCGGCCGTCTGCCTCACGGTCGCCGGCCAGTCCGCGGAACGAGCAGACGTGCGCGCCGACCGCCTCGCCGCGACGATCCCGGCGCTCCTCCAGCTCGACGACCTCCTCCTTGGCGCGACCACGACCCCGCCGCCGGTCGCTGATGCCGCACGGCTGCGCTGGGACGCTGGGATCGTCCGTCTTCGCCGCGAGCTGCAGGCCGCTGACGCGCCGCCGGCGGCGCTCGCGATGCTCGATGACTACGCCGCCAGCGGCACCACCGCCATCGACGGCGGCGAAGCAC
>JAEYAL010000305.1 GCA_023404805.1 Actinomycetes bacterium | reverse complement strand
TGCCGAGGCTGCGCCCGCCGCTGAGGCCGCTGCCCCGGCCGCCGCTGAGGCTGCCCCGGCTGCTGAGGCCGCCGCCCCGGCTGAGGCGAAGCCGGCTGCCAAGAAGCCCGCCGCGAAGAAGCCGGCTGCCAAGAAGCCGGCTGCCGCCAAGACCGAGAAGGCTGACGAGGCTCCCGCTGCGGAGGCTCCGGCCGAGACCGCCACTGAGACCCCGGCCGCTGAGGCCGCTGAGGAGACGAAGTCGTGAGCACCACGATCAGCGCACAGGACGTCAAGGCTCTGCGCCAGCGCACCGGCGCTGGCCTCATGGAGTGCAAGAAGGCCCTCGAGGAGACCGGCGGCGACGCCGACAAGGCCTTCGAGGCGCTTCGCGCCAAGCTCCAGAACAAGGTCGGCAAGCTCGCCGAGCGCGAGACCAGCGAGGGCCTCATCGGCTCCTACATCCACGCGACCGGCAAGGTCGGCGTGCTGGTGCAGGTCGAGTGCAACACCGACTTCGTGGCCGGCAACGACATCTTCAAGTCGTTCGTCCAGGATCTCGCGCTGCACATCGCCGGCTCGCCGTCGACGCTCTACGTGAGCGACGACGACATCCCGGCGGAGCTGCTCGAGAAGGAGCTCGCGTTCCACGTCTCGCAGATCGACGACTCCAAGCCCGTCGAGATCCGCGAGAAGATCGCCGAGGGCAAGCTGCGCAAGTGGAAGGAGGAGATCGTTCTCCTCAACCAGCCGCACGTCAACGTCGACAAGCACGACAACAAGACGATCGAGCAGCTGCGCGCCGACACGTCGGCCCGCACCGGCGAGAATATCGTCATCAAGAAGTTCTCCCGCTTCCAGATCGGTCAGTAAGCGCGTGACCGACGCAACCTCGCCGGAGCATCCGGCTCCCGGTGGGCTCGCCTACCGGCGAGTCCTGCTGAAGGTCTCCGGCGAGGCCCTCCTCGGCGACCTCGAGCACGGCACCGATCCCGCTCGGGTCAACAGCATCGCTTCGGCGATCGCCGGGGTGCACCGGCAAGGGCTGGAGCTGGCGCTCGTCGTGGGCGCCGGCAACATCTTCCGCGGCATGGCCGGGGCGGCGAGCGGCATGGACCGCGCGACTGCCGACTACATGGGCATGATCGCGACCGTCCTGAACGCCCTCGCGTTCCAGGACGCGCTGGAGAAGCTCGGCGTGCCCACGCGCGTCCAGTCCGCCCTCACGATCAGCGAGGTCGCCGAGCCCTACATCCGCCGCCGCGCGATGCGCCACCTCGAGAAGGGGCGCGTCGTGATCTTCGCGGCCGGCACCGGCAACCCGTTCTTCACCACGGATACCGCGGCCGCTCTGCGCGCTGCAGAGATCCATGCAGAGGCCATCCTGATGGCCAAGAACGGGGTGGACGGCGTCTTCGACGACGACCCGCGCACGAACCCGGATGCCCAGCTGATCCACCAGATTTCGCACATGGAGGCCGTCTCGCGCGGCCTCAAGGTGATGGACGCGACGGCGCTCACGCTCTGCATGGAGAACCGCCTGCCCATTCGCGTGTTCAACCTCGACGACGAGGCGAACATCGAACGGATAGTGTCGGGCAAAGACCTCGGAACCCTGGTGATCACTGAATGAGCGAACTCATCGACACCCTGCTCGCGGACGCCCGCGAGCGCATGGCCAAGACGGTCGAGTCGACCACAAACGAGTTTGGCTCGGTCCGCACGGGCCGCGCCTCGACCTCGCTGCTCGACCGCGTCGTCGTGGACTACTACGGTGCCCCGACTCCGCTCAAGCAGCTCGCGACGCTCGGCACGCCCGAAGCGCGCCTGCTCACCGTCCAGCCGTTCGACCAGGGCTCGCTGAAGCTCATCGAGAAGGCGATCGTGGAGTCCGGCCTGGGCCTCACGCCGAACAACGACGGCAAGATCGTCCGGATCAACATCCCGGAACTCAACGAGGAGCGCCGCAAGGACCTCGTGAAGGTCGCCCGCAAGATCGCTGAGGATGGCCGTGTGGCGGTCCGCAACGTGCGCCGCGACATCCTCCAGGACCTCAAGAAGCTCAAGGACGACGGCGACGTCGGAGCTGACGACGAGCACCGCGGCGAGGGCGATCTGCAGAAGATCACCGACGCGGCGATCGCCGACCTCGATGGCCGCCTCAAGGCCAAAGAGGAAGAGATCCTCGAGGTCTAGGCGACCTTGATGACGGGCGTGGAGCCTCCGCGCAACGTCGCGATCATCACGGACGGCAACGGGCGGTGGGCCAAACAGCGCGGCCTGCCCCCGATCGCCGGCCATCAGGCCGGCGCAGATGTCGTCCGTGAGCGCCTGCGGGATGCCGTCCGCCTCGGTATCCGGCAGCTGACGGTCTACTCGTTCTCGACCGAGAACTGGAGCCGTCCGAAGGAAGAAGTCGACGGGCTGATGGAGCTGTTCGCGCAGCGCACCGTCGCCGAAGTGCCCGAGCTGATCAACGGCGGCGTCCGCCTGCGGTTCGTCGGCTCGCGCCTCGGCGTGTCCGACGACCTCCTCGCGCGGATGGACCGCGCCGAAGAGGAGACCGCGCACTGCGAGAACCTCGATCTGTTCGTCGCGTTCAACTACGGCGCTCGCCAGGAGATCCTCGAAGCTGCCGAGCAGTACACCGGCGGCGGCGAAGAAGCGTTCCGCGCGCTGCTGCACGAACCGGAGCTCGAAGACCCGGACCTGCTCATCAGAACGAGCGGCGAGCAACGCATCAGCAACTACCTCCTCTGGCAGTGCGCGTACTCTGAGTTCGTGTTCCGCGACGAGCTCTGGCCCGACTTCACGCGCGAGGCGTTCGAGGCATGCCTCGAGGAGTACAGCCACCGCCAGCGCCGGTTCGGCGGTCGGGTCGCATGAGCGGCGCCCCGCGCAGCCGGGACCGCTCCGGCGGGTCGCGGCGCCCCTCGGGCGGCGAGCCCGGCCCAGCGGCGCCGAAAAAGAAGAACTCCGACCTCGGCGCCCGCATCGCCGTCGCGATCCCGGCGCTCGCGCTGGCCCTCGCGATGGTCGCTGCCGGCGGCTGGTGGTTCACCGCCGGCGCCGCAGCGCTCGCGATCATCTGCGCGCACGAGTTCTTCCGGATGTACGAGCCGATCCACCCGGTCAAGATGGGCGGCTACATCTCGATCTTCGCGCTGTGTATCGCCGCGCATACGGGCGGCAGGCAGCATCTGGCGCTGGTCGTCGTCATCACCTTCCTGATCGTGTTCCTGTTGTCGTTCGCGCAGGTCAAAGCGACCGCGGTCGGCGTCGCGATGACGATCTTCGCGGTCGTCTGGATCGGTCTCGGTGTCGCGCACGCGATCCTGCTCCGCGACCTCGAGCACGGCGCCGACGTCCTCATCGACGTCCTCGCGGGCACGTTCGTCGGCGACACCGCCGCTTACCTCGGCGGCCGCGCGCTCGGCCGCACCAAGCTCTCTCCGGCGATCTCGCCGAACAAGACTGTCGAGGGCCTGATCATCGGCATCGCGTCGGCGATCTTCGCGGTCTGGGTCGCAGGGCTCTACCAGGACTGGATGACCGGCTCCGACGCCCTCGTGCTCGGCGTGGTCGTCGCCCTGATCTCGCCGATCGGCGACCTGTTCGAGTCGTTCTTCAAGCGCGAGGCGCAGATCAAGGACACCGGCACGCTGTTCGGCGCTCACGGCGGCGCGCTCGACCGCCTCGACGCGGTCCTGTTCACGACCGTCGCCGGCTACTACACCTGGCTGTGGCTGCGATGAGCGGCGGCGGCGCGGGCAAGCCATGACCCGCGAAGGTGCCGAGCGCGTCGTCGTGCTCGGCTGCTCAGGCTCGATCGGCACGCAGGCGGCCGACGTGCTGGAGCGGTCGGAGACGATGCAGTGCGTCGGGCTCGCCGCCGGCCGCGACTGGAAGGAAGCGGTCGCGCAGGCCGAGCGCCTCGGCGTCGACCGGATCGCGATCGCCGACGCCGAGTCGGCCGCGATCGCCGCTGGTCACTTCAACGGCACGGTGCTCGCAGGGCCGTCCGGCGTGCTCGAGATCGCGATCGGATCTGGGGCCGACCTCGTCCTCAACGCGATCGTCGGCGCCGCAGGGCTCGGTTCGACGCTCGCGGCGCTGGGCGAGGGCATCGACGTCGCCCTCGCCAACAAGGAGTCGCTGGTCGTCGGCGGCGAGCTCGTCACCGGTTTGGCCGAAGCCACCGGCGCGCGGCTGTGGCCCGTCGATTCCGAGCACAGCGCGCTGCAGCAGCTGCTTGGCGCGACGACGCCCGGCGAGGTCCACCGGATCGTGGTGACCGCCTCGGGCGGGCCGTTCCGGGAGTGGGGTGCTGCCGACATCGCGGGCGCTACCGTCGAGCAGGCACTGGCTCATCCAACCTGGCGGATGGGCGGGAAGATCACCATCGACTCCGCGACCATGATGAACAAGGGCCTCGAGATCATCGAAGCCCACCACCTCTTCGGGATCCCGATGGACCGCATCGACGTGCTCGTGCATCCGCAGTCCATCATCCACGGCCTCGTGACCCTCGCCGACGGCGCGCAGCTCGCGCACCTCGGCAACCCCGACATGCGCGTCCCGATCTCATGGGCGCTGCACCGCGGGGCCAGCACGCCGCTCCCGACGAAGAAGCTCGACCTCGCCGAGATCGGACAGCTCACCTTCGAGGCGCCCGACGAAGACCGGTTCCCGTGCCTGCGGCTCGCCCGTGAGGCACAGGACCGCGGCGGTGCTGCCCCGTGCGTGCTCAACGCCGCCAACGAGGTCGCGGTCTACGCGTTCCTCGACGGCAAGGTCCCGTTCGGCGCGATCCCCGAGGTCGTCGAGACGACCCTGGAGCGCGACGGCGACGGCGCCGTCCACCACGCGTCGCAGCTGCTGGAGATCGATCGGAAAGCCCGCGAGACCGCTGGCGCCGTGGTCGACCGGCTGGTCGCCGCGTGAGCTGGTTCCTGGCCTTCCTCGGGTTCGCGCTGCTCGTGCTGCTGCACGAGCTCGGGCACTTCGCTGCGGCCAAGTCGGTCGGCATGCGCGTCGAGAAGTTCTCGCTGTTCTTCGGCAGGCCGATCTGGAAGATCCAGCGCGGCGAGACGCAGTACCAAGTGTCTTGGATCCCGCTCGGCGGCTTCGTGAAGATCACCGGGATGAACCCCGAAGAGGAGCTCGAGCCGGAGATCAAGGCCCGCTCCTACTCCGGGTCGCCGGTCTGGAAGCGGATCTACGTGATCGCGGCCGGCCCGTTCGTGAACTTCCTCATCGCGTTCCTGATCCTCGGCGGCCTCTATATGGTCGAAGGGCGCGCGGTGCCCGGTGTCGCGGTCACCTCCGTCGAGCAGGGCTTCGGCGCGGACGGCGTGCTCCAGGAGAACGACCGGCTCATCAGCGTCAGCGCTCCCGCGGCCGCGGCGAGCACTGCGGGCAAGGCGAGCGACGGCGCATCTGCTGCCGTCGACCGCACCGTCGCCGTCGACGGCCGCAACCTCAGCGAGAAGGAAGCGACCGCGCGGGTCAAGGCCGCGCGCGACCTGATCTCGACCGGTGGCTGCGGCGCGGAGTCGATCGGCAAGGGCAAGGCCGGCGAGCCGCAGGTCGCGCCGTGCGCAACCCCGCAGCCGCTGACGATCGTCGTCGAACGCGACGGCCAGAAGCTCGTCAAGCAGGTCACCCCGCAGTATGACGACAAGCTCAAGCGCTACCGCCTCGGCATCGCGTTCGGCTCGCCGCTGGAGCCGGCCAACGTGCCGGAGGCCGCGTCGGAGTCGGTCGCGACGATGTGGCTCGTCACGCACCGCACGGTCGAAGCGATGGCGAAGGTCGTCTACGACCCGCAGGCCCGCAAGGAGGTCTCCAGCGTCGTCGGCGGCTACGAGACGACGCGCCAGTCGATCGAGGTCGACACCGCCCAGGCGCTGTTCGTCATCGGTCTGATCTCGCTGTCGCTGGCGATCATCAACCTGTTCCCGTTCCTGCCGCTCGACGGCGGCCACATCTTCTGGGCGCTCGTCGAGAAGGCCCGCGGCGGCCGGCCCGTCTCCACTGCCACCCTCGAGAAGGCCAGCATCATCGGCTTCGCGCTCGTGGGCATGCTGTTCCTCCTCGGCGTGACGAACGACATCAACCGCATCACCAGCGGAACAGGCTTCGGAGTCCGCTGAGCCGAGCGGGCGCGCCGCCGCAGGCGCGTTGCCGCTGGCACGCCCGGTACGGTGGCGGGCAATGTCGTACCTGTACCACGTGCACGGCACCCACGTCATCCCTGGGATGGACGAGGAGCAAGCGGCGCGGGCGCTGAAGTGGGAGATGCCGGCGACGGTCGTCTCGCTGCTGATCATCCCGTACCTGCTGATCGCGTTCTACGCGAAGTCGGGCACGGCGGACACTCTTACGGACGTCTTGTATCTGGTGATCTGGGGCTTCTTCCTGGTCGAGGCGGTCGCGATGCTGCGGATCGCGCCCGACAACTGGGCGTGGGCGAGGAGGAACCTGCTCGACATCGCGATCCTGGTCCTCGCGTCGCCGGTCACGTTCTTCGCCGACAACGAGCACCTCGAAGCGCTGCAGGTGCTCTGGCTGCTGCGGATCCTCGACCTGCTTCCGGTGATCCACAGCAGCATCTTCCGGATCACGGTGATCCGGTTCGCGTTCATCCTGTGGGGGATCGTGATCTTCGGCGGCGGCCTCGCGTACGCGCGCCTGGAGAACGGCCAGGACCCGGCGCCGAACCTGCTTGAAGCGATCTACTGGGCCAACACGACGGTGTCGACGGTCGGCTACGGCGACTGGCTCCCGCACACGACCGAGTCGATGCTGCTCGCGATCCCGCTCCAAGCTATGGGCGTGGTGCTCGGCGCGATCCTCGTGGCGGGCATCCTGCCGTTGTTCGACAGCGAGTTCGCTGAGGGCTTCTCGGACAAGGTCGCGCGCCAGGTCGAAAAGCTGACCGGCAGCGTGTCGGGGATCGAAGCCGACATCGAGGAGATCGAGCAGGGCGAGCGGTCGCAGGACCGGGTCCTGGCGGCGATCGCGCGCGACCTGGCGGTGCTCAAAGAGCATGCCGGCATCGTCGAGCAGCCGGGCGGCGGCGGACGGACCTCAGCAGCCGAGGACGCGGGCTGAGGCTGCCCAGGTCCGCCCTCGTGGCATATGCCACGAGCGGCGTAAGCTTGGCGCATGAGCACGGCACTCGATCCTCCGCCCGTCCCGGTGTCAGAGGGGACGGACCATCCACAGCTCAACCGCGCGATCTCGCGCAACCTGCTGCTGCTGTTCGTCATCGGCGATGTCGTGGGCGGCGGCATCTACACGCTGGTGGGAGACATCGGCGCCGAGGTCGGCGGCGTGGTGTGGCTGCCGATGCTGCTCGCGCTCGGCCTGGCGCTGTTCACGGCGGCGTCGTATGCCGAGCTCGTCACGAAGTATCCGCAGGCGGCCGGTGCGGCGCTCTATGTGAACAAGGCCTTCAAGCGGCCGTTCCTCACCTTCATGGTCGCCTTCGCGGTGATGTGCTCCGGCATCGCCTCCGCGGCGACCCTCGCTCGCGGCGTCTCCGGCAAGTACCTGCCGCAGCTCTGGACCGACACGCCCGTCGTGCCCGTCGCGCTTGTCTTCCTGATCCTCGTCGCCGCCCTGAACTTCCGCGGCATCAGCGAGTCGGTGAAGGTCAACGTCGTCCTGACGCTGATCGAGCTCGGCGGACTGGTCCTCGTGATCGTGATCGGCGTCGCCGCGCTCAGCGACGGGCAGGGCGACCTCTCGAACGCGTTCACGTTCGACGGCCACAGCGGCGGACTCGTCGCCGCGGCGCTCGCGGGCACCGCCCTCGCGTTCTACGCCCTCATCGGCTTTGAGGATTCGGTGAACGTCGCGGAGGAGACCAAAGAACCCGCCCGCGACTATCCGCGGGCCCTGTTCGGCGGCATCCTGATCGCCGGCGTGGTCTACCTGATCATCGGCGTGCTCGCTCCGGCGGTCCTGCCGCGCGAGACGCTGATCGACACCGAGAACGGCACGCCGCTCATCTCGCTCGCGACGACCGGCCCGCTGGCGGTCGACGCCCAGCTGTTCGCGGTGATCGGCATCCTCGCGCTCGCGAACGGCGCCCTCATCAACATGATCATGGCGTCGCGGCTCGTCTACGGCATGAGCGTGCAGGACATCATCCCGCGGCTCTTCCGCAAGGTGCACCCGACGCGCCGCACGCCGTGGGCCGCGATCCTCTTCACGACGGCCCTGGCCATGGCGCTGGCGAGCACCGGCTCCGTCAGCGACCTCGCGTCGACCACGGTGGTCCTGTTGCTGACGGTCTTCACGTTCGTGAACGTCGCCGTGCTCGTGCTCCGGCGCGACGACGTCGGCCGCCCGCACTTCCACGCGATCACCTTCGTGCCGGTCGTCGGCGCGGCCGCGAGCGCCGGCCTGCTGGCGTACCGCGTGATCGACGATCCCGAGCAGATCCAGCGGGCCGCGCTGCTCCTGGCACTGGGCGTCGTGTTCTGGGTCGTCAACCTCGGCGGCCGCCGCGCGCAAGGCCCGATGAACACCACGGAGATCGGCGCGATGCAAGGCGCCGACCCGCGCGCCGACGACGAGCACCGCTAGCCGCCGCTCGCAGCGAGACGGTTGGACGGGCGCGCGAATGCCCTGCTGAGGGCCATGCGCCGAGCCGCGCGCTGTGTGAACGATGTGGTCATCGCCGCGGCGCGTAGCTCCGTAGACTGGTGGCATGTCTTCGCGCCGTCAGATCCACGTTGGCAACGTCCCGATCGGCGGCGGCGCACCCGTGGCGGTCCAGACGATGACCAAGACGGAGACGGCGAACCACGCCCAGACGCTCGCGCAGATCAAGCGCGTTGCCGAGGCCGGCGCCGACATCGTCCGCTGCGCCGTGCCGCGCGTGCAGGATGTCGAGGCGCTGCGCGACCACATCCTGCCGCACTCGCCGATCCCGATCATCGCCGACATCCACTTCAACCACACGCTCGCGATCAAGGCGATGGAGGCAGGCGCGCACTGCATCCGCATCAACCCGGGCAACATCGGCGGCCCCGACAAGGTCGCCGAGGTCGTGGCGAAGGCGAAGGAGCTGAACGTCCCGATGCGGATCGGCGTCAACTCCGGCTCGCTGCCCAAGCACCTGATGGAGCTCGAGTTCACGAACCCGGTCGAGGCGCTCGTCACCGCCGCCACCGATTTCGTCGACCTGATGCACCGCCTCGACTACGACAACTTCAAGGTGTCGATGAAGTCGACGAGCGTGCCGAACACGATCGCGTCCAACCGCCTCCTCGCCGAGAAGATCGACCACCCGCTGCACCTCGGCATCACCGAGGCGGGGACCAAGTGGACCGGCTCGCTCAAGAGCGCCGTCGGCCTCGGCACCCTGCTGGCCGACGGCATCGGCGACACCGTCCGCATCTCGCTCTCGACGTTCCACGCCGAGGAGGAGGTCAAGGTCGCGTGGGAGATCCTCAAGGCGCTCAAGCTCCGCGAGCGCGGACCGGTGCTGATCGCCTGCCCGACGTGCGGCCGCCTGCAGTTCGACATGGACTCCGTCGTGACCGAGGTCGAGCAGCGCCTGCAGGCCTACCCGGACCCGATCGAGGTCTCGATCCTCGGCTGCGCCGTGAATGGCATCGGCGAGGCGCGCCATGCCGACTTCGGCATCACGGGCGCCAAGGACGCCGGCATGATCTTCTCCAAGGGCGAGCCGCTCAAGAAGGTCCCGACCGACCGCCTGGTCGAAGAGCTGTTCGCCGAGATCGACCGCTACTACGCGTCCGACAAGACCATCGTGCGCGACGCCGCGCAGGCCGCAGAGGCCGCGGCCTGGCTTGCGGAGAACGAGGACCTCGAGGCGATGACGCCCGAGCGCCTCGCGGCGATCGAGGCCGAGAAGAACAAAGCCTCCGGCGGCGGCGAAGACCTCTTCGACGCGCTGGCGGTGACCCAGTCCGGCCCGAAGGTCGACGAGACCGTCTCGCCGACCGCAGGGCGGCGCTTCACCCGCTCGTAGGGCCATGGCGTCGCGGCTGACCCGCCGCCGCGCGCTGCAGGTCGGCGGCGGCGCCGTCCTCGGCGCGACCGCGGGC
>JAEYAL010000274.1 GCA_023404805.1 Actinomycetes bacterium | reverse complement strand
CCCCGCGTCCTCTTCTCCCTTCACTGCGAACGGAAGGCGTCGCCATGTCGACTCCCACGACCACGCCCGGCACGGCCGGCGAGTCCACCTACGACGGGCCGGTGCGGCCCGGGTCGCCCGAGCTGGCCGACCTCCTGCAAGCCATCCACGAGGGCGCCTTCGTGCGCGAGCGCGACGAGATCCCGCCGCACGACGCGGTCGACCTCGCCCGCCGCGCCCGGCTCGGCGCGCTGCGCGTCCCGAAGGAGTTCGGCGGCGCTGGCGCCACGGCCCACGAGGCGTTCGAGACGTTCATCGAGCTCGGGCGCGTCGACCCGAACGTCGCCCACATCCTGCGGGCGCACTACTGGTTCGTCGAGGCGCGCCGGGCGGCGCCGGATGCCGCTGAGCGCGAGCACTGGCTGACCGAGGCGGCCCGCGGGTCGATCTTCGGCAACGCGTCGACGGAGCTGGGGGCGGCGAACACCGGCGCCTACCAGGCGGTCGAGTTCCAGACGGTCATCTCGCCCGACGGCGACGCCTTCCGCCTCAACGGCACGAAGTACTACTCGACGGGCAGCCTCTACTCGGACTGGGTCGCCGTGATCGCGTCGACGCCGGACGCGACGATCGCGTCGGCCATCGTGCCGGCGAACCGCGAGGGCGTGCAGCTCGACGACGATTGGGACGGCATCGGCCAGCGCCTCACCGGCACCGGCACGTCGCACTTCAAGGACGTCGTGGTGCATCCGCATGAGCGCATCGACGATTCGGCCCGGGCTGAGCTGCCGTCGTACGCCGCACCGTGGCTGCAGCTGTACCTGACGGCGATCATCGCCGGGATCCTGAAGGCCGCGGCGACCGACGCCGCCGAGCTGGTCCGCGGGCGCACGCGCACGTACGTGCACGGCTCGGCCGAGACCGCCGCTGCCGATCCGCTGATCCAGCACGTCGTCGGGCAGCTCGAGACGAACGCGTTCGCCGCGCGCTCGATCGTCCTGGCGGCGTCCGACGCGATCGACGCCGCAGCCGACTCGGTCGTCGACGGCGGCGCCGATCCGGACCTCGTCCGCGAAGCGTCGCTGGCCGCCGCCAAGGCGAAGGTCGCGGTCGACGAGCTCGCGCAGCGCTCGGGCTGGCTCGTCTTCGAGGCCGGCGGCGCCTCGGCCACGAAGCAGTCCTACAACCTCGACCGCCACTGGCGCAACGCCCGCACGATCACGAGCCACAACCCGTCGCTCTACAAGACCCGCGCCATCGGCGACCTCGCCATCAACGGCACCGCGCTGCCGCAGACCTGGTTCATCTAGGGCGCTACCCCGAGCCGCCCTCCGCAGGGAGCACCGCTTTTCGGCGTTCAGCGCGGAGGGCTGGTTCAGGTGCCGAGCAGCTCGCGGTAGCGAGCGGCGGCGCGCTCGGCGTCGGCCGGATCGCTGGACTGCGGCGCCGCGAGGTAGTCGGTGCCGCGCAGCTCGGCATCGTGCGCGCGCGGGTAAAGCCAGGCGTGGAAGTGCTGCACGCGGTCGCGGGTCGAGACGAGGTGGACGCGCTCGGCGCCGGTCACTTCGCGGACGGCGGTGTCGAGGCGCTGGAGGAGGCGGCCGAAGCTCGCAGCTTCGAGCGGCGACTGCTCCGCGAAGTCGACGTAGTGGCGTCGGCTGATGATCTTCAGCGTCCCGGCAAACGACGCGCCCGCGGGGCCGTGCTGCACCAGCCAGTCCTCGTCGCGCAGGACCCAGCCACCGGGCGGCGCCGCCGCGTCGTCGGCGGTCAGCGGGCAGTAGGGACAGTCAGATGGTTGGCTCACAGCGGGCTCCGGCTCGCAGGGGGACCTGGATCCTGCCGCGCGAAGCCGCCCCGGCGCGACCGCCGGCACCCGGATGGGGCCGCAGGGCCGTCGCGGCGAACGTGCCCCATGTACAGGGCCCACAGGCCCGTAACCGGGGCACGTTCGCGCGCGGGGCGCGGATGCGGTTCAGGCCGCCGCCGCGCTACGCGCGAACTGGCTGGCTGGCCGCGCTACGCCGTAGTGGTCGCGGAGCGTCTGGCCGCTGTAGGCCTCGCGGAAGAGGCCGCGCTGGCGCAGGATCGGCAGGACCTGGTCGATGAAGAGCTGCAGGTCGCCGGGGATGGCCGGGGCCATGATGTTGAAGCCGTCGGCGGCGCCGCCGCGGAACCAGGATTGGAGGTTGTCGGCAAGCTGCTCGGGGGTGCCGGTGAAGGTGCGGTGGCCACGGCCGCCACCGAGCTTGCCGATCAGCTGACGGACCGTGAGGTTCTCTCCGCGCGCCAGATCGCGGACGAGCGTGGAGCGGCTCTTGAAGCCCTCGATCTCGTCCTCCTCCGGCACCTCGGGCAGCGGCTCGTCGAGCGCCGCGTTGGTGAGGTCGACGCCGAAGAAGTTCGACAGCTGCCGCAGGCCGTACGCCGGGATGACCACCTCGTCGAACTCCGCCTCGCGCGCCCGGGCCTCGGCCTCGGTCGACCCGAGGAACGGGACGACGCCCGGCAGGATCTTCACGGCGTCGGGCGAGCGGCCGAACTCCTGCGCGCGCCCCTTCAGGTCGGCCGAGAACGCCTGCGCGTCCTCGATCGAGCGCTGCGTGGTGAAGACGGCCTCGGCCCAGCGCGCCGCGAACTGGCGCCCGCTCTCGGACTGCCCGGCCTGCACGAGCAGCGGCCAGCCCTGCGGCCCCCGCGGCACGTCGAGCGGCCCGGCCACCTTGTAGTACTCGCCCTCGTGGTCGATCGCGTGGATGCGGTCGCCGTCGGCGAACACGCCCGAGGCTTTGTCAGCAAGGCGCGCGCCGTCCTCCCACGAATCCCACAGCTTCGTCGCGACATCGAGGAACTCGTCGGCGCGCTCGTAGCGGCCCGCATGCAGCGCAGGCCCGTCGAGGCCGAAGTTGCGAGCCGCGTCGGCGCTCGCGCTCGTGACGATGTTCCAGCCGACGCGCCCCTTGGAGATGTGGTCGAGCGACGCGAACCGCCGCGCCAGCGCGTACGGGTCGTTGTACGACGTCGACGCCGTCGCGATCAACCCGATCCGCTCGGTCGCCACCGCGAGCGCACCAAGCAGCGCCACCGGGTCGAGCAGGCCGAGCGGCCGGTAGCGCGGGTCGCCGAGCAGGGCCGGGACGTCCTGGAAGAACACCGAGTCGAACCCGGCCGCCTCGGCCAGCCCCGCGACCGCGATGTAGTGGTCGATGTCGGTCGTCGCGAGCGGGTCGGACTCCGGCAGTCGCCAGGCGGCTTCGTGGTGGCCGATGTCGAAGACGAACGCGTTGAGATGCAGGTGCTGCTGCTGGGCCATGGAGACGGTCCTTTCGTCGCCCGAAGTACGCGGGGTTCAGCCGGCCGCGGCCGGCTCGGGCGCGCGGTCGGTGAGGTCGTTGCCGGCGAATGCGCCGCGGTACTGGGCCGCCGGGTGGCTGGCCGGCAACCGGTCGCCTTTGCCGAAGAGCTTGTGCCGCAGCGAACCCGACTTGTCGGTTGCGATCAGCCCGCGTTCGCGCAGCGTGGGGAACAGCAGCGACGACACCTCGCGGAACGTCCCGGGGACGGTCACGTGGTAGACGTTCACGCCGCCGACGCCTGCCTCGCGCCACTCCTCGAGCTGGTCCGCGATCGACTCCGGCGTGCCGACGACGCGGCTCGCCCCGGCGTAGACCGAGCCGAGGTCGGCGACCGTCGGATCAGGGTTGCCCGACACCTCGGCCGCCCAGCGGGCGACGCCCCGCACGCCGTTGAACTCCGGCAGCTGGCTGAGCGGCGTGTCGAGGGGCAGGTCGCCCGCGTCGACGCCGCCGTCGCCCAGCGCGTGCAGCGCCAGGCCCGTGGTGTCGAGGAACCGGTCGAGCTCGTCGGCCTTGCGCTGGGCTTCCTTCTCGGTGCGGCCGATCAGGAACGTCATCCCCTGCGCGAACTGGACGTCGTCCGGGTCGCGGCCGTACTCGGCGGCGAGCTTGCGCGTCTCCTGGATCAGGCCGTGCGCGGCCTCCGGGCTCGGCGAGTTGATGTAGACGCCCTCAGCGTTGCGCGCCGAGAACAGCTGCCCCGCGGGCGAGGCGCCAGCCTGGAACAGCGCCGGCGTGCGCTGGATCGACGGCGACACGAAGTGCGGCCCCTCGACGCGGTAGCGCTCGCCCTCGTGGTGGATGCGGTGGATCTTCGACGGGTCGGCGTGCAGCGACGCGGCTTTATCCTGCACGAGCGCGCCGTCGTCCCACGAGCCCTCCCAGAGCTTGTAGACGACGTCGGTGTATTCGTAGGCCCACTCGTAACGCGCGTCGTGCTCGACGGCCTGGTCGAACCCGAAGTTGCGGAACGTGTTCTCGTTGAACGACGTGACGATGTTCCAGCCCACGCGCCCTTCGGTGTAGTGGTCCAGCGACGAGAGTTTCCGCGCGAACGAGTACGGGTGGTCCTGCACGATCGAGCTCGTGAAGACGAACCCGAGGTGCTCGGTGGCAGCGGCGAGCGCGGTGATCAGGACCGACGGGTCGTTGACCGGCACCTGGATCCCGCCCTTGACGGCGTGTTCCCAGTTCCCGGCCCACGGCGCGCGGAGTCCGAACACGTCGGCGAAGAACAGCAGGTCGTAGCCCTGCTCCTCGACCTCCCGCGCGAGGTTCGTCCAATGCCGCAGCGAGTTGAACTGGTGGTTCTCGGCGTCAGGGTGCCGCCACAGCCCGTGCTGGATGTGCGACGCCGTGTTCATCACGAACGCCGAGTAGAAGAGGGGGCGTTTGTCGGTGCTCATGGCTCAGGCCTTCGCAGTCAGGAGGTCGGCGGAACGGGCAGCGGTCGACCCAGCGGGCCGCGGCAGGCCATAGCGGTCGCGCAGCGTGCGGCCCTCGTAGGCGGTGCGGAACAGCCCGCGGGCCTGCAGGATCGGGACGACCTCGTCGACGAACCGCTCCAGCCCGGATGGCAGCAGCGGCGCCATGATGTTGAAGCCGTCAGCCGCGCCCTGCTCGAACCACGTCTGGAGGTGGTCGGCGATCTGCTCGGGCGTCCCGGCGAGGACGAAGTGGCCGCGGCCGCCGCCGAGCTGCGCGAGCAGCTCGCGCGTCGTGAGGCCGTCGCGCAGCGCCAGCTCGACGATCAGCCGTGAGCGGCTCTGGTTGTTCTGCACCGTCGCGAGGTGCGCGGTCAGATCCGGGAACGGCGCGTCGAGCTCGAAGCCCGTCGCGTCGAGATCCAGGAGCCAGGAGAGCTGCTTGAGCGCGTACTCGGTGCTGATCAGGCCGTCGAGCTCCGCGCGGTTGGCGAGCGCGTCCTCGGGCGTGTCGCCGAGGATCGGGACGATGCCCGGGAGCACCTTCACCGCCTCCGGGTCGCGGCCCTCGGCTGCGATCCGCGCCTTCAGGTCGGCGTAGAACTCCTGCGCCGAGGCGAGCGACTGGTGCGCCGTGAACACCGCTTCGGCGTGGCGCGCCGCAAACGACCGCCCGTCCTCAGAAGAACCCGCCTGCACGAGCACGGGCCAACCCTGGGGCGAGCGCGGCACGCTGAGCGGCCCGCGAACGCCGAACCAGTCGCCCTGGTGGTTCACCTCGTGGATGCGGCCCGTGTCGGCGAAGATCCCCGTCGCCTGGTCGGCGACGATCGCGCCGTCCTCCCACGAGTCCCAGAGGGCTTTGGCGACCTGCACATACTCCTCCGAGCGCGCGTACCGCTCGGCATGCGTGAACCGCGGGATCGGATCGAAGTTGTCGGCCTCGGGACCGGAGCCGGAGGTGACGATGTTCCAGCCGGCGCGGCCACCGGAGAGGTGGTCGAGGCTGGCGAACTTGCGCGCGACATCGAACGGGCTCGTGTAGGTCGTCGAGACCGTCGCGATCAGGCCGATGTGCTCCGTGCGGGCAGCGAGAGCGAAGAGCAGGGTGAGCGGGTCGACCGGGCCCATCGCGTTGTACCGCAGCGACGGTCCGACGGCGAGGCCGTCGGCGAAGAAGATCGAGTCGAGCAGCCCGCGCTCGGCAACCTGCGCGAGGTGGACGTAGTGCTCGAGATCGGTGCCCCGCTGCGGCTCCGACAGCGGGTGCCGCCAGGCCGCCTCGTGGTGGCCGACGTTCATCAGGAACGCGTTGAGCTTGAGCTGGCGCGGGGCGGTGTCTGGCATGGGGGCGGGCGGTCCGATCGGGTGCGCTTGATGGACGGGACCCGCCAATCTGCCAAAACTGGACCGGACTTATCCAGTTTTCATACCCGGCTGGCCCGCGTGACCGGGAGCGGCCGGTCCCCCGATCTACGGAGGCCACCCATGCCTGAAAAGAAGCGCCTGATCCTCAACGCGTTCGCGATGAACACCGCGTCGCACATCGTGCACGGACTGTGGAAGCACCCGGAGACGCGCCAGCGCAACTTCGACGACCTCGACGTCTGGGTCGACCTCGTCAAAACGCTCGAGAAGGGCAAGTTCGACACGCTCTTCCTCGCCGACGTGATCGGGCTCTACAACGACTACCGCGGCGGCTGGAAGGCGTACGTCGACGAGGGCCTGCAGATCCCGAGCAACGACCCGTCGGTCCTGATCTCGGCCCTGGCCTACAACACCGAACACCTCGGTCTCGCATTCACGAGCTCGACGATCCAGGCGCACCCGTTTGAGTTCGCGCGCCGCATCTCGACGCTCGACCACGTGAGCAAGGGCCGCGTCGCCTGGAACATCGTCACGAACTTCCAGGAGAACGGCTACAAGAACTTCGGCTACGAGGGGCTCGTCGAGCACGACGAGCGCTACCGGCGCGGCGAGGAGTACGTCGAGGTCACCTACAAGCTGTGGGAAGGGTCGTGGCAGGACGACGCCCTGGAGCGCGACATCAGCGCCGGCGGGCGCTTCAGCGACCCGGCCAAGATCCACAAGATCAACCACGAGGGCGAGTTCTTCAAGGTCGAAGGTCCGCACCTCCCGTCGCCGTCGCCGCAGCGCACGCCCGTGCTGTTCCAGGCTGGCTCGTCGCCCGCGGGCCGCGCCTTCGCGGCGCGCCACGCCGAGGGCGTCTTCCTGATCGCGCCGAACCCGGCAGTCGCCAAGAACGTCGTCGACGACACCCGCCGCCTCGCGGTGCAGTTCGGCCGCCAGGCCGACGACGTGAAGTTCTTCCCGGGCCTCACGTTCGTGATCGGCTCGACCGAGGAGGAGGCGCGCCGCAAGGAGGCCGAGATCGAGGAGCTCGTGTCGGTCGACGGCCAGCTCGCCCACATGGCGGGCGGCGCCGGCATCGACCTCGGCCACGCCGACCACGATGAGCCGCTGGCCGACATCGTCGACAAGGTCCCAGGCGTGCGCTCGATCGCCCAGGGCATCATCGACGCCGCAGCGCCGGGCGAGGTCCCGACCGTCGGCGACCTGGCCCGCATCACCGCCAAGACGACCCGCATCGTCGGCACGCCGGAGCAGATCGCCGACCAGCTCGAGGTCTGGCAGGAGTCCGGCATCGACGGCATCAACGTCACCTACAACACGCTGCCGGGCTCGTTCGCGGATTTCGTCGAGCACCTCACGCCCGAGCTGCAGAAGCGCGGCCTCCAGCAGAGCGAATACGCCGAGGGCACGCTGCGCGAGAAGCTCTTCGGCCGCGGCCCGACGCTCCCGGAGTACCACCCGGCGCGCGGTTACAAGCAGTGGGAGCTCGACCCGGAAGGCGCGGCGGCGCGCTCGGGCCTGGCCTCCGAGACGCCCGCGCCGGCTGGCGCCGGCGCGTAGGGCCGAGGACCTCGTCATGACGAAGATCAACACCGCACCCGTCCGCTCTGGCTCGCCTGAGCTGCGGCAGCTCCTGGCCGACATCGCGGCCGGGGCGTCCGAGCGCGAGGCGAACCGCATCGCGCCGCACGAGCAGGTCCGCCAGCTCGCCGACGCGGGCCTCGGCCGCCTGCGGATCCCCGTCGAAGAGGGCGGCGCCGGCGCGTCGCTGCGCGAGTTCTTCCAGGTCCTGATCGACCTGGCAGCCGCCGACTCCAATGTCGCCCACATCCTGCGGGTGCACTTCTGGTTCGTCGAGCAGCAGGTGCAGTCGGCTGATGCCGAGTCGCGCGCCCGCTGGATCGCCCTGATCAACGAGGGCCACATCTTCGGCAACGGCGTCAGCGAGCAGAACGGCAAGGAGCTCGGGATCACCGGCTTCACCACGTCGCTCACGCCCGACCCGGACCAGCCCGGAGCCTTCAGGTTGAACGGCGAGAAGTTCTACTCGACGGGCAGCCTCTACTCGACGTGGACGCAGATCTTCGCGACCACGCCCGAGGGCCACACCGCGCTTGCGACCGTCCCGACCGACCGCGAGGGCGTGACGATCGAGGACGACTGGGACGGCTTCGGGCAGCGCCTCACCGGCACGGGGACGACCCGCCTCGACAACGTGCTCGTCCACGCCGACGAGGCACAGGACTTCGGCGACCCCGCCGGCCCGCAGCCGCCGAGCTACCAGATCCCGTTCCTGCAGCTCTACCTGCAGGGCGTCGGCGCAGGCATCCTGAGGGCGGTGCAGGAGGACGCCGTCGCGCTGGTCCGCCGGCGCAAACGGTCGTTCTCGCACGCGGGCGCGCCGCTTCCGGCGCAGGACTCGCAGGTGCTGCAAGTCGTCGGCGAGATCGCCGCCGACGCGTTCGCCGCCGAGGCGATCGTGCTCCACGCCGCCGACGCGATCCAGGCCGCGGCCGACTCGGTCGTCGACGGCCTGCCGACCCAGGAAGCCGCTACGGCCGCGCAGATCGCCGCCGCGAAGGCGAAGGTCGCCATCGACGCGTTCGCGAACGCGACGACGAGCAAGCTGTTCGACGCCGGCGGCGCCTCGGCGACCCAGTCGATCTACAACCTCGACCGCCACTGGCGCAACGCGCGCACCGCGTCGACCCACAACCCGACGCACCTCAAGGCGTCGGTCGTCGGCGACTTCCACGTGAACGGCACGAACCCGCCGAGCAACGGGTTCTTCTAGGCCGCGTCTCGGCGCCTCGGCTGACCGCCCGCGCCCGGGTCGCTTGCGACCTGGGCGCGACCCCCTCCCATGTTCAGTGTGACGGTAGTCACTATCGCGGTGTACCCACGCCGCGCCGCATCAGGGAGGCATCGTGAGAGGCCCATCGGAAACACCCGCCACGCCGGGCCCCGCCCGTCAGCACCCGCCTGCCGCGGGCGCAGGCGCAGAGGCCGCGGAGTACGCGGCGATCCAGGCGACCCCGGAGTTCCAGGAGCTGCGGTCGCGCTACCGGCGCTTCGTGTTCCCGGTCACCGGCGGAGCCCTCGCGTTCTACTTCGCCTACGTGCTCTGCGCGGCGTACGCGCCGGGGTTCATGAGCGAGAAGATCGCCGGCAACATCAACGTCGGACTCGTCTTCGGGCTGCTGCAGTTCGTGATGGTCTTCGCGGTCACCACGTTCTACGTGCGGTTCGCGCGCACCGTGCTCGACCCGCGCGCCGACGCGATCCGCCAGGCGCACCGCCGCCTCGATGTCGAGGCGCAGTCATGAGCGCGCTCGCCTCGCCGCTGCCCGTCGCCGCTGACGCGGCCGGCAGCCCGGCGCTGAACATCGCGATCTTCGCGGGCTTCGTGTGCGTGACGCTGTTCTTCGTGATCCGCGCGAGCCGGACGAACACGAGCGCGGCGCAGATGTACACGGGCGGTGCGGCGTTCAGCGGCCGCCAGAACGGCATCGCGATCTCCGGCGACTACCTGTCGGCGGCGTCGTTTCTGGGGATCGCGGGCGCCATCGCGATCTACGGCTACGACGGGTTCCTCTATTCGATCGGCTTCCTGGTCGCCTGGCTCGTGGCGCTCCTGCTGGTCGCCGAGCTGCTGCGCAACACGGGCCGGTTCACGATGGCCGACGTCCTCAGCTTCCGGATGCAGGAGCGGCCGGTGCGGATGGCGGCGGCGATCTCGACGCTCGCCGTGTCGTTCTTCTACCTGCTCGCCCAGATGGCCGGCGCAGGCGGCCTCGTCGCGCTGCTGCTCGATATCAACAGCTCGGGTGGACAGGCGCTCGTGATCGCGGTCGTCGGCGCGCTGATGGTCGCGTACGTGCTGATCGGCGGGATGAAGGGCACGACCTACGTGCAGATCATCAAGGCCGCGCTCCTCATCGCCGGCGCGACGCTGATGACGATCTGGGTGCTCGCCAAACAGGGCTTCGACCTCTCGGGGCTGCTCGGCGACGGCGCGGCGGCAGGCGCGTCGCTGGATCCCGGCAAGCAGTACGGCCTGACCGAGACGACCAAGCTCGACTTCGTCTCGCTCTCGATCGCGCTGGTGCTCGGCACCGCCGGGCTGCCGCACATCCTCATGCGCTTCTACACCGTGCCGACGGCCACCGAGGCGCGGCGGTCGGTCGTCTGGGCGATCTGGCTGATCGGGCTCTTCTACCTGCTTACCCTGGTGCTCGGCTACGGCGCGGCCGCGCTGGTCGGCTCCGAGACGATCCTCGCCTCGCCCGGCGCCGCGAACTCGGCCGCCCCGCTGCTGGCCTACGAGCTCGGCGGAACGCTGCTGCTCGGCATCATCTCGGCGGTCGCGTTCGCCACCATCCTCGCGGTCGTCGCGGGGCTCACGATCACCGCCTCGGCGTCGTTCGCGCATGACGTCTACGCGAGCGTGATCCACCACGGCAACCCGCCGGAGGGCGCCGAGGTGAAGGTCGCGCGGCGTGCGGCCGTCGTGATCGGCGCCGTCGCGATCGCCGGCGGGATCGCCGCCAACGGCCAGAACGTCGCGTTCCTCGTGGCGCTCGCCTTCGCGGTCGCGGCGTCGGCCAACCTGCCGACGCTCCTGTACTCCCTGTTCTGGAAGCGCTTCAACACGCGCGGGTGCCTCTGGAGCATCTACGGCGGCCTGGCGATCTCGCTGGTGCTGATCATCTTCTCGCCTGCCGTCTCCGGCACCGAGACGTCGATGTTCGCGTCCAGCGACTGGTCCTGGTTCCCGCTCCGCAACCCCGGCCTCGTCTCGATCCCGGCGTCGTTCCTGCTCGGCTACCTCGGCACGGTCACGAGCAAGGAGCACCTCGAGGCCAAAGCGTCCGAGATGGAAGTCCGCTCGCTCACCGGCATCGGCGCGCACACGGAGGTGGCGGCGCACTGAAGAGGGGGTGGAGGCAGGCCTCTTGGCCCGCGGGCGGTTCAGATTCGCGCGCCGGGCTGGCAGCATCGGCCGCGAATCACCTCGGACGCCGCGCCGACCAAGGCTCAAGGAGCCGCCCATGCCCGCAGTGCAGAACATCGTCCTCGTCCACGGCGCGTTCGTCGACGGATCGGGCTGGCGAGGGGTCTACGACCAGCTCATCGCCGACGGGTACCGCGTGACCGTCGTGCAGAACCCGACCACCACGCTCGACGGCGACGTGGCGGTGACCCGCAGCGCGCTCGACCAGCTCGACGGGCCCGCGATCCTCGTGGGCCACTCGTACGGCGGCGTGGTCATCACCGAGGCCGGCCGGCACGAGAGCGTCGCGGGCCTGGTCTACGTGGCGGCGTTCGCGCCTGCTGAGGGCGAGTCCGTGAACACGCTGATCGCCGACCCGCCGCCGGGCGCGCCGCAGCCGCCGATCCGTCCGCGCGGCGATGCGCTGTTCCTCGACCGGAGCCAGTTCGCGGGGGCGTTCGCCGCCGACCTGGATCCGGCCGAAGCGGCGTTCATGGCCGATTCCCAGACGGGCTGGGGCGTGCAGGCGCTCGGGAGCCCCGTCGGTGACCCGGCCTGGCGGACGAAGCCGAGCTGGTACCTGATCGCCAGCGACGACCAGACCATCCCGCCGCCGGCCCAGCACGCCATGTCGGGCCGCGCCGGGGCGACGGTCGTCGAACACGCGGGCAGCCACGCGATCTACATCTCGCAGCCCGGCGTGACGGCCGACCTCATCAAGCAGGCCGCCAAGCAGGCGCTCGCCGACGAGCCGTCCGAGTAGACGTGATCGCGATCACACGCTAATTTTTCTGCTGAGTTCGCGCCCCCGCGGGCGCGGCTCCAGTCACCAACGCACTGTCTCGCTGTCCGAGCATCGGCCTGGAATCTCTGGCCGCGTTCGGTTCACCGACCGCTCAGGGCGAACAGTCCTCTTACCCACGATCGCGGCGCAACGCCCTCGGAGCAGCCCACATGTCCCCACAAGAATTGGCTGGCGCAACCGCTGAAACCCAGATGACCCCTGAATGGCAGGGCTGGATCGCCGAGAACCTGCTCATCGGCACGCCGAGCCAGGCCGTCGCCAAGGCGATGGTCGACGCGGGCTTCTCCGAGGAGATGGCGATCCTGCACGTCAATGCCGCGGTCACGCACCCGTACGTGCAGAAGGCCGCCGCCCTCAAGATGGGCGCCAACGGCCCCGTGCCGCGAGCGACCTCCGGCACGAAGGCCACGAAGCTCGCCTGGTTCCTCGACAACCAGCGCCGGCTCGGCCGCATGTCGTCGAGCTACGGCGAGGTCCCGCGCGTCAAGAAGCCCTCGGCGCAGGAGTTCCTCGACGAGTTCTACTCGCAGAACCGCCCGTGCATCATCGAGGGCGCCATGGACGACTGGGGCGCCCTCACGAAGTGGGACGGCGACTACCTCAAGTCCAAGTGCGGCGACAAGATCGTCGAAGTCCAGGCCAACCGCAACTCGGACGCGAACTACGAGGTCAACTCGCAGAAGCTCAAGAAGGACATGCCCTTCAGCGAGATCGTCGACATCATCGAGAGCGGCGTGGAGACCAACGACTGGTACATCACCGCCAACAACTCGGGCAAGAACAAGACGGCGCTGAAGGTCCTCTGGGACGACATCACGTTCCCCGACTACCTCGACCCGAACCATCCCAACGGCGACGGGTTCTTCTGGTACGGCCCCTCCGGCACGGTGACGCCGATCCACCACGACCTGACGAACAACTTCATGGCGCAGGTCCGCGGCCGCAAGCGCGTGAAGATCGTCGCGCCCCAGGACTCGCCGTTCGTCTACAACGACCGCCACTGCTTCTCGCCGGTCGACATGGAGAACCCGGACCTCAAGAAGTTCCCGGACTGGCAGAACGTCAACGTCATCGATGTCGAGATCGGCCCGGGCGACCTGTTCTTCCTGCCCGTCGGCTGGTGGCACCACGTCCGCGGACTCGAGATCTCGATCACGATGACGTTCACGAACTTCGTCTACGAGAACGACTTCTTCACCGACTACTCGACGTACTCCGAGATCAGCTGATCCCGTACGGGCCGCCAGAGCGGTCCGGCACGCTCAGCGCGCTGTCGAAGGCCCCGGCTCCGGCTGGGGGCCTTCGTCGTTTCAGGCCGGGCACCGGGGGCAGACGTGGGCCCCCCGTGCCCGGCCCGGTCAAGGACAAGCGCCCCGCCCCGCGAAGGCGGGACGGGGCGCTTGCTGCAGAGGAGGGAGGGGGATTCGAACCCCCGGTGGACGGGTTACGCCCACAACAGTTTTCGAGACTGCCCCGTTCAGCCACTCCGGCACCCCTCCACGGGCGCACCCCGCGAAGGGGCAGGCGAGCGGCTACCTTAGCGGACCGCCGTCACGCTCGGTCTTCTGGCGGACAGCTTGCGGCGGCGCTGGCAGCCGATCACCGGCGAGGCGGCGCGGCCGGCGGCGCCCGAGGTCGGCGCGCGGAGCGGCGGCGGTCAGCGGCGGGCGCGGAAGAACGCCCGCAGGAGTTCGGCGCACTCGTCGTGCAGTACGCCGGTGGTGACCTGCGGCCGGTGGTTGAACTCCGGGCGGTCGAGGACGCTGAGCACGCTGCCGGCGGCTCCGGCCTTCGGGTCCAGCGCGCCGAAGACGACGCGTGGCACGCGAGAGAGGACGATCGCGCCGGCGCACATCGTGCACGGTTCGAGCGTGACGTAGAGGGTGCCGCCGGTGACCCGCCAGCCATCGCCGATCGTGTGCGCGGCCTCGCGGAGCGCGAGGATCTCGGCGTGGGCGGTCGGGTCGCTCGCGAGCTCTCGCTCGTTGCGGCCGCGGCCGACGACCTCGCCGCCCGCGACGACGACCGCGCCGATCGGGACATCGCCGTGGGACTCGGCGATCTGGGCCTCCTCGATGGCCAACCGCATCCAGCGCTCGTCGTCCTCCAGCTGCTCAGCGGGGGTCGGCGAAACGTCCACGGGGGCAGTCTCCCACGCGCGTGCCAGACCTGTGGTTTGGCGCAAATACGCGAAGTCGGCGCACTTCCGCGCGTGAGTTGGTGCAAACCACTGCAACTTCGCGCGCCGCTGCCGTGTTCAATGGTTGACGATGCGCAGGCGATCACGACAGCTGGCGGTCAGCGCCGCCTTCGCGTTCGCCTGGTCCGCTTCCCCAGTCTTGGCGGCTGGCGGTACGACGACGCTGCGCGACGGCGTCACGGCGCGCGCGCAGGAACTGCTCGTCCACCCGCGCGGCGGCGACCTGCAGAAGGTCGTGCTGCGCGACGGCGTCGACCCTGAAGCTGTTGCGCAGGAACTGCGTGAGCACCCAGAGCTGTTCGAGTCGGCGGGCGTGAACCTGATCGCCAGGGCGGCAGCGCAGCCCGCCGGGGCCGCGCAGACGTCGCCGACGCCCGATGCCCCGCCGGTGGTCTCGCCGACCGACATCCCCGCTGAGATGCTCGTCCCGCAGACGCTGCTCACTGGCTGGATCCCGAACGACGCCGTGGGCGACGTGCCGTGGACCGGCCTGCAGTGGAACTTCGCGGGACCGTGGGGTGTCAACGCCCCGAAGGCGTGGGACCAGCTGCGGGCCCGCGGCGCAGCGAAGTCGGGCGGCCGCCGCGTGAAGATCGCGGTCGTCGACTCCGGGATCGCCTACCGCACGAGCGGGCCGTACCGGCAGTCGCCCGACCTGCCTCGCACGCGGATCCTGCCGGGCTACGACTTCGTCGACGAGGACCGCTACCCGGACGACCGCTCCGGCCACGGCACGCACGTCGCGTCGACGATCGCCGGAGCCACCGACAACGCCGCCGGCCTCACGGGCCTGGCCTATGAGGCCGACATCATCCCCGTGCGCGTCCTGGATGCGGACGACGAAGGCGACACGCTCGCGATCGCGCGCGGCATCAAGTACGCCGTGCGCCGCAAGGCCGACATCATCAACCTCTCCGCTGACTTCCCTTCCAGCGTGCGCGCCAGCGAGATCCCCGAGGTGATGGCCGCCGTCGAAGAAGCCCACCGCAAGGGCGTCCTCGTGATCTCGTCGTCGGGCAACGACGGCGCAGGCCAGGTCTCGCTGCCGGCGCGCTCGCCGGCCGTCCTGGCTGTCGGGGCGACGACCGCCCACGGGTGCCGCGCGGTGTTCTCCAACGCCGGCAGCGACCTCGATCTCGTCGCCCCGGGTGGCGGCGCCGACCACGCCTCTGACACGTCTCCCCGCTGCCGGCCGACCGAGCAGGGCGCGCCGATCGCGCAGGTCACGCTGCTGCGCGCCGGCGACCCGTCGACGCTCGGCGTCCCGCTCAACTACGTCGGCACGTCGATGGCGGCGGCGCATGTGACCGGGATCGCGGCGCTCGTCGCGGGCAGCGGGCTGCTCGGCAAGCATCCCAGTGCCGACCTGCTTGCCGCGTACCTCGTGCGCTCGACCCGCGACCTCGGCCAGAAGGGCGCCGACAGCCGGTTCGGGGCCGGGCTGATCGACGCGCAGCAGGCGACCAACGCCAAGCGGGCCAAGAGCGCCGCCCGTGGCGCCCGGCGCGCCGTGGCGAAGGCCGCGCGGGTGCAGACCGGCGGGCTGCCGGTCCGATGAGCGGCTTCGTCGATCTGCACTGCCACCTGATCCCCGCGCTCGACGACGGACCCGCCGACGACGCCCACGCCGTGGCCCTCGCACGCGCGCTGGTCGCCGACGGGGTGGCGACGGTGGCTGCGACACCGCACCGCACCGCGCAGTTCGCCACGCCGCTGCCCGACCTGTTCGCGCGGCTCGACCGGCTCCGGGCGCTGCTCGCCGCCAACGGCGTCGAGCTGGAGGTGCTCAGCGGCGCCGAGGTCAACGTCGACGCGCTGATCGACATGGACGACGCCGAGGTGCAGGCGCTGCGGCTCGGCGGGCGCGGGCCGCTGCTCGTGGAGCTGCCGCTCGGTCCGGCGTTCGGCGATCCGACCTGGCCGATCCACCGGCTGCTCGACGATGGCGTCCCTGTGCTGATCGCGCACCCCGAGCGGATCCCGCTCATCCAGCAGGATCCCGCGCTGCTGCAGGCGCTGGTGGAGCGCGGGGCGCATGCGCAGGTCACGAGCGGCGCGCTGATCGGGCGGTACGGCCGCACCGCTCAGGCGGCGGCGATCGGGCTGCTCGATGCGGGCCTGATCCACGTGATCGCATCCGATGCGCACCACTACGAGCGGCGTCCCCCCGAAACCACGATCGCCCTCGATTGGCTTGGTCACGCCCGGCCGAACGTCGATGGCGCCGCGCTGGCGGTGCATACTCCTGCGGTGCTGATTCCCCCGCAAGCACCCGTCGGTTGAGCGCCACCCCAGCACCAACGCCGGCCCCCTCTCCTGCCCCGGCACCCGCTTCGCCGCCCACGCGCCGCGTCGCGGTGAACACCACGTTGCGGGCCGCGGCCGAGGTGCTCGGCAAGATCGCGACGCTCGTCCTGACGATCGTCATGCTCGACCAGCTCGGCACGGGCGCGGTCGGCGACTTCGGGTTCGCGCTGGCGGTCACCCAGCTGTACTGGCCGATCGCGGGGTTCGGGCTCGACCGCCTGATGCTGCGCCACATCGCCATCGAAGGCGACGAGGCGACCGCGCGGATGGTGCCGCAGCTCAATGCCATGAAGCTCGTCGTCGGGCTCGTCTGCGTCGTCGTCGGCACCGCCGGCGTCTACGTCGCGACCGGTGAGGAGACCGTCACCCTCGTGACGCTCGTCCTCGGCTTCACGCTGATGGCCACGCTGATCGGCGCGACCGCGCAATCCGTGTTCATGGCCAAGGAGCGCACGCAGGACTACTTCCTGGCCGCGCTGCCGGTGAAGGTGATCGGCGCGTTCCTCGGCATCGCCGTGCTCCTCGCTGGCGGCGGGATCCTCGCGGTGGCGTGGACCAGCCTCATCGCGGCCGTGCTCGGCATCGGCATCGGCTGGTGGATCCTCGGCCGCAAGTACGGCCAGCCGCCCGCCGGGCTCGCCGGGTCGCCCCGCACGTGGTGGCCGCTGGCGCGCGAAGCCGGGCCGTGGGGCCTGCAGGAGGTCTTCGGCCAGATCACCTTCCGCGTCGGGATCATCGTGCTTTACCTCTACGCCGGGAAGACCGTCACCGGCGAGTACCGCGTCGCCTATCAGCTGCTCGAAGCGACGCTGTTCCTGCCGTGGTCGATCGGCACGTCGGTCCTGCCGATCATCGCGCGGGCCCAGCGCGGCAAGTCGACCGGCGACGAGCCGTCGCTGGAGGGCATCACGCGGGGGTCGTTCGAGCTCGTGATCGTGCTGATGGTGCCGATCGCCATTCTGCTCGCGCTGTGCGCCAAGCCGCTGCTGCTGTTCGTGTTCGACGAGAAGGCGGCGCCGGCCGCCGACTTCCTGCCGTATCTGGCGGTCGCCTCGGTGGTCTACGGCGTCGGCCACCTCGCGGGCCTCGTGGCGCTCAGCCACCTGCCGGGGCGGCGCACGGTCGAAGCGACAGCGCTGGCCGCGATCTTCAGCGTCACGGTGGTCCTGCTGCTCGTGCCCAGCGAGGCGGCGCGCGGCGCGGCGCTCGCGGCGCTCGCGACCGAGATCGTGCTCGCCGGGCTGTCGCTGCGGCTGGCGATCAAGGCCGCTGGGCCGTCGATCCTGCGGGGGATGTTCTCGATCGGGCTGGTCGGCGGCGGCGTGATGGTGCTCGTGATGTGGCCGCTGAGGGAGCACCTGTTGCTCGCGCTGCTCGCTGGCGGCACGGCCTACGCCGTGGTCGTCACCCTTCTGGAGTACCGTCGTCGGGGGCCGGCTTGGGAGCTGATGCGCTCGCTCCTGCCCGGCTCGCGATGACGTCGCCGCTGCTGACTCCAGACCTCCCCTCCTCCTCGTCCGCGAGCCCGCCGGTGATGCCGGCCCGGCCGTCGCTGCTCGTCCTCGGGCCGCTCGTGCTGGTCGCGCTGATGCTGGCGACCAGCGCGGTGGTGCTGTTCAACAAGATCGCGCCGTCGCTCCCGCTCGTCATCGTCGGCGGCGTGGGGCTGATCGCGCTGGTCAGCCTCGCCGTCGCCCGCTACGAGGCGGCGGTCTTCCTCGGATTCCTGCTGTCGGGCGTCGTCAAGATCGAGCCCGCGCCGCCGGACGGCATCTTCGCCGTCATCATCGCGGTCGCCATCGTGACCGGGCGGCTGCGCGTCGACCGCGTCCCCGCGCCGATCGCCGCGACCCTGGCTGGGCTTGTCGCGATCAACCTCCTGAGTTTCGCGGCGGCCACGAGCATCGGCGGCGGCATCCGCTTTGCCGCGATCACCCTCTACGTGGCCGTGTTCTCGGTGTGGCTCGCGGGTTACGCCGACCGCGACTCGCGCGGCCGCGGCATCGTGATCGCCTGGCTTGTCATCGCGATCATCTCGGCGATCCTCGGCACGCTCGCGCTGCAGCTGCCGAGCTTCCCGATGCGGCTGGAGTTCATCGCCGACGGCTCCTCGCGCGCGAGCGCGCTCTTCAAGGACCCGAACGTCTACGGGCCGTTCCTCGTGCCCATCGCGGTGATCCTGCTGGAGGAGATGATCGCGCCCCGGCTGCTCCGGATCCGGATGGCGACCGGGTTCGCGCTCCTTGCGATCCTGATCATCGGCCTGATCTTCTCGTTCTCGCGAGCCGCCTGGGCCAACATGCTCCTGTCGACCGCGATCATGCTCGCGATCCTGCTGCTGCGCCGCCGCCACACCGGACGCCTCCTCGTGGTCCTCGGCGGTCTCGGCATCGTCGGAATGGTCGTGATGGCCGTGATCGTGTTCAGCGGCCAGGCCGACTTCATCGGCCAGCGCGCCCAGCTCCAGCAGTACGACAGCGAGCGGTTCGGCGCGCAGCGCGCCGGCATCGAGATCGCGAGCCACTACCCCCTCGGCGTCGGGCCAGGGCAGTTCATGTACCACCACCCGGTCGAGACGCATTCGACCTACGTCCGCGTCCTCGCCGAGCAAGGCCCCCTCGGCCTCGCCCTCTGGGTCACGCTCTGCCTGCTCACGCTCGGCCTCGCGATCGGCAACGCCCTCGCCGGCCGAAGTGCCGCCGGGATAGGGTCGGCCGCCTTGCTGGGGGCCTGGTGCGGGTTGGTCTTCAACTCCGTGGTGGTCGACACGCTCCATTGGCGCCACCTCTGGGTCGTCCTCGGCCTGATCTGGGCCGCGGCCATGATCGGCCAGCCCCGCCGCCCCAGCGACGCCTCCGACGCCGCGGAGCTGCCCGAGCCGCGGTCGCCGTACGAACCGCCGCGGGTGACGCCCGTCGTGCCGGTCGCTCCGGGGG
>JAEYAL010000262.1 GCA_023404805.1 Actinomycetes bacterium | reverse complement strand
GGCGTCCGCAGCACGACCCGCTACTTGAGCGGGTTCACCAGGTCGGCGGCGCTGACGTCGGAGCTGGTGTCGGGGTTGATCCCCAGCGCTTTGCCCGCCGAGACGAGGCTGTCGAGGTCGCCGAGGCCGCCAGTCACCTGCGAGAGGTCGACGTTGCCGCCCTTGAGCAGCGCCGTCAGGCCGCCGAGCGACGCCGCGGAGGCGACGATCTTGTTGCTGTAGGCCGCGAACGCCGGATCCTGATCGGCCTCTTCCTTGGCCTTCTGAAGCATCCGCGCGGTGAACGCGCCTGCAACGGCGGCCTTCGCGATCGCGCGCTTGCGCCCGTCGACGCCCTTCTTGAACTGGCCCTGCTGGGCCGGCGTGTAGATGTAGCGCTTAAACGCGCCGTACGCGAGGCCGAGGCGCAGCGCGATCTCGGTCTTCGACGCCTTGGTGTCGTCGCCGCAGCCGGCGAGCGCCACGCTGCTGCCCACCGGCAGCAGCGCGACGACCAGGAGCAGCGCGACCAGGCGCCGCAGCCGGCTTTGCCGCGGAAGGTGGTTGGAGTGGGTGGCGGAAGTCATCCGTGGTAGCCTCGCACGCATGGACGTCGTCCTGCTCGCCTCGCGCCTTCTTCTCCTTCCCCGCTCGGGGAAGTAGTTACGCCTGCGGCCGCGTTTCAGGCCGCCACGAGTTTGAGTAAGGGCCCTCCAGCAGGGCCAACGTCCACCAAGCCGGAGCCCACAGCGCTCCGCAACTCCCACGGAGTCCCACACGATGTCAACCGCTGACCGCGTCCTGATCTTCGACACCACGCTGCGCGATGGCGAGCAGTCCCCTGGCATCTCGCTCAATGGCAGCGAGAAGCTGGAGATCGCCCAGCAGCTCGCCCGCCTCGGCGTCGACATCATCGAAGCCGGGTTCCCGATGGCGAGCCCCGGCGACTTCGATGCCGTGAAGACGATCGCCGAGCAGGTCGAGGGGCCAGTGATCTGCGGCCTGGCCCGCGCCCAACCGGGCGACATCGCCCGCGCCGGCGAGGCGCTCGCGAACGCGGAGCGCCCGCGCATCCACACGTTCATCTCGACGTCCGACATCCATATCGAGCATCAGATGCGCAACACGCGCGCCGACGTCGTCTCGGGCACCCGCGCGGCCGTCACGCAGGCGCGCGAGCTCGTCGACGACGTCGAGTTCAGCCCGATGGACGCGACCCGCTCTGACCCGGCCTTCACGGCCGAGGTGCTGCAGGTCGCGATCGAATGCGGCGCCACGACGATCAACATCCCCGACACCGTCGGCTACGCCACGCCCGACGAGTTCTCGGCGTTCCTCAAGAAGCTCTACGAGTACACGCCGTCGCTGCATGACGTCGTCCTGTCGGTGCACTGCCACGACGACCTCGGCCTGGCGGTGGCGAACTCGCTGGCCGGCGTGCAGGCCGGAGCGCGTCAGGTCGAAGGCGCGATCAACGGCATCGGCGAGCGCGCCGGCAACACCTCGATCGAGGAGTTCGTGATGCTGCTCGACACCCGCGCGAAGCTGCTGGGGCTGCACACGGGCGTCAACACGACCGAGATCGCGCGCACCAGCCGCATGATCAGCCGGATGACGGGCTACCCGGTGCAGCCGAACAAAGCCATCGTCGGGCGCAACGCGTTCTCGCACGAGTCGGGGATCCACCAGGACGGCGTCCTCAAGAACCCTGAGACGTTCGAGATCATGGACCCGCGCAAGGTGGGCCTCGACGATTCCAACCAGCTGGTCCTGGGGAAGCTGTCGGGCCGCGCCGCGCTGCGCGACGCCCTGGAGAAGATGGGCTACCAGCTCACCGGCGACCAGCTGGCTGCGGCGTTCAAGCGTTTCAAGGTCGTCGCCGACCGCAAGAAGCAGGTCACCGCGATGGACCTCGAGGCGCTGGTCACCGACGACCTGCGGACCGGGGGAGACCACAATTTCGAGCTGGTCTCGTTCGACGTGCACTCCAGCTCAAGCGGCGAGCCGTCGTCGACGGTCACGATCACGCTGCCCGACGGCACTGAGAAGACCGGCTCCGGCCAGGGCGACGGCACCGTCGACTCGGTGTTCCTCGCGATCAACGAGGCCGGGGGCGTCGAAGCGCGCCTGAGGGAGTACCGCGTCGACGCGGTGTCCGAGGGCCAGGACGCCCTGGGCCACGTCTCGGTCGTCGTCGAGCTCGGCGACGTCGGCGCGGTGCTGCGCTCCCAGCTGCCGGGCGTGAGCACCGGTGACCGCGCGATCGGCAACGGCACCGCGGTCGACACCGACGTGATCACCGCCTCAGCCCACGCCTATCTGCGGGGTCTGGCGGCGGCGCTGCGCGCGCTCGACACGAGCGACGCCACCGAAACCGCTGAGCCCATGCGCTAGCGCGCGAGGCGCCGCCGAACCCGTTCGGCCAGGCCCGGTCGCGTACCCCGCGCGACCGGGCCTGACGCGCTTGTAGGCGCTGGTCAAGAACGGTCTGGGGACGCCCTGGTGAACGCCTGGAAACCATCGTCTTACGTTCTCCTAACCGAAGGGTGAACTACGCGGTTTTGCGCATACGGTCGCAGCCAATCCGCTTCCCGGCCGTGCGGCTGGGGCGGGGGCAACGAACCAGGAGTGCTCACCATGTCCGACCATCTCGATCTCTCAACGCTCGATCCTTCGGGCGACATCCGCACCGTCGCCTACGACGCCGGCGCGTTCGACGACGCTGGCCTCGCCCGCCGCGAGGTGCTGCGCCGCGGCGCAGCAGCCGGCGGCGGCCTGATCCTCGGCGCCGGCCTCTTCCAGACGATGCTGTCGCCGGCCGAAGCCGCGATCAGCAAGTCGAAGAAGTCCAAGACCAACGACATCAAGATCCTCCAGTACGCGCTCACGCTCGAGTACCTGGAGGCTGCGTTCTATGCCCAGGGCATCGCCAACAAGGCGTTCAAGAGCGACCTCTACAAGCGGTTCGCCGAGGTGACCGGAGCGCATGAGGCCGATCACGTCGGCTTCCTGCAGAAGGCGCTTGGCAAGAAGGCGCAGAAGGCGCCGGAGGTCGCGTTCGGCGACGCCGTCATCAACCCCGACAAGTTCGCGGCCACGGCGGAAGTCCTCGAGGACACGGGTGTGGCCGCTTACGCCGGCCAGGTCGGCAACGTGTTCCAGAAGACGGTGCTCGCCGCCGCCGCGTCGGTCCACTCGGTCGAAGCCCGCCACGCCGCGTGGATCCGCTTCCTCAACCACGGTGGCACGCCTGCGCTGCCCGATGCCCAGCTGCCTGCGCCGCTGGCGTTCGACGCGCCGCTGAGCGAGAAGAAGGTCCTGTCGGCCGTCAAGGCGACGGGCTTCGTCCCGGGCCTCTAGCCCTCCGAACCAGGGCGGCGCCGCTCGTGGGTGGCGGCGCCGCCCTGCCCGGGCCTCAGACCTGGGCGGCATCCCCAAGCCGCCCGGCCGCACGCGTCGGATTGCCAGGCTCTCCCCGCCTGGCAATCCGGCGCTCGGTTCGTTCTGGCCGCTTGCGTCTGTACGCCTGTATGCGATAACATACGTACGCGATGACAGACGCGACCGCCATCACCACTCCACAGGCCGGTCGCCTCGCGGTGCCCGAAGACGCCACCGCGGCGCTGTCGATCGGCCCGCGCGTCAAGGCGCTGCGCGAGTCGATGGGCCTCTCGCTGCGCGACCTGGCCCAGCGCTCGGGCGTCTCGGCGCCGATGCTCTCGCAGGTCGAGCGGTCCGATACCTCGCCGACGCTGCAGGTCGCCACCAAGATCGCTGCCGGTCTGGACCTGCGCCTCTCGCAGCTCCTGCGGCTCGACGAAGGCGGCGCCGTCACGGTCGTCCGCGAGTCGGAGCGCCGCACGGGCGGCGGCTCCGGCGGCCACGCGTTCGAGATCCTCACGCCGGCGCTGCCGGGGCAGCGGCTCGAGCTCTCCCGACACGAGCTGGCGCCCGGCTCCACGACCGGCGGCCCCGGCGACCCGCCGATGCATGAGCCTGGCAGCCGCGAGATCGCGCTGGTCGACCGCGGCCGCGTGGTTCTCGAGATCGACGGCGAGCAGCACGCCCTGCAGCCCGGAGACACGGTCACGTTCGACGCGGATCTTCCGCACCGCTTCACCAATCCCGGCGACGAGCCCGCGATCCTGCTCGCGGTGGTCAGCGCCGGCCTGCGCCGCTCCTAGCCCTCCGCAGGCCCGGGCCTTCCAACGACTTCCGAGCCGCCCCGCTCCCGCGCGGGCGGCGCCTTCACCCAACACCCCGAGACGAATGACTCCCAGCACACTGTTCGAGAAGATCTGGGCGGCCCACGAGGTCGCCGATCAGCTCATCTACATCGACCTGCACCTGGTCCACGAGGTCACGAGCCCGCAGGCCTACGAGGGCCTGCGCACCGCCGGCCGCAAGGTCCGCCGCCCGGACCGCACCTTCGCGACCGCCGACCACAACGTGCCGACCGACGGCTCCTCGCGCGCCGACCAGATCCGCGACCAGCTGTCGCGCAAGCAGGTCGAGGCGCTTGAGAGCAATTCCAAGGAGTTCGGGGTCCCGTGCCACTCGATCGGCTCCGACCTCCAGGGCATCGTGCACGTGATCGGACCTGAGCTGGGCATCACCCAGCCGGGCATGACGATCGTCTGCGGCGACTCGCACACGGCCACGCACGGCGCTTTCGGCGCGCTGGCCTTCGGCATCGGCACGTCCGAGGTCGAGCACGTGATGGCGACGCAGTGCCTCGTCCAGAAGAAGCCCAAGACGATGCGGATCAACTACGTCGGCGAGATGGGCCCGGGCGTCACCGCCAAGGACCTGATCCTGGCGACGATCGGCCAGATCGGCGTCTCCGGCGGCAACGGCTACGTCATCGAGTTCGCTGGCCCGGTCATCGAGTCGCTCTCCATGGAGGGCCGCATGACCATCTGCAACATGACCATCGAGGGCGGCGGCCGGGCGGGCATGATCGCCCCCGACGAGACCACCTTCGAGTACCTCAAGGGCCGCCCGGGTTCGCCGCAGGGCGCCGAATGGGACGCCGAGGTCGAGAAGTGGAAGGCGCTGAAGACCGACGAGGGCGCGGCCTTCGACACCGAGGTCACGGTCGACGTCGACGCCATCTCGCCGATGGTCACCTGGGGCACGACCCCGGGCCAGGTCGTCGGCGTGTCGGCCACCGTGCCGGAGCCGCAGTCCGACCAGGACCGGCGCGCGCTGCAGTACATGGCGCTCGAGCCGGGCACCCCGATGGAGGAGATCAAGCTCGACCGCGTCTTCATCGGCTCGTGCACGAACTCGCGCATCGGCGACCTGCGCGTCGCCGCTGAGACGATCAAGGGCCGCCGCGTGGCCGATGGCGTCATCGCCATGGTCGTCCCGGGCAGCGCCCAGGTGAAGGAAGCCGCCGAAGCTGAGGGTCTCGACAAGATCTTCACTGAGGCCGGCTTCGACTGGCGCGGCGCAGGCTGCTCCATGTGCCTGGGCATGAACCCCGACGTCGCCGCTCCCGGTGAGCGCGTCGCGTCGACCTCGAACCGCAACTTCGAGGGCCGCCAGGGCAAGGGCGCCCGCTCGCACCTCATGAGCCCCCAGATGGCCGCGGCAGCTGCCATCGAGGGCCACTTCGTCGACATCCGCACCTGGAACTAAGGAGAGCACCGTCATGGATCCGTTCAAGACCGTCAGCGGTGGTGTCTCCGTGCTCATGCGCGACGACATCGACACCGACCAGATCATCCCCGCGCGCTACATGAAGAAGATCGAGCGCTCCGGCTTCGGCGAGCACCTCTTCGCCGACATCAAGGAGACGCCCGGCTTCAACGTCCCGAAGAACCCGATCCTCGTGAGCGGCGTGAACTTCGGCTGCGGCTCGAGCCGCGAGCACGCGCCGTGGGCGCTGGAGGACTTCGGCTTTCGCGTGATCATCGCCAAGTCGTTCGCGGACATCTTCCGCGGCAACTCGCCGAAGATCGGCCTCCTTCCGGTGGTGCTCCCGGCCGACGACGTCGACTTCATCGCGGCGCAGGCCGAGGCGACGGTCGACCTTGAGGCGCAGGAGGTCCGAGCGGGCGGCAAGACGTTCCCGTTCGAGTTCGACGCGGAGATCAAGCACCGCCTCCTCAACGGCCTCGACGACATCGCGCTGACCCTCCAGCAGGAAGACGCGATCGCCAAGTACGAAGCGGAGCGCGAGCGCTCCGGCCCCAACACGCTGCAGTTCATCTAAGGGTGGCCCAGAGGTAAAGGCCTCTGGCGCCCTACTGACAATCATTGGCTCGCCTGCGGCGGGCCAGCGAGGCACGAGCCATGAACACCACCACCGGGGCCCACGATCAACCGAAGGGCGCCGGTGGCGGTGCTCCTGAGAGCGCCAGCACTGGCGCTTGGTTTGACCGGTGGGCGACCCAATACGACTCCGAGCGCAGGCTGCTGATCAGCCCGTTCGACGCCTACTACGACGCGGCCGCTGAGGCCGCCTCGATCAAACAGGACGGCACGCGCCGGACCCGCCGCGCCGACGGCGGCCCGATCCGCGTCCTCGATCTCGGCGCGGGCACCGGCCTGCTGACCGCGGTCCTGGCCGCCGCGCTCCCCGACGCCGAATTCACGCTGCTCGACGAGGCGCCGGGCATGCTGGCCCAGGCCAAGGACCGGATGGCGGACATCGCCAGCCGCCTGACCCTCGTCGAGGGCGACCTGCTCGGCGACCTGCCCGAGGGCCCGTTCGACGTGATCGCGTCCGGCCTGGCGATCCACCACCTGGATCCCGCCGACCAGGCGAAGCTGTACGCCGCAGCCCGCGAGCGGCTCGCGCCTGGCGGCGTGTTCGTCAACGCCGAGCAGCTCAAGGCGCCCGCGCAGTGGCTCGAGGACCACTTCCTCGAGCGCGAGCTGCTGCACGCGCGCAACGGAGGCTTCACCCCCGAAGCCGAAGAGCAGGCGTGGATCCGGTGGTCCATCGACCAGCACGTCGACCTCGAGACGCAGCTGCGGTGGCTGCACGCGGCTGGGTACGACACGGTCGAGTGCGTCTTCAAGTCGTGGCGCTTCGCGGTCGTCGCGGGCTGGCGCGCGCCGGGCGCTTGACGCCGCCAGGATTGAGCGCACTACGTAACAGCGTGATAGGCCACACAGTTCGTAAACCCTTAATGACGCTCCCTCAATAAGGCGTCTTCGGGGTTCCATCTGTGAGCACTGTCCCCTAAGGTCGGTGACCACTGGCACACAGTCCGAGTGTCCCGCCGGAACCGGAAACCCCCTAGGGAATCCCCGGCCCCGTGAACCGGTCGCACGATTGTCCCGCGTGCGTCCGGTCCACAAATCTGGTCCCGACAGCGCGTCCTCTTCTCTCTGGACGCAGCGAACCATGTCCCTCAGGGTTGCGCCCCATCCGCCAAGGCGGGTGGGGCGGAGCCCTACTTCTCGTTGTCGCGGGCCGGCCCCGTGCGGACCGTGAGGCAGCCCGCGTGATGCACCGCCGCTTCAATAGCCTGCGCTCCCTATGACGACGATCGCTGTCCTGCCTGGCGACGGAATCGGGCCCGAGATCGCGGCTCCGGCCGTCGAGCTCCTGACCGAACTCCTGGGTGCTTCCGAAGTGGCTTTCGAGGAGTACGTCTTCGGCGGCGCCAGCATCGACGCGCACGGCACGGCCCTCACCGACGAGACCCTCGCCGGCTGCCGGGGGAGCGACGCCGTCCTGCTGGCCGCGGTCGGCGGCCCCAAGTGGGATACGACCGATCCGAACGCGCCCCGCCCCGAGCAGGGCCTGCTCGGCCTGCGCAAGGAGCTCGGCCTCTTCGCGAACCTGCGCCCTGTCCGCCCGCTGCCCGCGCTCTACAGCGCGTCGGCGCTCAAGGAAGAGGTCATCGAAGGCACGAACCTCGTCGTGGTCCGCGAGCTCACCGGCGGCATCTACTTCGGCGAGAAGACCCGCACCGAGACCAGCGCGTCCGACCTCTGCGCCTACACGACCGCGGAGGTCGAGCGCATCGCCCGCGTCGCCTTCGAGCTGGCCGCCCGCCGCTCGGGCAAGCTCGCCTCGGTCGACAAGGCCAACGTCCTGGAGACCTCGCGGCAGTGGCGCCAGGTCGTCCACGAGGTCGCCGCCGACTTCCCGAGCGTCGAGCTCGAAGACGTCCTCGTCGACAACTGCGCGATGCAGCTGATCTCGCGCCCGTCGAGCTTCGACGTGATCGTCACCGAGAACCTCTTCGGCGACATCCTCTCCGACGAGGCCGCGATGCTCACCGGCTCGATCGGCATGCTGCCCAGCGCCTCCCTCGGCGCCGCGGGCGATCCGGGCCTGTTCGAGCCCGTCCACGGCTCCGCCCCGGACATCGCCGGCCAGGGGATCGCGAACCCGCTCGCGATGTTCCTGTCCGCCGCGATGCTGCTGCGCGACGGACTTGGTCGACCTGTCGAGGCTGCCGCTCTAGAATCGGCCGTCGACGCTGCCCTCGCCGCTGGTCTCCGCACCGCAGACCTCGGCGGCACCGCGACGACGGCTGAGGCTGTCGCCGATGTCCGCGGGCGGCTGCACGCGTAACGCGTCGTCTCGCGGCTTAGGAGGAGAACCCGTGGAATCTGCGCCCTACATCTGGCTCGATGGTGAGTTCGTCGCGTGGGACGACGCGCAGGTCCATGTCCTGACGCACGCCCTGCACTACGGCACGGGCGTGTTCGAAGGGATCCGCTGCTACGACACGACCCAGGGCCCGGCGGTCTTCCGCCACCCCGAGCACGTCGAGCGCCTCTTCGCCTCCGCCAAGCTCTACTACCTCCACGTGCCGTTCACGCGCGAGGAGATCCGGCAGGCCACGCTTGAGCTCATCGCCAAGAACGAGCAGCGCGAGTGCTACATCCGCCCGCTCGTGTTCCGCGGCGACGGGGAGATGGGCCTCTTCGCGCAGGGTTCGCCGATGCGCGTGGCCATCGCCTCGTGGAAATGGGACTCGCTCCTTGGCGAGGTCGGCCAGCGTGAGGGCGTCCGCGCCAAGGTCTCTTCCTGGCGCCGCACCAGCCACCACTCGCTGATCCCGCACGCCAAGGCGTCCGGCCACTACCTCAACTCGGTCCTGGCCAAGAACGAGGTGTCGCGCCGCAAGAAGCCCGACGGCACCAACTACTACGAGGAGGCGCTGTTGCTCGACGAGCGCGGTTTCCTCTCCGAGGGTTCCGGCGAGAACCTGTTCGTGGTCAAGGGCGGCAAGATCTACACGCCGCCGCAGACCGCGGGCATCCTCGACGGGATCACGCGCAGCGCCGTGATGCGGATCATCGACGACGCCGGCTACGAGCTCGTGGAGCGCGACATCGCGCGCGCCGAGGCCTACCTCGCTGACGAGGTCTTCATGACGGGCACCGCCGCCGAGCTGGTGCCGGTCGTCGAGATCGACGACATCGCGGTCGGCGACGGCACGGTCGGCGAGGTCACCCGCGCCGTGCAGACGATCTTCCAGGACGCCCTGCACGGCCGCGACGAGCGCTACCTCGACTGGCTCGACCAGGTCCCGGCGGGGACGCCGGCGGCATAAGCGCCGCCGCGGGCTAGTCTGTCTCCGATGCTTCGCGCACCGTTCATCCGCCTGGGGGCGCCTTACCGGGCCGGCCGGCGAATTCGCTAGGCGACGCCGTCTCCGCCAGGTGCGGGGCAGCGTCGCCTCCTCGCGACTTGCCCGCCCGTACCTGCTCCGGATGACCCGATGACCACGCCCGCCTCCTCCTCACACGCCAACGCCGACGCCGCCCCGCGGGAGGTCGAGCTGTACGACGCCTCGCTCCGCGACGGCATGCAGGGCCTCGGGCTCTCGCTGACCGCGCAGGAGAAGCTGCGCGTCGCGCTCGAGCTCGACCGGCTCGGCGTGGCGATCATCGAGGCCGGGTTCCCGGCGTCGAATCCCAAGGAGCGCGAGTTCTTCTCGCTGCTGGAGTCCACTCCGCTGGAGACGAGCGTGGTCGCCGCGTTCGGCATGACGCGCCGCCGCGATGTCGCCGCCGCCGACGACCCGGCGCTGCAAGTGCTCGTCGAATGCTTCGCGCCCGTGTCGACGATCGTCGGCAAGACCTGGGGCCTGCACCTGGAGAAGGTGGTGAAGGTCGGCCGCGACGAGAACCTCGCGATCATCAGCGAGTCCGTCGCGTTCCTGCGCGGCGAGGGCAAGCGCGTGGTCTACGACGCCGAGCACTTCTTCGACGCCTACCGCGACGACGCCGCCTACGCGCTGGAGTGCCTGGCCGCAGCGGTCGACGCGGGCGCCGAGACGGTCGCGCTCTGCGACACGAACGGATCGTCGCTCCCGCACCAGGTGGCCGAGGCGACCGCTGCCGTGGTCGCTGCGCTGGGTTCCCGCGTCCGCGTCGCCGCGCACTGCCACAACGACCTGGAGTGCGGCGTGGCGAACTCGCTCGCTGCCGTGCAGGTCGGCGCGTCGCAGGTGCAGGGCACGATGAACGGCATCGGCGAGCGCACCGGCAACGCCAATCTCGTCTCGATCATCGGCGCCCTCGAGCTCAACCTCGGCATCAAGACCCTGCCGCCCGGCCGCCTCACGCGCCTCACGCAGACCGCCCACGCGATCGACGAGCTGCTCAACCGCACGCCGAATCCGAGCCAGCCGCTCGTCGGCCGCAACGCGTTCGCGCACAAGGGCGGACTCCACATCGCGGCCGTCCGCACTGACGCCACGACCTTCGAACACGCCGACCCGTCGCTGGTCGGCAACCACCGCGAGCTGGTGATCAGCGAGCTCGCGGGCCGCGGCACGGTGATCGAAAAGGCGCACGAGGCTGGCATCCCGCTCGCTGACGGCGACGCCGAGCGCGTCATCGAGCGCGTGAAAGAGCGCGAGCACGACGGCTTCCACTACGAGGCCGCCGACGCGTCGTTCGAGCTGCTGCTGCGCCGCGAGACCGGCAACTACACCTCGCTCTGCGAGCTGGAGTCCTGGCGGGTGATCGTCGAGCGCCGCGCCGACGGCGTCCTGGCGACCGAGGCCACGATCAAGCTGATCGTCGATGGCCAGCGCGTGATCCGCACCGCCGAGGGCAACGGCCCGGTGAACGCCCTCGACGCGGCGCTCCGCGAGGCCGTGGCCCAGGTGCACCCGCACGTGGCCGACATCGAGCTCGTCGGCTTCAAGGTCCGCATCCTCGACTCCGAGAAGGGCACCGGCTCGCGGATCAGAGTGCTCGTCGACGCCTCGGATGGCCGCGACACCTGGGGCTCGATCGGCGTCTCGCCGAACCTCATCGAGGCCTCATGGCAGGCGCTGGTCGACTCGCTCGCCTACGCCGTCCAAGGCGACCGCGAGACCGTGGCGATCCAAGATGCGGCGGCGGCGCTGGAGACGAGCGCGAGGGCCGGCGCGTGACCACCATCCCGATCACGGTCCCGATGGCCCAGCCGGTGATCGGAGAGGCCGAAGAGCGCGAGGTCCTCGAAGTCCTGCGCTCCGGCCAGCTGTCGCTCGGCCGCAAGACCATCGCCTTCGAGGAAGGGCTCGCGGCCCGGATCGGCGTCAAGCACGGGCGCGCCACCTCGAGCGGCACGGCCGGCCTGCACCTCGCGCTTCGCGCCGCAGGAGTGGGGGAGGGCGACGAGGTCGTCACCTCGCCGCTGAGCTTCATCGCGAGCGCCAACGCGGTGCTGTTCGAGCGTGCGGTGCCGAAGTTCGTCGACATCGACCCGGTCACGCTGAACCTCGACGCGGCCGCAGCCGCCGACGCGATCGGCCCCAAGACCAAGGCGCTCCTGCCTGTCCACATCTTCGGCTACCCCGCTGACACGCCCGCGCTCGAGCGCCACGGGTTCCCGATCGTCGAGGACGCCTGCGAGGCCCTCGGCGCGACCCACGCCGACGGCACGCCCGTCGGCGGCCGGGGCCACAGCGCGGTGTTCGCCTTCTACGCCAACAAACAGCTGGCCACCGGCGAAGGCGGCATGGTCGTCACGAACGACGACGCCGTCGCGGAGCGGATCGGCAGTGAGCGCAACCAGGGCCGCGCACCCGACATGGGCTGGCTCGACCACGACCGCCTCGGGTTCAACTACCGGATGTCGGAGCTGCAGGCCGGGCTCGGCGTCGCCCAGCTCGGCCGCCTCGACCAGATGCTCGCCGACCGCGCGAAGGTCGCAGGCTGGTACCGCGCGGCCCTTGCAGACCTCGCCGCCCGGACCGGCCTGGCGCTCCCGTGCGAGGACCGCGGCGATGAGAAGCGCGGCTGGTTCGTGTTCGTGGTGCAGGTTCCCAACGGGATCGACCGCGACGAGACGATCCGCGGCCTGCGCGCCGGCGGCATCGACTGCAAGCCGTATCTGCCGCCGATCCACCTCTTCAGCTTCTACCGCGATCTCGGGTACCGCGAGGGGATGTTCCCCGTCTGCGAAGACATCGGCGCGCGGTCGCTGGCGCTCCCGTTCTTCCCGGCGATGACGCAAGGCCAGGTGGCGCAGGTCGTCGAGCGGCTCGCGCAGCTGCTGCTCGGCACGGCGTGAACGCCCCATCCCGCATCTCCCGCCCGGATTCGCGAAACTAGCCGCAGATGTCGCGTTTCTCCGAGCCCCAGGACCCACTCTTCCAGGCGCTCGATCGGTCGCTCGAGATCGATCGCCGGCTCTGGCCCTATGACGTGGCCCAGTCGCGGGCCCACGCATCGATGCTCGCTTCGCGCGGGATCATCGGCGATGACGACCGCGACGCGATCCTCGCCGCCCTCGACGAGGTCGAGCAGGAGCTGGCCGGCGGCCGCTTCCCGTTCCGCGACGACGACGTCGACATCCACATGGCGATCGAGCGGCGCGTCACCGAGATCGCGGGCCGCGCGGGCGGCAAGATCCACACGGGCCGCTCCCGCAACGACCAGGTCGCGACCGACCTCGCTCTCTACGCCCGAGACCACGCCGTCCGCCTGGCCGACCAGGTCGAGACGCTCGCGCGGACGCTGATCGACGTCGCTGAGGCCCACATCGACTGGGCGCTGCCGGGCTACACGCACCTGCAGCGCGCGCAGCCGGTCTACCTCTCGCACCACCTGCTGGCCTACGTCTGGATGCTGGTCCGCGACCGCGAGCGCTTCCGCTTCGCGGCCCGCCAGGCCGACGTCCTGCCGCTGGGCGCGGGCGCGCTGGCTGGCGTGAACTTCGACACCGACCGCCCGATGGTCGCCCGCGATCTCGGGTTCGCCGGCGTGGTCCCGAACTCGATCGACGCGGTGTCCAACCGCGACTTCGCCCTCGATCTGCTCCAGGCGTGCGCCGTCGTCTCCACGCACCTCTCGCGTCTGGGTGCCGAGATCGTGCAGTGGAGCAGCCAGGAGTTCGGCTTCATGGAGCTCTCCGACGCGTGGTCGTCCGGCTCCTCGCTCATGCCGCAGAAGAAGAACCCCGACTGCGGTGAGCTGCTGCGCGGGAAGGCGCCGCGCGTCGTCGGCCACCTGGCAGCGCTCCACGGCGTGATGCACGCCCTGCCGCTGACCTACAACAAGGATCTGCAGGAAGACAAGGAGCACGTCTTCGACGCCGTCGACACCGTGACGGTGACCCTCGACGCCGCCAACGGCATGCTCTCGACCTGCTCGTTCAAGCGCGAGCGCATGGCCGAGGCCGCGTCCGACGAGAACATCGCCGCGACCGACATCGCCGACTTCCTCGTCAAGCGCGGGATGCCGTTCCGCGAGGCGCATGGCGTCGTCGCGGGGCTCGTCCGGATCGCCGTGGAATCCGGCCGCAAGCTGTCCGAGCTCACGCTCGAGGAGTACCAGGCCCAGAGCGAGCTGCTCGACCAGGACGTCTACGGCCTCCTCGACCAGCGCTCGTGGCTGGAGTCCAAGGTGTCGCTTGGCGGCACGTCGCTCGCGCGCGTCCAAGAGCAGCTGGCTCAGGCGCGCGCCGTCCTCGACCTCTAACCGTGGCGCCGCCTGACCGCGCGGCCCCGGTGAGCCTTCCGGCCTGGCCGGAAGGCCCCTACATCGCAGCGCCGCCGACCGATGCCGAGGCCCTTCGGGCGCTGGTGCGCGGTGACGTCGTCGAGGCGGCGATCGGGCTGATCGGCTGCCGGATCGTGACGGAAGCCGGGGCGCTGACGATCGTCGAGACCGAGGCCTACCACCAGGCAGAGCCCGCCTGCCACGGCTATGGCGGCCACACGGCGCGGGCCGAGAAGCTCGGCCGCCCTGCCGGGCACTCGTACGTCTACCTCTCGTACGGGATCCACCACCTCGTGAACGTCGTCACCGGCGACCAGGACGTGGCGTCGGCGGTGCTGATCCGCGGCGCCTTGGCCGATGTCTCCGGCCCCGGCGCCGAAGGGACCGTCGCAGTGCCCGGCCCGGGCCGCATCGGGACCGCGCTCGGTGTCGACCTCGGCGACGACGGCGTCGACCTGCTCGTCGGCGGAGGTTTCCGCCTGGAGCCAGCGCCGCCAGGGTCGCCAGTGACCGGCGCGCAAGTGCTGGCCGGCCCGCGGATCGGGATCACGAAGGCGGTCGAGCTGCCGTGGCGTTTCGCGCTTGCAGGCAGCAAGGGCGTGTCGGCCCCGCGGCTGGGCTGACCGCTGGGATCGGCCGGGCTGAACTCAGCGGCGTCGCAGAGGACTCGCGGCTTACGTGCCGCCCGGGGTGACGCCGCCGGCGTCGTCACCGCCGCCACCGTCGGCAGGCGGAGTCTGCTGTGCCGGCGGGGCAGCCGGCGGCGTCGCGGGCGTCTGCCGCTCAGGCGTAGGCGCCGCAGGCGTCCCGGAGTTCCCGGTCCCGCCGTTCCCGCCGGACCCGCCGGTCTGCGGCGCCGTGCCGCCCGACCCGCCGCCGGCGCTCGGCGTCGTCGTCGACGGCGTGGCGGTCGTGCCAGATGGCGCCGGGTTCGTCCCGTAGGCGGGCGTGGTCGGCTCCTCATCTTCCTTGCACGGCTTCTTCGTCTTCGCCTTCTCCGCGCAGATCTCGTCGCGCTTGGCCTTCTCGAGCGCGAGCGCCTTGATCATGAACGTGCGGAAGATCTGCGCCGGGAAGGTGCCGCCGGCTACCTCGCCACCTTGGTATTCGGTGAGCATCGGCTTGGTCTGGTCGGGATAGCCGACCCAGACTGCGACGGTCAGGTCCTCGCTCGAGCCCACGAACCAGGCGTCTCCGTAGTTCTCGGTCGTGCCGGTCTTGCCCCACACGACATGGCCGGGGACCGAGGCGTTCTTGCCTGAGCCGATCCGCACGACGCCCGTGAGGATGCCCATGGTCTGGCGTGCGACGCCCTCGGAGATGACGCGCTTGGCGGTCTTGCGGTTCTCCTCGTCGTTCTCCGTGTCGGGCCCGTCGATCGAGAGCATCCCGACCGGGCCGCGGTTCGGCGCGCCGAGCGTGCCCGAGATGCGCTTGCCGCCGGTCGCGAAGGTCTCGTACGCGTGCGCGAGATCCAGCGGCGTGACGCCGACCTTCGGCGCGCCGAGCGTGACGGCGTAGTTCGAGGAGACCGGGGTGCGGATGCCCATCTCGGACGCGAGCCGCGCGACCTTCTTGGTGCCGACGCGGATGCCGACCTGCGCGAAGACGGAGTTGTCAGAGAAGGCCGTGGCGTTGGCGAGCGTCGTGATCCCCGAGTAGTTGTTCTCGTAGTTGTTGACCTGGAACTTCTCGCCGGTCTTCTTGTTGACCGTGAACTCGATCTTCCGGGACTCCCAGGTCGAGCTCGGGCTGATCCCGGCTCGCAGCGCGGACGCGAGCACGAACGGCTTGAACGACGAGCCCGGCTGGCGGCGCCCCTGCGTCGCGATGTTGAAGGGATGGTCTTCGAAGTTGGATCCGCCGACCATCGCGCGGACTTCGCCCGTGCCGTTGTCGATCACGACCATCGAGGCGGTCGGTCCACCGCCGCCGAGCCACGCGCCGATCGACTCCTCCGCGGCCTTCTGCATCTTCGCGTCGAGCGTGGTGCGCACGCGCAGGCCGCCTTCAAAGGCGGTCCGCGCGCCGACGTCGCGCACGAGCTGGCTGCGGATCCAGCCGACGAAGTAGCCGGATCCGGGGCTGCTCAGCCGCACTTTGGGCGGCTGGATCTGGTCTTCGGTGGGGATCGACTCGGCGAGGGCGTCTTGGTAGGCGACCGGGTTGATCATCCCCTGGTCGCGCATCTTGGTCAGGACCATGTCGCGTCGCTTCTGGGAGTCGACTGGGTTCTCGACAGGGTCGTTGGCCGTGGGGGAGTTGATGATCCCGGCCAGGAACGCGGCCTGGGCGGGGCGCAGGTGGGAGGCACAGGGGTTCTTGCGCTCGCCGCAGCCGACGAACTCGCCGTCCCGCCCGAAGTACGTACGCGCGGCCGACTCGATGCCGTACGCGCCGTTGCCGTAGTAGATGGCGTTGAGGTACTCGGTCAGGACCTTGTCCTTCGACCACTTGTGCGAGAGGTGGTACGCCAGGGCGGTCTCGCGGATCTTCGACGGGATCGTGCGGTCGTCCTGGGCCTTCGACACGACCTTGATGAACTGCTGCTCGATCGTCGAAGCGCCCTGGATGGGCCCGCCGGTGATGTCGTTGGCGAGCGCGCGGGCGACGCCGCGAAGGTCGACGCCCTTGTGCTCGTAGAAGCGCTGGTCCTCGACGGCGACCACGGCCTGCTTCATCACCGGCGCGATGTCCTTGCTGCCGAGGATCACGCGGCCCTCGTCGGACGTCAGCTCCGAGAGGAAGTGGTTCTCGCGGTCGTAGAGCGTGGAGTTCTTCGCCGTCTGGAACTTGGTGTCGGCGGAGAGGCGCTTCACGTCGGGCGCGACGGCCATCATCATCCCGAACAGGACGGAGATCCCGGACAGAAACAGGATGCCTGCGGCCACGAAGAGGATCCGTAGGAACTTGATCCTCGTCCGCGTGCGAGGTTCACGGCTGCGAGCGCTGCGGGGCATGGAAGGGATCCGGGGGCGACCGAAGAGCGGGGGTGGCTGCCCTCCCGGAAGCCGCGGACTCTACCATTGGCCCTGATGTCCGAACCCCAGCTGGTCCCCACCGACGACGATCGCCGTACTGCGGACTGGCTCACCCGGAACGTCTCTGACGCCCTCCCAGCGGGGGCCCTGGTGTCCCAGCTCGCGCGCGCACGTGAAGAGGGGCGACCGCTCCGGGCCAAACTCGGACTCGATCCGACCGCCCCGGATATCCATCTCGGACACACCGTGGTCCTCCAGAAGCTGCGCGAGCTCCAGGACGCGGGCCACCAGGTCGTGCTGCTGATCGGCGACATGACCGCGCGCGTTGGTGACCCGTCCGGCCGGGACTCCACGCGTCCGGTGCTCGATGACTCGGCGATCGACGCGAACGCGGCGACGTACAAAGAGCAGGCGTTCAAGGTGCTCGATCCCGCGCGCGTGGAAGTCGTGCGGAACTCAGAGTGGCTCGACATGAGCCTCAGCCAGCTGTTCGGGCTCCTGCGGACGACGACGGTCGCCCAGCTCCTGGAGCGCGACGACTTCGCGAAGCGGTTCGCGGCGCATCGCCCGATCACCGTGCTCGAGCTCCTCTACCCGATCATGCAGGCGTACGACTCGGTGGCGATCAAGGCCGACATCGAGCTCGGGGGGACCGATCAGAAGTTCAACCTCCTTCTCGGGCGCGATGTGCAGAAGGCGTTCGGGGTCCGCCAGCAGTCGGTCCTGACGATGCCGATCCTCCCGGGCGTGGATGGCGAGCGGAAGATGTCGAAGTCGTATGGGAACCAGATCGGGGTTCGCGATGCCCCGGACGAGATGTACGGCAAGGTCCTCTCGATCCCGGACGCGGCGATGCCCCAGTACTTCGACCTGCTTCTCGGCGAGGGGGTGCCGTCCGACGTCGGCCCCCGCGACGCCAAGCACCAGCTCGCCCGCCGGCTGGTCGAGCGGTTCCATGACGCGGAGGCGGCAGCGCGAGCGGCGGCTTCCTTTGAACGCGTGTTCGTCGACAAGGCCCTGCCGGACGACATCCCCGAGGTCGAGGTGGCCGCAGGGGAGGTCCATCTGCCGGCGATCCTCGCCTCGGCGTTTGGGGAGTCTCGGTCGTCCGCACGGCGGCTCCTGGTACAGGGCGCAGTCCGCTGTGATGGCGACGTCCTTCCGGGGGAGCAGCTCGATGTCCAGGCCGCAACGCTCGACGGGCGGGTGCTGCAGCTCGGCAAGCGGCGGTTTGCCCGGGTCAAAGTGGCCTGACGGCCTCTTGTCAAGGGCCCGAAAGCCCAAATCTGGCCAGATCCAGCGAATTCGAAAAAAGTTTTTCGAAGCCGAAACCCCCGAGATCTCGGGGGTTTCGCCGTTTCGGGGGCCAAATCGAGCCGCAAAACGGCTAGGTCACGACGCACGTCGTGAACGGCATGTGTATCTTCCTTCGGGCGCTGCTGATCGGCACTGACCGAGACGCAAGCGCCCGGCGAGTCCGGCCCGAGCGAGAGTCTGCTAAAGTCTTCCGCCCGGCCACTCCGGCGCCGCGAGAGTCTGCTAAGGTCTCTCGCCCGGTGACGAGCCGGATCTCCTTCGCGAGATCGAGATGAGCGACCCTCATCACGAGCGAGCGCGACGGTCCTTGAAAACTCAGCAGATTGCATTCCCGTGTCCTAAGGGGACACGGAGAATGTCGAGCTTTAGTCTCTTGCCTGCGCCAGCGGGCAAGAGAGATCAATGAATAACCGTCAATTCGGGATGTTCTGGTGTACCCAGCATCCCGCGATGAATTGACAAACTCTACCAAGTGCTTGGACCTCATTAGAGGGACCAAGTCTGTCACGGAGAGTTTGATCCTGGCTCAGGATGAACGCTGGCGGCGTGCCTAACACATGCAAGTGGAGCGACGAACCCGGACTTGTCCGGGGGCAAAGCCGCGAACGGGTGAGTAACACGTGGATTATCTGCCCCAATGACCGGGACAACTCGAGGAAACTCGAGCTAATACCGGATGTGCTCTTCGGAGGAAAGGAAGCTTCGGCCTCCGCATTGGGATGAGTCCGCGGCGCATTAGCTAGTTGGTGGGGTAAAGGCCCACCAAGGCGACGATGCGTAGCTGGTCTGAGAGGACGATCAGCCACACTGGAACTGAGACACGGTCCAGACTCCTACGGGAGGCAGCAGTGGGGAATCTTGCGCAATGCACGAAAGTGTGACGCAGCAACGCCGCGTGCGGGAAGAAGGTCTTCGGATCGTAAAC